>NZ_JADQDD010000004.1 GCF_019263595.1 Pseudonocardia sp. KRD291 | reverse complement strand
CGATCGAGGTCACCCGTGGCCCCGATCGGGACCCGGCCGGCGATCACTTGGCGTCTCGAGGACCCGGCACGTGTCGGGGTAGCGCGTGTCCGACGCTCAGGCGGGCTCGGCCGGCGCCGACGCGGGGCGCCTGGCCGGGGTCTGCGGGCCGGGGCCGGCCGCTGCGCGGCGCAGCGTCAGCGCTCCAAGACCGGCCGCGACCAGGCAGGTGACCGCGCCCAGGGCGAGGCCGCCACGTCCGCCGAAGTGCTCGCTGACCCAGCCGGCGATCGGGCCGCCGATCGGCGTCGATCCCAGGAACGCGACCGCCCACAACGCCATCACCCGGCCCCGCATGTGCGGGGCGGCCGTGAGCTGCAGGGTGCTGTTGCCCTGCGACAGGAACGCCACGCTCACGGCCCCCACCAGCGCCATCGCCACCATCACCGCCCAGAGAGTCGGTGCCGCCGCGGCGGCGGCCAGCACCACGCCGAACGCGATCGAGGTCCACACCATCGCCCGGATCCCGGTCCGGCCCCGCGCCGCCACGACCAGCCCGCCGGCCACCGCCCCGACGCCCATCGCAGCGGTCAGGAACCCGTAGGTGCTGCCGTCCCCGGCGAACGTCTCCGAGGCCACCACCGGCAGCACGACCTGGAACTCGTAGGCCAGGCAGCCGACCAGCGCCATCATCAGCAGCGGCACCGCCAGCTCCGGGGTCCCCCGGACGTAGGCGAAACCCTCGCGCAGCTGCCCGGGCCGTCGCGGCGCCGGCTCGGACGGGGTCAGCCGGGACGTGTCCAGGCGTAGCAGCGAGACGACCACGGCCACGAAGCTCGTCGCGTTGAGCAGGAAGCAGAACCCGATCCCGCCGGTCGCGATCACGATCCCGGCCACCGCGGGCCCGACCGCGCGGGCCGAACTGGCCAGCACGGAGTTCAGGCTCACCGCGTTGCGCAGGTCGACCGGGCCGACCATCTCCAGGACGAACGCCTGCCGGGCCGGGTTCTCGAAGCAGTTGTTCAGGCCCAGCAGCGCGGCGAGGACGAACACGTGCCACAGCCGCACCGTCCCGGTGACGGTCAGGACGCCGAGCAGCAGCGCCTGCACGCCCATCATCGTCTGCAGGCCGATCATCAGCCTGCGCTTGTCCATCCGGTCCGCGACGACGCCGCCGTAGGGGCCCAGTACCAGCATCGGCAGCGTCTGGACGGCGATCACCGTGCCGAGCACGGCCGGCGACCCGGTCAGCTGGTAGACCAGCCAGGACTGCGCGACGGTCTGCATCCACGTCCCGACCAGGGAGGTGGCCTGGCCGGTGATGTAGCGGCGGTAGTTCGGGTTGGCCAGCGAGGCGAACGTCTGCCCGCGCAGCCGGCGCAGCGGTGTGACGACCCGGTCCTGCAGCGTCGCCCTCACCGGACCTTCTCGTCGGCGACGAGCGCGCCGCCGGATCGGTCGGTGCCGGGGCCGGGGTCGGTGTCGGTGCCGGCGGTGGCGTCGGGGTCGGTGTCGGGGGTGTCGGTGTCGGGGGTGTCGCGGACCGGACGCGGGCCGAGGACGTCGGCCAGGGCCTCGATCGCCGGGAGGGCGGCGAGCAGGTCACGGCCGTGCGGCTCGGGCATCCGCCGCAGGTGCTCGTCGAGGACTCGGGTCCGCTCGGCCCGCAGGTGCTCCTGCGTCCGCCGCCCGTCCCCGGTCACCGCGACCCGCACGACCCTGCGGTCGCCCGGGTCTGCCTCCCGGGCGAGCAGGCCCTGGGTCTCGAGCTTCCCGACGATGCGGGACAGCATCGTCGGGTTGACGCCCTCGATCTCGGCCAGCTCCCCCATCGCGATCGGCCCGAGCCGGGCCACCGTGCCCAGCACCGACACCTGGGTTCGGGTCAGCGCGTCGCCGCGGACCTGCCGGTCGACGGTGCGCCCGATCCGGGCGAGCGCGATCCTGAGCCGGGCGAGGTCGTCGTGGTCGAAGACGTCGGACACCGGACCTCCGTTCGTTTGCCTGCCGGCAAGCATACGCCGGGGGTCGTCCGGTGGCCCACCGGACCCCGGTGGGTGCGGACCGTGCGGATCGTGCGAACCGTGCGGATCGGGGCGTCATGGGTCACACTCGGAACGTCATACTCGGGAGGTCACGCCGAGGAGCGCAGCCATGACCCGGACGATCGTCGACCGCCGAACCGCACCGCATCCGATCGGCCCGCCGGCTCCGGCCCCGCCGGCATCCGGCGACGAACGGGTCCGGGCGGTGCTCGAGACCGCACGCGCCGTCGTGGACCGCGGCTGGCTGCAGCACCGCTGGTACGAGACGGCGCCCCGGTCGTGGCGGGAGAGGCTGTTCGGCCCGATACCGACCCCGGACATGCTCGAGGGCGCGTGCCTGGTCGCGGCCGTCGCCGTCGCCGGGCACGCGGGTGGCGCGTTCACCCGGGTCGACCGGGACTCCGGGCCGTCGATGGACCGGCTCTGCGACGCCCTCGGCGAGCGACACGGCCGCCCCGTCGACCGGCCCGGCGCGGCGGTGGCCCCGGTCGTGCGGCGGGCCCGGATGCGTGAGCTCGTCCGCTGGAACGACGCCCCGGAGCGGACCCGCGGCGACGTCCTGGACCTGCTCGACCGGGCGATCAGCAGGACGATCCTGGATCAGGTGCGCACGCCGGCCCCGCGCTGAACGGGCCCGGCCGGCGCCCGCCGCAGTGGATCAGCCGGCGTGGCGTCCGACGCCCGGGTCCGCGGGGTCGTCGTCGATGAGCACCCGTGTGTTCTCGGCCCGCCGCAGGCGTTCGGCGAGCAGGTGCAGGTCGTCGCGCATCCGGCCCAGCTCCTCGGTGGAGAGCCCGGTGGCGGCCTGCACCCGCGACTGCACGGCGGACGCCCGGTCACGCAGGGCCTCGCCCTCGGCGGTGACCGCGACCTCGACCGTCCGCTCGTCCTCGGGCCTGCGCCGGCGCGACACCAGGCCGCGTGACTCCAGACGTCGCAGCAGCGGCGACAGGGTGCCGCTGTCGAGGAACAGGCGGTCGCCGAGCTCGCCCTGGGACACGGCGCCGCTCTCCCACAGCACGAGCAGCAGCGCGTACTGGCTGTAGGTCAGGCCGAGGGGCTCGAGCAGGGGTCGATAGCAGCCGGTCATCGCCCGCGACGCGGAGTGCAACGCGAAGCACAGCTGCTCGTCCAGGGTGAACGGAGCCCTGGCGCCCACGGTGTCCATCACCCCAGACTAGGTGCACCCGCCGCCGGCCTCAGTTCTTCTCCCCCTCCTCGGCCCGGGCCTCGGCGCCGGAGTCCTCGTCGAACTCCGGCTGACCGGCGACGCGGCCGACGTACTCACCGGTGTCGCCGCTGCCGGTGGTCGAGGCGCTGTCGCCCTCGTCGGTGTCCGCGCCCCCCTCCGGCCGGCTGTTGGCCAGGGTCGGGTTGCTCTCGACGTCCTCGGCCGTGCTGTGGCCGAGCTTCTCGCGCAGACGATCCAACATAAGAGTCGGGTACCCGCCACCGGGGACCTCACACGCGACCGGGGACGATGGTGGGGCCCGGGTATCGGCCGCCCCCGAAGCGGTCGATCCCCGGGCCCCGGTACCGACGGACCCGGTGGCTCCCCAGCACCCGGTTCCGTCGCGTGGTCTCTGCGTGGTCTCCCCGGAGGACGACTTCCCGCACCGACGTGCGGCGACACCCGTTCCGGTCGAGGTTCACCCACGTCGACCAGCGGCCGCCGTGGTTGTCATCACGGTAACCCTTTTATGCGGCCCGACGGGGTGAATTACGCGATTCGCCCCCGGTCGGACGTGCGCACGGCGCCGTCCGGCCCAGCCGGACCGGCGGCGCCGGCCGGCGGGGCGCCCACCAGCGCCGCCGCCAGGATCGTCCGGACGCCCTCGGGGGTGACCGGCCGCGGGTTGGCGTACGGGTCGGCGGTGGCCAGTTCGACCACCCGGTCGACCGCGTCGGCGGGCAGGCCCAGGTCGGCCAGCGACCGTGCCGCGCCGAGCTCGGCCACCAGCGCGTGCACCCGCCCCGGGACGTCGTCGGTGCCCAGCGCCTCGCGCAGCGCCGCGTCCGCAACCGGCGCGGCGGGCAGGTTGAACGCCAGCACGTGCGCGAGGACGTTGGCGTGGGTCGGTGCGTGGGGCAGGCCGAACGTCCCGCCGAGGGTGTGACAGAGCTTGTGGTGCAGCGACATGGTCGCCGAGGCCAGGCACCAGCCGGCCAGCCAGGCGCCCTGCAGGACCTCGGCGCGGGCCGGCACCGACGACGGGTCGGCCAGCACCCGCGGCAGCCCGGCGGCCAGCGACCTGGCCGCGCCGGCCGCGACCAGCGACGTCACCGGGGACACGTCCGGCGCGTAGAGGGTCTCCGCGGCGTGCGCCAGCGCGTTGAGCCCGCTCTCCGCGGCCAGGCGGACCGGCATCGACAGGGTCAGCTCGGGATCGTAGACCACGGTCACCGGCAGCACCCGGGGGTCGTGGCCGGTGCGTTTGCGCCCGTCCTCGGTGATGCCCCAGATCGGGGTGGCCTCGGAGCCGGCGTAGGTGGTCGGCACGGCCAGCAGCGGGACGCCGGTGTCCCGCGCGACGATCTTGCCCAGGCCGACCGCGGAACCGCCGCCGACCGCGACGCACCCGTCCGCGCCGAGCTCGCGGGCCCGGTCCACGGCCCGCGCCGCGACCTCGGCCGGTACGTGCATCACCGCGTGCGGGTGCAGCCCGGCGAGGCGGTCACCCAGCGTCGAGGCCGTCTCGGCGGCCAGGTCGGCGCGGCCGGGGGTGGTGACGACCAGGACCCGGCGCAGGCCGAGCCGTTCGGCCTCCGCGCCGAGCTCGGCGCGTCGCCCGGCGCCGAACACGACCCGTCCGGGCCTGCCCTGGTACTCGAACCGATGCTCCACGCCCCACCCCTCCACCCCTGCCGGTGCCCCTGCCGGCTCCGCTCAGTCTCCCTCTCCCTGCCCGGGGCGGCGGAGCCGCACGACGGTGATCGCGCGCGTGGGGATCCGGAGCTCGCCGACGAGCCGGTCGAGCTGGACGAACGCGGCCCGGCTGTTGTGCGGCACCCGGACCCAGTCGTAGGTCGCGTCGTTCTCCAGCTCGTGGTCGTTGACCTCGCGCTCGTAGCCGGGCACCGGCCACCGCTCGCCCGCGGTGCGCCGGTGCACCCGCAGGTAGACCGGCCCGTCGCCGTACACGCCCGGAGCGGGGACCGTCTGCGCGACCCGCCGGTAGCCGATCACGACGTCGCCTCCGTCATCGCCACCACCGCTGCCTTCCCGGAGTCGTCGAACGCTGACCCCGGGTGATCGGAGGCTGCGGTCGTGGCGGTTCGCCGCGGGCGCGGGAGTTACCCAATTCTGGGTATCAGCCGGCCCCGTCGCCGTCCTGCACGGTGCGGGCGAGGATGCCCAGGGTCGCCTTGAGCGCCTGCTCGGAGATGATCGGGAAGACGTTCTTCGCGCGCCACTCCGGGTGGATGTCGGACCAGTCGTAGTAGGAGGTGACCAGCGAGCCCCCGGCGGCGGGTTCGACCCGGTAGCCGAAGACGTGGCCGATGACCGGGCGGGAGACGCCGACGATCGTCCAGGCGATCTCGCGGTCCGGCTCGTAGGCGGCGATCTTCACGGTCACGTCGTAGCGGCCCATCGGCCGGTCGCCGAGGGACTCGCGGTCCATGTGCACCACGAACTCGTCACCGACGGCGCCGACCGGGTCGCCGGTCGCGGACATCAGCATGCCGGAACTGTCGATGGCCACGTGGCCCTTCGGGTCGCGCAGCACCCGGAAGACCTCCGACGGGTCCGCGGAGATGGTGCGCCGTACCTCTATCCGTTCGTCACTCACACCGGTGATCCTGCCACCGCCGGCGCCCACGGCCGCAGGAGACGGCTCAGCAGGCGACGGCGTGCAGCAGCCGGACGGCGACGTGCCCGTCCCGGGCCAGAGCCGCCAGCCGCTGCGACTGGTCCTCGGCCTCGGCGAAGCGGGGGTCCTCGCCGTGGGCCTCACGCAGGGCGTGCTCGAACTCCTCCGTGCGGGCCGTCCAGTCGGGCGGGGGCTCCGGCAGGTCGTCGACGTCGGTCTCGGCCCGCACCCGGAACCCGCTCTCGCGCAGCGCCTCGCGCAGGACCCGGCGGGTCGGGAACGAGTTCCCCTCCGGCGCCCCGGGCGGGCGTTCCTCGTCCCCGACCACGACCAGCAGACCGAGCGGGCCACCGGCGGGCAGGACCCGGCGGATCTCGCGGAGCAGCCCGGTCTTGTCCCGGACGGTGCACACCACGCCCAGGCACCAGACCGCGTCGGCGGCACCGGCGGCGATCGGGAGCCGCTCGCCGTCCGCGGCGAGCGCCGGCACCCCGAACAGCCGCGACGCCGCGCGGCACGCCCCGAACATCGGGTCCAGCACGACCGGGGCGGCACCGGCGTGCCGGACGGCGTACCCGGCCGGTCCCCCGACGCCTCCGCCGACGTCGACCAGGCGCGTCCCGGTGCCGACCCCGCACGTCCGGAGGAGCCAGTCCAGGCCGGCCGGGCTGGCGCTGCCGCGGCAGCCGGCCGGGATCGCGTGCTCCGGGCCGAGCCGCCCGACGACCTCCTCGGTCCAGCGCGCGACCGTGTCGAACTCGGCCTCCATCGGGGTCCCGCCGCTCTCGGTCATCCCCGGTGGTACCCCACCGGGCACCGTTCCACCCCCGGACGCCTCAGGTGCCGGACCGGATCCGCCTGCCGATCTCGGCCTTGATCGCCGTCGACTCGCCGAGACCGGCCGACGTGCCGCGCCCGGACAGGTTCACCCCGGCCACGCCGTCGACGGCCAGCAGCTCGCGGGCCTCGGCGACGGCGGCGTCGATCCCGGCGGCGACCGGGTCCGGCGCGGCCAGCACCGCCTCGACCCGGCGCGGGTCCAGCTCCAGGCCCGGGTAGGCCTGCAGCCGCCGCGCGGACGGCTCGTCGGTGTAGACGGCCACACCGGCCACGATCGGCAGGGACGCGCCCTCGGCGCGCACCGCCGCGGCGAACGCTGCGACGCGCGCGGCCGAGCCGGCGTGGTTGAGCACGGCCAGCTGGGCGCCGGCGAGCTGCTTCTGGGCCAGGCGCCCGGCACGGTGGCCGCGGGGCGGGGCGTCCGGGGCCTCCGGGACGGCGACCGGGAGGCCGGCCGCGGCGGCGAGCCCGGTGAGCCGGGTGCCGTCGAGGTCGAAGACCTGCGTGACGTCCGGGCGCACGCCGGGTGCCCGGGCGTCGCCGGTCACGCAGAACACGCCGTCGGTCCCGGTCGCGGCCAGGCCGGCGAGCTCCTGCTCCAGCACGACGCGGTTGCGGTCGCGGCAGGTCAGGGTGATCCACGGATGGCCGCCGGCGTCCCGGACGAGCGAGGCGAGCATCGTCGGCGGGAAGTCGGGGTCGTCGTGGTGCTCGCCGACCAGGATCGCGTCGCAGGCGTCGGACAGCCCGGCCACGGTGCGCTGCAGGGTCGCCGCGTCGTAGGGCGGCACGGACAGGTCGGTCAGCACGACCGGGCGGCCCCGGGCGCGGACGAACAGGTCGGGTTCCGGCCGTGGCGGCGCCGTCGGGCCGGTCCACCGGACCGGCCCGGGCGCGGCGACGAACGGGCACGGCACCGGTTCGACCTCGCACCCCAGGTCGTCGCGGACGCCGCCGCAGGGTCCGTAGGTCATGTGCTTCGGGCAGCCGGGCACGTCGGCACCCGCCTCGAGCCGGGTCGTCACGGTCAGGAGACCTGCGGCTTGCCCTGGGTGCTCAGCCAGACGGCGATGTCGGTGAGCGGTGTGTTCGTGTCCTGCGAGCTGCTGACCAGCATCGCGAGGGCCTGCTGGTCGTCGAGCCCGAAGCGTTCCATCAGGATGCCGGTGGCCCGGCCGATCACGTCGCGTGTCTCCAGCGCCGCGAGCATCCGGCCGACCTGCGCGGCACCGTAGAGCGCGACCGCGGCCTGGATCACGAACACGCTGCCGGTCGCGCGGTCCTGCTCGGTCAGCTCTCCCGGCCGGCCGGCGTAGAACGAGACCGACGCGGGTGTGGCGTCCGGGGGTGCCATCACGAACGACAGGACGCTGCGCACCCCGACCCGGGCCGCCGCCGCGGCGTAGTCGGGCCAGCGTGCCGACGTCTCCGACTCGACGTCGTGGACCAGGAACGTGGTGACCCGCCGGGCCCGCATGGCGTCCACACAGGGCCCCTCCTCGCACTCGCCCCAGCCCCCGACCAGGCTCTGGACGCGGGGACGGCGCACGAGCGGGTCGTCGAGCAACAGCGTCATCCCCGCGCCCTCGGCGCCCGGCACGTCGCGCACCGCGGTGTCCAGGATGTCCCGCAGCAGCGGAACCACGGCATGGGGCGACGGGACCTGCGCGTGGGCGCTGCGGTCCTCGGGGCCCTGCAGGGTGCGACGCAGGCGATCGGCGTCCACATGGTCCATCGAGTCCCCCTCGATCGCGCACTCACCTTCTCCGGTGACCGGATCGTCCCTCGACACGCGCCCACGTCCGGCTGCGGGACGGTGCCGCGAGCGTACAAGAACCGGGCGTGCGGCCTGCGCCGACGGTCACGGCCCCGGCCGCAGGCACGACGAGCCCCCGTACCCGCCGTGCAGTACCCGGAACGGGTCAGGAGCCGGGGCCGATCGGGAAGCGCAGCACCGCTCCGACGCCGTCGCTCAGCTCCACGCCCGTCCCGGCGCCCGGGCCGGCGAGCACCAGCTCGGCGTCGGTCGACACCGCCGCCCGCACCAGCGCGGAGGCCGCCTCGGCGGTGGCGCCCGGCTCGCGGCCGAGCGCGACCAGCTCGTCACGCTGCAGGGAGACCTCGCTCGGATCGGCGCCGAGCCAGAGCTCGTCGGTGGGCCTGCGCTCCGGGTCCAGGACCAGTACCTCGACCGCGTGCGCCCGGGTCGCGGAGGCGACGTCGGCGAGTCCGGTCACGGCGAGACCGTCGCTGCGACCGGCCGCCGCGGCGAAACGCTCCAGGGCCTCGGAACGCCGCCGGGTCCGGACGTCGTCGGCGGCGGCGACGACGGTGTCGGGCAGCTCGGCCGACGGCTGTCCCCCGGTGTGCTCGATCTCGGCCACCAGCTCGACGCTGCCCGCGGACAGCTCGTCGCGCAGCCGGGACCGGGACCGGGCGTCGCCGAGCAGGACGACCAGCTGGGCGGCGCCGGAGCGCACGGCCGTGTCGACCTCGGCCGCGACGGCCTGGGCGTTGCGCCGCCAGGTCTCCTCGACCCGTTCCTGCACCGGCCCGTCGGACGGCCCGCCGGGCGAGGTCTTGTGCACCGGGCCGGAGCTGTCGCCCCGCACCCGGTGGGCCTCGGTGTCCCCCGGTCCGCGGACCTCGCCGCCCTCCTCGTCGATGCTCGCGACGACGGTGCGGATCACCTCGGGTACGGCCGTGGCCACCGAGAGCAGGTCCGGCGTGGTGCCCCAGTGGGCGAGTCCGCGCTCGGGCGGGGTGTCCACGACGCGGTCGACGAGCACGCCGTCGGCACCCGCGACGAGCACCCGTCCGCCCGTGCCGTCGGAGGCGCCCGCTCCGGTGACGGCCTCCTCGAGCCGGTCCAGCGCCTTGTCGTCGGCGCCCTGGCGCGCCAGGTCCTCGCGCGCGGAGCGCCAGCGCAGCCGGACCTGCTCGGCGCCGTCCGGGGTGTCCTGGGTGACGTCGAGTACGACGGTCGCGAACGGGCCGTCGTCGGTGGTCGTGGTTCGTAGCCAGTCGAGTCGCATCGGGCCCGGCGTACCCGCACAGGACGGGTCCAAACGAGGCCCGGCCGGGCCGCTCGTGGTTCGGCGCGCCCGGCCCGGGTACGCGCGGATCATGACGAGCTTCGGGTTCTTCCTGTCCTGTGAGGAGTACGGCCCGCGCGAGCTGGTGCGCCAGGCGCGGATGGCCGAGGCGGCCGGGTTCGAACGGCTGTGGATCTCCGACCATTTCCACCCCTGGACCGAGGCGCAGGGGCAGAGTCCCTTCGTGTGGTCGGTGATCGGAGCGCTCTCGGAAGCGGTGTCGATCCCGGTGACGACCGCGGTGACCTGCCCGACCGTCCGGATCCACCCGGCGGTCATCGCCCAGGCAGCGGCGACGGCGGCGGTGCAGCTCGACGGCCGGTTCGTGCTCGGCGTCGGCAGCGGCGAGGCGCTCAACGAGCACATCCTGGGCGACCCCTGGCCCTCGGTCGGGGTCCGGCTGGAGATGCTCGAGGAGGCCGTCGAGCTGATCCGCCTGCTGCACACCGGTCGTCAGGTCAGCTTCCACGGCACGCACTACGAGGTGCACGACGCGCGGATCTACACCGTCCCGGACGAGCCCGTGCCGATCCACGTGTCCGGTTTCGGGCCGCAGGCCACCGAGCTGGCGGCCCGGATCGGCGACGGGTACTGCACGGTCGCCCCGGACGGCGAGCTGATCCGCACCTACCGCGACGCCGGCGGCCGCGGCCCGGTGCAGGCGGGCCTGAAGGTGTGCTGGGCCGAGACCGAGCAGGCCGGTGTCGAGACCGCGCACCGGACGTGGCCGAACGACATGCTCGGCGGGCAGCTCGCCCAGGTCCTGCCCCGGCCGCAGGACTTCGAGGCCGCCGCGGCGACGATCCCGCTGCAGACCGCGGCCGAGCAGTTCGCCTGCGGGCCGGACCCGGAGCGCCACCGCGCCGCGGCGCAGCCCTTCCTCGACGCCGGCGCCGACGAGCTCTACGTCCAGCAGATCGGCGGGCACCACGAGGAGTTCTTCCGGATGTGGCAGGAGCAGGTGCTGACCGCGCTGCGCTGAGGCCGTCACGTTCCTGCGTGTCGCGCGCCGTCAGAGGCGACGCAGCATCCGCCACACGAGCACCAGGCAGGTGGCGGTCAGTGCCATCCGGACGGCGTTCGCGACGTTCCACCACCTCGCGTAGTCGACGAGCCGGTCGGCGTGGTCGAGGTAGTCGGCCCCGAACAGGCCCCGCACCAGCACCGCCACGATCACCGCCGTGAGCGCGACGAGCAGGACCGACGCGACGAGGGCCGCGGCCGCGAGCCGGCGCGGCAGGACGCGGCGTCCGATCACGAGCGCCGCCCAGAAGACCACCACGGCCACCGGGTTCGCCGGGATGAAGTAGAGGGTGGGCCCGGTGACGACGAAGAACTCGTGCAGCCGGGTGAGCTGGGCCGGGCTGTCGGTGACCCAGTTCGGCGAGATCACGACCGCCTCGTAGAGGTTGCCGAAGAACCACCACGCGAAGCCGACCAGCGACACGACCAGCGCCGGGCGGAGGGTGCGGGGGGCGACCACGGTGACCATAAGGAGGCTGATGCTAGCATAAGGCTCCTTATGGATGGCACCGAGAACTCCCCCGACGACCCCCGGCCCCTGCAGCCCGGGGACCAGCTCGGCTACCTGCTGGTCCGGGCGGGCGAGCTCGTCTCCCGGCCGTGGCTGTCCGGGCTGCGACGCCAGGGGATCAACCCCCGCCAGTTCAGCGTGCTCGCGATCGTCGCGGCCGACGACGGGCTCAGCCAGGCCGGGCTCGCCCGCCGCGCGTCGATCACCCCGCAGAGCATGGGAGAGCTGCTGCGCAGGCTGGAGGAGGGCGGGCTGCTCGACCGCACGACCGCCCGGCGCGGCACGTCGGCCACGGTGCACGTCACGGCGGCCGGACGGGCGCGGCTCGCGGACGCCTACCCCGTCGTCCTCCGGCTCAACGAGGAGAGCGTCGCGTCGCTCTCGGCCGACGAGCGGCGCCGGCTCGCCGCGCTGCTCGGCAAGGTCATCGACCAGCACGGCGGGCTCTGACCGGACCCCGGCCGTCTCTACTCCTGTATGTCGCGCACCGCGTCGGCCAGCGTCGTCGCGGTGGCGTCCCACCGGCCCCCCAGCACGCCGCGGCGGTCCGCGGCCGACACCGCGGCGACGACCTGCCCGTCGCGGTACACCGGGACCGCGACGGCCGTCGCGCCGGGCAGCAGGGGCCCGCTGTGGCCGGTCTCGGCGCCCCGCTCGCGTACCGCCGCGGCGTCGTCGAGGACGGCGACGACGGCGGCCGGGGCGTCGGCGTGGGCGGCCAGGGCGATCTCGCGCCGGGCCGCCTCCGGCAGGTGCGCGAACAGCACCCGGCCGGCGGCGGTGTCGAGCAGCGGACGGCGCACCTGTGCGGAGATCGCGACGTCGAACGCCTCGTCGGCGCCTGCCCAGTCGACGTAGACGGCGTCGTCGCCGACCCGCACCGCGAGCAGCACCGGGACCCCGAGCCGCTCGCTCAGTGCCGCCAGCCGGGCGTGGCGCACCGACTGCACCGGCGGCAGCCCGGCCCGCAGCGCCAGCACGTAGGGCGCGGGTCCGAGCGAGTACCGGCGGTCGTGCTCGTCCAGGAACCCGACCGCGGTCAGCCCGTCCACGAGCTTCTGGACCGACGAGACCGGGGCGTCGACCGCGTGCGCCAACCCGGTCAGGGTGACGCCGCCGGGCCGGCCCACCACGACGTCGAGCAGCGATGCCACCCGATCGATGGTGCGGTGATGCGCATGCGGCCTATCCATATGGGTAACCCTATCTCACATTGCGTAGGTTCGTGAGCATGCCTAACGTTATGGCCGTGCGGCGAGAACGACAGCCGGAGAGAACGACAGCGGAAGGACCGTGATGGACAACGGGACAGGCGCTCTGACGGGCGTCCGCGTGATCGACCTCGCCTCGGTGGTGATGGGCCCGTACGCGACCCAGATCCTCGGCGACCTCGGAGCCGACGTGATCAAGGTCGAGTCCCCGGGCGGGGACATGGTGCGGCGCACGCACCCCCAGCGCCACGAGGGCATGGGCGCGCTGGCGCTCAACGTCAACCGGAACAAGCGCAGCATCGCCCTCGACCTCAAGTCCCCCGAGGGACACGCCGCGTTCCTGGACCTGGTCGCGACCGCCGACGTGCTGGTGACGAACATGCGCCCGGGCGCGCTGGAGCGTCTCGGCCTCGACGGGGAGACGCTGACCGCGCACAACCCGCGCCTGGTCTACTGCCGCGCCCAGGGCTTCCGCTCGGACTCCGAGCTGGCCGACCGGGCCGCCTACGACGAGATCGTGCAGGCCTCGTCCGGCATGGTGGACCTGATGCGACGGGCCACCGGCACGCCGTCGTACGCGCCGACGATCCTGGCCGACAAGGTCTGTGCGCTCACCATCGTCTACTCGGTGCTGGCCGCGGTGATCCACCAGAAGGCGACCGGGCAGGGCCAGGTCGTCGAGGTGCCGATGAACGACACGATGCTCGCGTTCAACCTGGTCGAGCACCTGTCCGGGCACACGTTCGTGCCGGAGCAGGGACCGACCGGGTTCAACCGGTCGATGGCCGCCGGGCACCAGGCCGTCGCGACGAAGGACGGGTGGGCCTGCATCCTGCCCTACACCCCGCGCAACATCGCCGACTTCTTCCGCGCCGCCGGCCGCGAGGACCTGGCCGACGACCCGCGATTCGCCGACGGCGCGGCGCTGTCCGCGCACCAGGAGGACCTCTACGGCCTGATCGGCGGGCTGTCCCCGGAGCGCACGACCGACGAGTGGGCCCGGCTCTGCGCCGAGTACTCGATCCCGTTCGCGCCGGTGCTCGCGATCGACGAGGCCGAGAACGACCCCTACGTCACCGAGGGCGGCGTGCTGACCGAGTCCGAGCACCCCACCGAGGGCCGCTACCGGTCGATCGGCTTCCCGGTGAAGCTGTCCGGGACGCCGGCCGGGATGCGGTCGCCGTGCCCGTCGCTGGGGCAGGACAGCGTCGCGCTGCTGCGCGAGCTGGGGCGGTCGCCGGAGCAGATCGAGGAGCTGGTGCGGGCCGGTACCGTCGTCGCCGGGTCGGGGGCCACGTCGTGAAGGCCTCCGACGTCCTCGCGGCCGGCTCCACGCCGCTGACCGCTCCCGCGTTCCCGGCCGGGTCGCACCGGTTCACCGACCGCGAGTACCTCAACATCGTCTACCGCACCGACGCCGAGGCGTTCCGCGCCGCGGTCCCCGAGCCGCTCGAGGTCGGCGACCCGCTCGTGCGGTTCGAGGTGATGCACATGGGCGACGTCGACGGGTTCGGCCCCTACACCGAGTGCGGGCAGGCGCTGGCCTGCTCGTTCGACGGTGAGCGGGGCGAGTACCTGCACGGGATGTGGCTCGACAACGCCCCGGCGGTCTTCGCCGGGCGCGAGCAGAGCGCGTACCCGAAGTCGTTCGGCACGCCGGCACTGCGCGTGGACAACGGCGCGCTGGTCGGGACGCTGCGCGTGGGCGAGCTGCCGGTCGCCACCGCGACGATGGCCTACAAGAACGCCCCGCTCGACCACGACGCCGCCGCCGCGCAGATCGGCGTCCCGACGTGGATGGTCAAGCTCGTCCCCGGCGCCGGGCGGCCGTCGGTCGCCCGCCTGGTGCGGACGAAGATCACCGACCTGACGGTGAAGGACGCCTGGTCGGGCCCGGCCCGTCTGCAGCTCTTCTCCCACGTCCTCGCGCCGCTGGCGGACCTGCCGGTGCGCGAGATCGTGTCCGCATCGCACGTGCTCACCGACCTCACGCTGGCGCCGGCGACCTCCGTGCACGACTACCTGGAGGACGGATCATGAGGATCACCGAGGTGGGCGCCGGCACGATCGGCGTCTCCTGGACCACGCTGCTGGCCTTGCACGGCCACGACGTCGTCGTGACCGACCCGCGCGACGACCTCGCAGAGGTCGTCGCCGCGGGCGTGCGGCAGTTCGCGCCGTCGCTCGACGCCGACCCGGAGGCGCTGCTGGCGCGGGTGCGCTGCGAGCCCGACCTGGAGTCCGCCGTCGCGGGCGCGGAGGTCGTGCAGGAGCAGGGCCCGGAGGACCTGGACCTCAAGCGCTCGCTGTTCGCCCGGATCGGCGCCGCCGCCCCGGCCGCGACACCGCTGCTGACCTCGACGTCCGGGCTGATGCCCACCGACATCGCCCGCGACCTCGACGACGGCGTCGCCGCCCGGCTGCTCGTCGCGCACCCGTTCAACCCACCGCACCTGCTGCCGCTGGTCGAGATCGTCGCCGGCGACCGCACCTCGCGCGCGGCGCTGGACGCCGCCGCGGAGTTCCTGCGCTCGGTCGGCAAGGACCCGGTCGAGCTGCACAAGGAGGTGTCCGGGTTCGTGGCGAACCGGCTGCAGTCGGCCCTGTTCCGGGAGGCCGTCTCCCTGGTGCGCGACGGCGTCGTCTCCCCCGCCGAGCTCGACCGCGTCGTCACCGGGTCGCTCGGACCGCGCTGGGCGACCGGCGGGCCGTTCCTGAGCTTCCACCTCGGCGGCGGCCCCGGCGGGCTTCGCCACATGCTCGACCACCTCGGGCCGGGGATGGCGCGTCGCTGGGCCGACCTGGGCAACCCCACCCTCGACGCCGACACCGTCGAGCACCTCAGCACCGCGACCGAGCAGGCCTACGGCGACGACTACGCCGCCCTGACCACCGACCGCGACCGCGCCGAGACCGCCGTGCTCTCCGCGCGGACCACCCCGCGGCGCAACAACCAGGAGGCCACACGATGAGCAGCACCGGCACGAACACCGTCCTGGAGCCGCTGCCCGGCGACTTCTACGGCTACCTGGATCTCCTCGACCCCGAGGAGCTGGAGATCCTGGCCCGGGTCCGCCGCTTCGCCGAGGAGAAGATCGCCCCGGTCGCGGACGAGAACTGGGCCTCGACCACGTTCCCGCACGACCTGATCCCCGGCTTCGCCGAGCTCGACATCGTCGGGCTGGGCCGCGAGTGGCCGGACCGCCGCGCCTACTCCAAGCTGCTGACCTCGTTCGTGAGCCTGGAGCTGTCCCGGATCGACCCGTCGATGGCCACGTTCTTCGGCGTGCACACCGGCCTGGCGCTGTCCTCGATCGACCTGTGCGGGTCCGAGGAGCAGAAGGAGCGCTGGCTGCCGGCGATGCGGCGGATGGAGAAGATCGGCGCGTTCGCGCTGTCCGAGCCGCACGGCGGTTCCGACGTCGCGGGCGGGCTGGAGACCACCGCACGGCGTGAGGGCGACACCTGGGTCCTCAACGGCGCCAAGCGCTGGATCGGCAACGGCACGTTCGCCGACCTGACCATCGTGTGGGCGAGGGACGTGACACAGGGCTCCGACGGGGCCGTGCTCGGCTTCGTGCTGGAGAAGGACACACCCGGCTTCGTCGCCACCAAGATGGAGGGCAAGCTCGCGCTGCGCACCGTGCAGAACGCGGACCTGACCTTCACCGACGCCCGGGTGCCGGAGGCGAACCGCCTGCAGCGCGCGAACTCGTTCAAGGACACGAACCGCGTCCTGCGGGTGACCCGCGGCGGCGTCGCCTGGAACGCGGTCGGCGCCATGATGGGCGTCTACGAGCTGGCGAAGGCCTACGCCCTGCAGCGCGAGCAGTTCGGCTCCCCGATCGCGTCCTACCAGCTGATCCAGGACCACCTGGTGACGATCCTCGGGCACGTGACGTCCTCGCTGGGGATGGCCGTGCGGGTCGCCCAGCTCCAGGACGCGGGCACGTTCACCGACGAGCAGGCCGCGCTGGCCAAGCGGGAGGCCACGATCGCGCTGCGCGACGCCGCCGCCCGGGCCCGCGAGGTGTTCGGCGGCAACGGGGTGCTGCTGGAGAACAAGGTGACCCGGTTCTTCAACGACGCCGAGGCGCTCTACTCCTACGAGGGCACCAAGGAGATGAACACCCTGGTCGTGGGCCGGGCGATCACCGGGATCGGCGCGTTCGTCGGGCACGCCCCCGCCCGGAAGCGCTGACGCACGGGGGTCCGGGCCCGGATCAGGACAGGCGGGCGCGGCGGTACCGCAGGTCGGTGGCCGGGCCGGTCTCGCCGGCGCGGTCCATCGCCTCGGCGTAGGCGTCGAGGAACTCGGTGTGCAGACCGGTCAGGTGCGCCGCCAGCAGCACCCGGGCGCGCACCGGGTCGCTCAGGCCGTGCTCGCGCCACTGCGCCGCGGCGGCGACCAGGGCCCGGTGCGGGCCGGCGTAGTGCTCGACGGCGTCGGCGTTGAGCCCGATCCGGTGCGTGTGCAGCGTGTGGAGGAACCGGACCGGGAACAGCACCGCCTTGGTGACGGTCCGGGCGCCGCCCGCGACGAGCCGGGCCGGGTCCCGCAGCGTGTCCAGGTAGTCGTCGTCGAAGCGGCTCACGGCGAACTCCGCGCCCTCCCGGACCAGGGTCGGCCCGTCCGGGCGGACCGCTCCGCCGGTGGCGTCGCGGCCGTGCAGCAGCCGTCCGGAGTCGATCAGGTCCAGCCGGTCGACGGCCGGGAGCCGCCCGTGCGGGCCCGGGCCGTGCCGCACGCCCTCGGGGTCGGCCCAGAACACCGAGAGCCGGTCGGCGAGCGTGCCCGGCGCACGCTCGCGCACGGCGGCCCCGACGGCCGCGACCCGCTCCCGGGTCCGCGCGTCGACCACGGCCGGTACCAGCGCCACGTCGACGTCGCTGACCAGCGGCGCGAAGCCGCCGTGGGCCAGGCTGCCGAGCGCGTACACCGCGACCAGCCGTTCGGTGAACACCTCGCGTGCCACGTCGACCACCGCGCCCAGGACCGCGTCCGCGTCGTTCCCGTCCATACCGCCGACGATGGCACACCGACCGCCCCCCATCGACCGCCCACCGACCGCCTGCCGACCGGAGCGCCCGCCACTCGAAAGGTTGGTTGCGCGGTCACCGAAGGAGCGGATCATCAACGCATGCTCTACATCGGAGCCGTCGAGATCCCCGGCTCGGACGACCACGAGGGGTACGTGGCGGGCCTGTCCGCCGACGGTGCCTACACCGACATCTGGACCGACGTCCGCCACCGGACCGGGCCGGAACCGGTGGCCTACGCGCCCGCGTGCGAGTGCGGCTGGCACGGCCGCTCGCACCCGTCGGACCCGGGTGGTTTCCGCGCCGCGGCGCAGGACTGGTTCTCCGAGCACTTCGCCGAGCTCGGCGAGGCACGCCCGGTGTTGGCCGGGCTCGGGCGTCCGCTGTCGCCGGAGACGGACTTCCTCACCGCGCCCGACCCGGCTCGCGACCGCACACCCGCCTGACGGGCCGTGCCGAGGGCGCGGGCACACCCCGACCACACGCCGACCGGCGAAGACTGTCCCGCACCGGATCCTCCGGTCCTTCCCGAGGCGAGGAGCCCCATGACCCACAGCGCGACGCCGGTGGTCCGGACGTCCCGGGCGGTGACCGTCCTGCGGACGCTGCAGGTCGCGTCCGCGCTGTCGGTGCTGAACCTGGCCTGGCAGTTCGTCACCGCCGGTGAGCTGTTCCCCGGCGGCGGGCCGGAGGAGCTGCACGCGGTCGGGGCGATCACCCTGCACGTGGTCACCGGTGTCGTCGCGCTCGCCGCGGTCGCCTGGTTCCGCCCGTTCGGCGGATCGCTGTGGCCTGCGGTGGTGGCGGTGCTGGTGTTCGCGGCGTCATTCGTCCAGGCCGCCTACGGCGCGCGGGACAGCCTCGGCGTCCACGTGCCGGGGGCCATGGTGCTGACCGTGGGCGCGGTGTGGGTCGCGGCGTGGTCGTTCACCCGGACGCGGAGCTGAGCGGGCCGCGGGACGTCACCGCCGCCCGGTCGCCCACCCCGGCCCCAGGGCGTGCAGCGCCGCGGACAGCTCGGCGACGTCGCGGGGCTCGGTGAACGAGCGCCCGGTCAGCTCGTGCAGGCGCCGGAGCCGATAGCGCACCGTGTTGGCGTGGCAGTACAGCGCGGCCGCGGCGCGGTCGGCGGAACCGCCGTGGGCGAACCAGGCGTGCGCGGTGTCGAGCAGCGTCGTCCGGTCGTCGGCGGGCAGCTCGAGCACGGCACCGAACACGGCGTCGACGAGCCGGCGGGCCTCGTCGGGGTCGAGCGCGACGAGCGCGGCCAGCGGGCCCGGGTCGAACACCGCCACCTCGGCCCGCCCGCCGGGGATGCCGCTCATCGCCATCCGGGCCAGGCGCAGGGCGCGGGGCGCGCCGCGCAGCGACGGCTGCGCCGGGCTGACCCCGGCCCGTCCGCGGGCGCCGTCGGCCAGGACGGCGACGACGTCGTCGAGGTCGTGGTGTCGTAGCGACACGACGCCGGTCTGCAGCGGCGCGCTGAGACGCCATGCGGAGGCGACCCCGCGGTCGGCGAGGCGCCGCTCCACGTGCGGCAGCCCCTCCTCGGCCATCCCGGGGGTCTCGGCGACGACGACCACGAACCCGCCGTCGGCCGGCAGGCCGAGCAGCTGCGCCACCTCCCAGGGCCCCGCCTCCGGACCGGGCTCACCGGTGAACAGCGCCTCGGCCAGCGCGGAACGTCGCTGCTCGCGGGCGACGAGCAGGTCCGCGGTGGCTGCACGGTAGGACTCGGTGACGGCGATCGCGTAGTCGTCGCTGAGCTGCCAGATCAGCGCCGCGGTCGAGACCAGCGTGTCCAGCACGGCCGGGTCGCCCTCGCGCCGCGCCCCGTCGGCGAGCAGCTCCCACAGCGCGATGAACCCGGTGCGGAACGCGCGTAGCACCTCGGGCAGCGGCACCCCCTGCTCCGCGCGCCTGCGGCCGGTCTCCCACGGCGCCCCCAGGTCGCCCGCGGTGGACGGGTCGCGGATCGCCGCGACCATGTAGGTGATGTTGTGGTGCACCGAGCGGCGCAGGTCCGCGCGGGGGGACGACGTCGTCGTGGCGGTAGATCTCGATGTCGCGCACGATCGTGTCGACGTGCTCGCAGATCAACGCCGGGACCCGGTCGACGACGGCGTCGACCAGCCGGGCCCGGGCGGCGGAGTCGGGGTCCGGGGCGGAGTGGCTCGGATCCGGCACGGGGGCCTGGCTCATCGCGCGTCCCGGGCGCCGCCGTCGGCCTCGTCGAGGAACGTCTCGATCACCGGCGCCAGCTCGGCGGCGTCGGTGAGCAGGGCCAGGTGCCCGCCCGGGTGCAGGTGCAGCTGCGCGCGCGGCAGCAGCCGCGCCATCACCGTCGCGTTCACCGCCGGGATCAACGGGTCGTCGATGCCGGAGAGCACCAGCACCGGCCGGCGGATCAGCGGCAGCAGCGGCAGGCTCGTCCAGCCGCTGATCGCGAACAGCTGGTAGAGGTACCCGAGCTGCGAGGTCGAGGCGGAGCCCTCGGGGTGCAGCGCGACCACCGTGGCGTGCGGGTCGGTGCGGGCGCTGCCGCCGTAGAGGTCACCGGCCACCGACACCGCGTACGCGGGGTCGCGGTGCCGGCGCGGGGTGAGCATCGTGACCAGGGTCCGGGGCCGGGCCGGCACCATCAGCGACCCGGTCGCGGTCGCCACCAGCACCACCCGCCGGGTCAGGCGGGGGTGCTGCAGCGCGAGCTGCTGGGCCAGGCCGCCGCCCCAGGAGATCCCCAGCACGTCGGCCCGGTCGTAGCCGAGCCCGCCGACGACCGAGGCGACGGTGGCCGCGAGCGTCGAGTACCGGTAGGGCACCCGCGGCGCAGGCGACCCGCCGACGCCCGGCGCGTCGAACCGGATCACCGGCCGGTCCGGGTCCAGCTCGGCGACGAGCGGGTCGAACAGCCGGCTGCCCGACCCGATCCCGCTGCACAGCAGCAGCGGCACCCGCCCGGGCCCGCCCGGGCGGTGGGTCACCGAGAGGCGGCGGCCGCGCACCGAGACGGTGCGGGTCACCGTCGCCCGGCCCGTCATCACGCCGCCTCCGCGGGAACAAGCACGTCGGCGGTCACGACGCGTGCACGTACCGGCCCGGTGCCGGGTCCAGCGGCGGGTCCTCCGGCCCGCCCGCGGCCTCCGGGGCGTCGCACTCGTCGCCGGTCCGCGTGTGCAGCCACGCGCTCAGGTCCGGCCACCACGAGCCCTCGGTGGCCTCGGAGAGCGCCAGCCACTCCTGCGCCGTCGGCGGGTTCTTCTCCGCCGTGCGGAACCGTGCCTTCTTGTTGCCCGGCGGGTTGACGATCGAGGCGACGTGCCCGCTGGTGGAGAGCACGAAGCGGGACTCGCCGCCGTAGAGCCCGGTCGTGGCGTAGCAGTTCTGCCAGGGGCACAGGTGGTCGGACTCGCCCGCGGTGACGTAGGAGTCCACATCGATCGCGCCGAGGTCGACCGGCGAGCCGAGCATGCTCACCGCGCCCGGGTCGGCGAGCGCGTTGCGCCGGGCGATGTCGATGAAGTCGGCGTGCAGCCCGGCCGTCATCCGGGTCGAGTCGGCGTTCCAGAACAGCACGTCGAACGGCTTCGGGGAGCGGCCGAGCAGGTAGCTCTCCACCCAGTAGTTCCAGATCATGTCGTTGGGCCGCAGCCAGGCGAACACCTCGGCCAGCGCACGCCCGTCGAGGTAGCCGCGGGCCGCCGACGCCGCCACGGCGGCCTCCGCCGCGGCCGGGGTGAGCAGCGCCCCCGGCAGCCCGGCGTCGCGCTGGTCGAGCACGGACACCGAGAGCACCGACGCCGCGACGGTGTCGAGCTCGCCGCGGGCCGCCAGGTGCGCGAGCACCATCGAGCTGAGGATCCCGCCCGAGCACAGCGACATCAGCGCGGTCCGCCCCGCGCCGGTGACCCGGCGGGTCGAGGCCATCGCGGACAGGATCGCCTCGCCGTAGGTGTCGGCGTCCCACGCCTTGTGCCGCACGTCCGGGTTCCGCCAGGAGATCGCGAACACCTGGTGGCCCTGCCCCACCAGGTACTCGACCAGGCTGCGCCCCGGGGAGATGTCGGTGACGTAGTACTTGTTGATCGTCGGCGGGACGATCAGCAGCGGCACCTCGCCCACCGTCGCCGTGGCGGGCGTGTACTGGATCAGCTCGAACACCGGCGTGCGGGCGACGACGGTGCCGGGGGTGGCCGCGACCGTCTCGCCGACCTCGAACGCGTCCGGCTCGACCATCGTCGGCACCCGCGGCGAGCTCGCGAGGTCGCGGGCCAGGTTCCGGACCCCGCGCACGAAGTTCCCGCCGCCGCTGTCCACGACCGCGCGCAGTGCCCGCGGGTTGACCAGGGGGTTGTTGCTCGGGGCGAGCGCGTCGGATGCGTTGCCGACGGCGGCGCGCACCCGCAGGTCGTCGGTCTCGCCCAGCTCCGCGTCGTCGACCAGGGCCTCCGCGGTCCGCGACAGCGCCAGGTAGGACTGCAGCGCCCGGCGCAGCACCGGGTTGCCGGTCCAGGCCTCGTCGGAGAAGCGCCGGTCCTTCGCGTCTGGCGCCGCCTGCGAGGTGCCCAGGACCACCTCGCCGAGCTCACCGGCCAGGCCCCGCAGGCGCCCGGCGACCGCGGCCGGGTGCTGGGCGAGGCCCGCGGCGAAACGCAGCGTGGAGGTGCGCGGCAGGATCCGCTGCCAGGGGCTGCGCGTGGCGTCGGTCAGCAGCAGGTCCAGCGGTGCGCCCGCCGCGTCGGCGTGCTCGTGGTCGTTGTCGTGGCCCTGTGCCGCGCCTCCCGGGGACGACGGGCTCATTCGACGACCACGTCGTCGGGCACGACGACCTCGCGGTGCTGCACCTTGCCGGTCGGGCCCTTCGGCAGCGCCTCGACCTGCCAGATGTGGCGCGGGTACTTGTAGGCCGCGACACGCTCCTTGACGAACGCGCGGATCTTCTCGGCGTCGAAGGACTCCCCCGGCTTCACCGCGACCGCGGCACCGATCTCCTGACCCAGCTCGGAGTGCTCCAGGCCGACCACCGCGACCTCGGCGACGGCCGGGTACTCGTAGAACACCTCCTCGATCTCGCGCGGGTAGACGTTGTAGCCACCGCGGATGATCATCTGCTTCTTGCGGTCGACGATGAAGATGTAGCCGTCGTCGTCGGCCCGGGCCAGGTCGCCGCTGCGGAACCAGCCGTCCGGGATCGACTCCGCGGTCGCCTCGGGGCGGCCGTGGTAGCCCGACATCACGCCCTCGCCGCGGATCGCGATCTCCCCGATCTCGCCGACCGGGACGTCGGTGCCCTCGTCGGAGACCAGCCGGATCTCCATCCCGCGCACCGGGGTGCCGATCGAGCCGGGCTTGCGCTCGGAACCGGGCTGGTTGAACGAGGCCACCGGGGAGGTCTCGGACAGGCCGTAGCCCTCGAGCACCTGGCAGCCGTAGCGCTCCTCGAACCCGCGCATCACCTCGACCGGCATCGCCGCGCCGCCGGACAGGCAGGTGCGCAGGCTGCTGGTGTCGTACTCGCCCTCGACCCCGAGCATCCCGACGTACATCGTCGGGACGCCCTCGAACACCGTGACCTTGTGCTTCGCGATCGTCTCGAGAGCCTTCTTCGCGTCGAACCGCGGCAGCAGGGCGAGCGACGCCCCGGCCCGGACGGACGCGTTGAGCCCGCAGGTCAGGCCGAACACGTGGAACAGCGGCAGGCAGCCCATGATGACGTCGTCCGGGGTGGCCTCGACGAGCGTCTCGGCCGACGTCGCGGCGTTGCTGATCAGGTTGTCGTGGCTCAGGAGCGCGCCCTTGGGCTGCCCGGTGGTGCCGGAGGTGTAGAGGATGACGGCGAGGTCGGAGCCGTCGCGCTCGACCTCGTTCTCCAGCGGGTCGGTCGCCGTGCCTTCCTGCACGGGAACGCCGTCGGCGCCGACGACCAGGGCCGCGATCCCGGCCTTGTCCGCGGCCTCGCGGGTCGCGTCGGCCACCGCCTCGACCGCGACGACGGCGACCGCGCCGGAGTCGGAGAGGTAGTAGCCGATCTCGCGGGCGGTGAGCAGCGGGTTCATCGGCACCACGGCGCAGCCGGCCATCAGCGCTCCGTAGAAGACCACCGGGAACGCCGGCAGGTTGGGCGACACCAGGCCCACCCGGTCGCCCGGCTGCGCGCCGAGCCCGCGGATCACACCGGCGGCCGTGCGGGCCCGTTCCAGGAATCCGTCGTAGTCGACGGTCTCGTCGTCGACCCGCAGGGCGATCCGGTCGCCGTGGTCGGCGGCGGTGCCGGCCAGGATGCTGGCAAGGTTCATGCGCTGCTCTGTCTCCGTCGGTTGTGGACGCTGGGCCCGCGCATCGTGTCGCCAATCACAGGGATTGTCGATGGGGAGCGCGACAGGTGTCGTTGTCGCGGACGACAACGACCCGGCCGGACGGCCACGTGCGCACGGGTCCCCGGGTGGGCTCGGCCCGACAGTAGTCTGGCCGCGACGGAAGGGAGCGGCACCGATGCCGGAGGCGGCGAAACGGGCGGTGGGCGGCGCCGCCCCCTCGACCGGCCCGGTCCTGGGCCGTGGCCTGCAGATCCTCGGCGCGTTCGACGCCGCCCGGCCGGCGATGACGCTCAGCGAGATCGCCCGGCACACCGGCATCCCGGTCTCGACCGTGCACCGGCTGCTCGGGGCGCTGATGGACTGGGGCGCGCTGGAGCGCGCCGACGACGGCACCTACCGGATCGGGCTGCGGCTCTGGGAGATCGGCTCGCTGGCCCCGCGCAGCCAGGCCCTGCGCGACCGCGCGCTGCCGTTCCTGGAGGACCTGTGCCAGGTCAGCCGGGAGAACGTGCAGCTCGCGGTGCGCGAGGGCACCGAGCTGGTCTTCGTCGAGCGGATCGCCGGGACCGGCGCCGTCCCGGTGCTGACCCGGGTCGGCGGCCGGTTCGCGCTGACCAGCACCGGCGTCGGGCTGGTGCTGCTCGCGCACGCGCCGCCGGAGGTGCAGGAGGACGTGCTGGGCGGCGCGGTCGAGGCGTTGACCCCGTTCACCGTCACCGACCCGGCGCGGCTGCGCGCGATGCTGGCCGACACCCGTACCCGCGGTTTCGCGGTCAGCGACCGCCAGGTCACCGACGACGCGCTGTCGGTGGCCGCGCCGGTGCACGACCGCAGCGGCCAGGTCGTCGCCGCGGTGTCGCTGGTGGTGCACGCCGGGTCGGTCCCGGCCCAGCAGCTCGCCACCCCCGTCCGGACGACGGCGCGCGCCATCTCGCGTGCCCTCGGGGCCCCGTGAACGGGGCTCCCCTGAACCACGTCCCCGGGACCGTCCGGCCCGCGCTCGCCCTCCTGGTGGCGGGCGCGTTCTTCATGGAGATCCTCGACGCCACGGTGATCGCCCCGGCGGCGCCGGCGATCGCGGCGGACCTGGGCGTCCCGGCCGTGTCGGTGAACGTGGCCGTCACCGCCTACGTCCTCACCGTCGCCGTGCTGATCCCGATCAGCGGATGGCTGACCGACCGGTTCGGTGCCCGGCGGGTGTTCGCCTGCGCGCTGGCGCTGTTCACGCTGGCCTCGGCCGGCTGCGCGCTGGCCGTCGACCTGCCGATGCTGGTCGGTACCCGGATCCTGCAGGGCGCTGGCGGGGCGATGATGGTGCCCGTCGGGCGGCTGGTGGTGCTGCGGACCACGGCCAAGACCGACCTGGTGCGCGCCATCGCCTACCTGACCTGGCCGGCCCTCGTCGCCCCGGTGGTCGCGCCCGCGCTGGGCGGGGTGCTGGCGCAGTACGCGTCGTGGCGGTGGATCTTCCTGGTGAACGTGCCGCTCGGGCTCGTCGGGCTGGTGCTGGCGCTGCGGCTGGTCCCGGACGTCCGCGCCGCGTCCCCGGACCGCCTCGACCGGTGGGGTGTCCTGCTCACCGCGGGTGGGGTCGGTGCGCTGGTCCTGGGCATGGAGTCGCTCGGTGCGGCCACGCCCGAGCCGGTGGTGGCGACCGTTGCACTCGTCGCGGCGCTCGCCCTGCTGGCGACCGCGGTCCGGCACCTCCTGCGGGCGGCCCGCCCGCTGCTGGATCTGCGGGTGCTGCGCGTCCCGACGTTCCGGGTGACGGCGTCCGGCGGGTCGGTGTTCCGGGCGGTGATCAGCGCCGTGCCGTTCCTGCTGCCACTGCTGTTCCAGCTCGGTTTCGGCTGGGACCCGGCGCGGGCCGGCCTGACGGTGATCGCCCTGTTCGTGGGCAACGTCGCGGTCAAACCGGCGACCACACCGTTGATGCGCCTGTTCGGCATCCGCACGGTGCTGCTCGCCAGCGTCGCCGGGTCGGCCGCCTGCCTGGGCGCGATCGCGTTCCTGCAGGCCGCGACGCCGACACCGCTGCTGCTGGCGCTGCTGGTGGCGAGCGGGGTGTTCCGCTCGGTCGGGTTCACCGCGTTCAACACCGTCGCCTACGCCGACGTCGCCGCCGGCCGGATGACCCACGCCAACACCCTGATGTCGACGCTGCAGGAGCTCGGCACCGGGCTCGGCGTCGCCGCCGGTGCGCTGCTGGTCCGCCTGGGCGGCGCGGTGACCGGCGCCGACGGCGCGACCCCGTTCCGGGTCGCGTTCGTCGCCCTGGCCGTCGTGCTCCTGTGGCCCGCGCTCGAGGGCGCGTTCCTCCCCCGCGAAGCCGGCGACATAGTCACCGGCCGAGCCTGACGCCCCCCTCCCCACCGTCGCGTTGTGGAGCCGTATCGCGAGATCAGAGCACGTGGGAGTGCATCAGGGCTCCACGACGTCGGGGGTCGAGGTGATGGTCAGGCGGCGGCGAGGGCGGCGTAGCGGCCCTCGCTCGCCACCAGGGTGTCGTGCGTGCCGGTCTCGGCGATCCGGCCGTGGTCGACGACGGCGATCGCGTCGGCGTCGCGGACGGTGGACAGCCGGTGCGCGATGGTGATCGTGGTGCGGCCCCGGGACAGGGCGTCGAACGCGTGCTGCACTGCCCTTTCGGTCTCGGTGTCCAGGGCGCTGGTGGCCTCGTCGAGGACCAGGACCTTCGGGTCGCGCAGCAGCGTGCGGGCGATCGCGATCCGCTGCTGCTCGCCGCCGGAGAACCGGTGCCCGCGGGAGCCGACGAGGGTGTCGTAGCCCTCTGGCAGCTCGGCGATCATGTCGTGCACCTGCGCGGCGCGGGCCGCGTCCTCGATCTCGGCGTCGGTCGCGTCCGGGCGGGCGTAGCGCAGGTTCTCCCGGACGGTGGTGTGCAGCAGGTAGGTCTCCTGGCTGACCACACCCACGATCGAGGCCAGGTCGCCGAGAGCGATGTCGCGGACGTCGACGCCGTCGATCGTCACCCGGCCGCCGGTCGGGTCGTAGAGCCGTGCGACGAGCGAGGCGAGCGTGGACTTGCCGGAACCGGTCTCGCCGACCAGAGCCAGCGTGGTCCCGGCCGGGACGTCGAGGTCCACCCCGGCGACGGCGGCGGAGTCACTGCCCGGGTAGGCGAACGTCACGTCCTCGAAGCGCACGTGGCCGCCGACGGCGGCCGGGTCGATGACGACCGGGTGCTCCGGCTCGTCGACCTCGACGGTCAGGTCCAGGTACTCGAAGATCCGCGCGAACAGGGCGAGCGAGGCGATCAGCGACACGCCGACGCCGAGCAGGCCCATGATCGGGCGGAACAGCCCCGACTGCAGCGCGGTGAACGCGACCAGGGTGCCGATGCTCATCGCACCCGCGGTGAACGGCAGCCCGGCGGACAGGTAGATCACGGCCGGGATCGCGGCGAAGATGACCTGCATCGAGGCCATGCTCCATCGGCCGGCGAGCTGTGACCGCAGCTCCAGGTCGACCAGGCGGGCCGAGGAGTCGGTGAACCGCCGGGTCAGCGCGGGGCCACTGCCCATCGTCTTGGACAGCAGCACACCGGAGATCGACAGGCTCTCCTCGACGGTGACGTTGAGGTCGGCCAGCTCGCGCTGCTGGCGGGCGGTGACCGCGCGGCGCATCGCGGCGACCTTGCGGGTCAGGAACACCGCGGGCGGCATCACGACCAGCGAGATCAGCGTCAGCTGCCAGGACAGGGCGAGCATCGCGACCGCGGTGGCGACGGCGGTGGTCAGGTTCGAGGCGACCGAGGTGGCGGTCGAGGTGACGACGGACTGCATGCCGCCGATGTCGTTGGTGATGCGGGACTGCACCTCGCCGGTGCGGGTCCGGGTGAAGAACGCGATCGACTGGCGCTGCAGGTGGGCGAACACGCTGGTCCGCAGGCCGTGCATGACCTTCTGGCCGACCTGCGTGCTGATCCAGGTCTGGACGACGCCGAGCGCGGCGGTCACCGCGGCGACGGCGATCATGCCGCCGGCGAGCCAGGCGAGCAGCACCACGTCGCGGTCGGGCAGCGCGACGTCGATGACCTCGCGCAGCAGGAACGGCGAGGCCATCCCGACGATCGAGGACGCGACGATGATCGCGATGACAACGGTCAGCGGGCCCCGGTGCGGGGCGAACAGGGCGCCGATGCGGCGCAGGGACACGTCGCGGGCGGCCGCCCGGTCGGCGGCGTTGGTCGTGGTGCCGCGACGGCCCGGACGTCCGGGCGGGGTGGGGGTATCGGTGGCCAAGGTGGTGGTCCTCTCGGTGGACTCATGTTTGCTGAGGTAACCTCATCATGAGGCAGCAACCGTAGTTCTTGCTAGTTTGTTCCCGTGCCGGGGGACGATCGCGAACAGACCCGAGATCGTGGAGAGACCCGGGATGGTGAAGAGACCCGGGATCGCGAGGAGACCCTGACCGAGGCCTTCTGGGCGGTCGCGCGGACGCTGCGGCACGTGTCCAAGGAGGCTCTGGCCCCCTACGACGTGTCGCCGTCGCAGTCCCGGGCGATCGGCGTCCTGGCCCGGCACGGCGACATGCGCCCCGGCGAGCTGGCCCGCCACCTGCGGATCGCGCCCCGCTCGGCGACCGAGGTCGTCGACGATCTCGAGGCCCGCGGCATGGTCGAGCGCTCCCCCGACCCGCAGGACCGGCGCGCCACGATCCTGCGGCTGACCGGCGGCGGCGCGCAGGTGGCGGCCGAGATCCGGGGCGCGCGGGCCGCCGAGGCGGAGGACTTCTTCGGCCGCCTCGACGCCGCCGACCGGGCCGAGCTGACCCGGATCCTGCACGCCCTGCGCGAGGACCCGGAGAACCCGCCCGGCTGTCCGCCCTGACCGACGTCGCGTCCGTGATCGACGTTCGAGGAAGGATCGTGGCCATCGGTGGCCGGAAGGTGACCACAGAAATCGATCACGCTTACCCCGTCGGACCGCCCGGTCTACCGGAGTCGACATCGATCCTTCCGGCGGCCGCCACGGCTGGGGCACGATCGGCACATGACCATCGCCGAGTCCCCCGACAGTGCCGTCCCGGACCGGAAGAAGGTGCGGGCGTTCGCCCGGTCGCTCTTCGGGATCTACACCCACGGGGCGCTCGCCTACATGATCGACCTGGGGCACCGGCTCGGGCTGTTCACCGCGGCCGCCCACGGGCCCGCGACGTCTCCCGAGCTGGCCACGCGGGCCGGTCTGGACGAGCGGTACGTCCGGGAGTGGCTGGGCGCGATGGTGACCGCCGAGATCATGACCTACGACCGCGACGCGGCGGCCTACACGCTCCCGCCGGAGCACGCGGCCGCGCTGACCGGGCCGGGTTCGAAGAACATGGGCCCGATGGCGGCGATGGTCACGCTGCTGGGCCGCAACCTCGAGGGCGTCGAGGAGGCGTTCCGGACCGGCGGCGGGGTGCCCTACGACGCGTTCGCCCCGCACTTCACCGGCGTGATGGACGAGCTCAACCGCCGCCCGCTCGACGAGCTGCTGGTCGAGGCGTGGCTCCCGCTGGCGCCCGGCCTGACCGAGCGGCTCGCCGCGGGTGCCCGGGTCGCCGACGTCGGCTGCGGGACCGGGCACGCACTGGCCGTGCTCGGCGCCGCGTTCCCGGCGTCGACGTTCGTCGGCTACGACCTGTCCTCGGAGGCGATCGGGCTGGCCCGCGCCGAGGTGGCGGACGCGGGGCTGGCGAACGTGTCGTTCGAGGTCGCCGACGTCTCCGCACTGGCGCCGCAGCGGCCGTTCGACGTCGTGTTCGCGATCGACGCGGTGCACGACCAGGCCGCCCCGGCCGAGGTTCTGCGCGGCGTGCACGACGCCCTCACCCCGGGCGGGACGTTCGTCATGATCGACATGGCGGCGTCGAGCGAGCTGTCCGAGAACGTGGGCAACCCGTTCGCGCCGTGGATCTACTCGATCAGCACGCTGCACTGCATGACGGTCTCGCTCGCCTCCGGCGGCGCGGGGCTCGGCGCTGCCTGGGGCGAGGGTCTGGCACGCCGGATGCTGGGCGAGGCCGGGTTCGGCGAGGTCACCGCGCACCCGGCGCCCGGGCAGGGCCTGAACCTGATCTACGTGACCGGGCGTCCGGAGTGAGCGGCCCGAAGAACAGCGCTCAGCCCGCCTGACGTCGTTGCTGCTCCCGTGCCTCGCGCAGGGCCTTCGACGCCCGGGGCCCGGCCGCCGCGCTCGCCCCGACCACGATCAGCCAGAGGACCTGCAGGGCGGTGGGCGCCCCGATGGCGACCAGCCCGCTCGCGCAGACCGCGCCCCACCACACGGGGCGCTCCCCCGCCGGGTCGCCGGCGAACCATCCGGTGTCGGTGCTCATGTCCTTACCTCATGCCCACGGTGGTCCGTGCGCCGCCGAGGACCGGCGGCGCGCCTCCCGTCTGACCAGTATTCGCCTTCCGGGCCCGAAAGGTTCGCCGGAGCGGTGGGTTGACGACGGCGGCGCCGCGGCGCACCTTCGAATCATGGCCGCACCCACGAAGCCCCATACCGCCGCGACGCCGTCCGCCGAGGCACCGTCCGCCGAGACGCCCGAGTCCTCGATGCCCTCGTTCGAGCCGACGCAGGACGGCATCTCCCTGCCCAAGCCCCCGGTCTTCGCGACCAGCGCCGAGGAGCGCCTGCACCGCAAGCAGCAGCTCGCGGGCGCGTTCCGGATCTTCGGTCGGTTCGGGTTCGGCGAGGGCATCGCCGGGCACATCACCGTCCGCGACCCGGAGGACCCGGACATGTTCTGGGTCAACCCGTTCGGCATGTCGTTCCGCCACATCCGGGTCTCCGACCTGATCCTGGTCGACCACGACGGCGTCGTCCGCTACGGGAACAAGCCCGTGAACCGGGCCGGGTTCGTGATCCACTCCGCGGTGCACGAGGCGCGCCCGGACGTCGTCGCCGCCTGCCACGCGCACTCGGTGCACGGCAAGGCCTGGTCGTCGCTGGGACGCAAGCTCGACCCGATCACCCAGGACGCGTGCGCGCTCTACGACAACCACACCGTCGTCGCCGAGGGCGCCGGGGCGGTGGTCGTGGACCGCGAGGCCGGCGCGGCACTGGCCAAGGGGCTGGGCGACCTGCGGATGGCGTTCCACCAGAACCACGGCATCTTCACCGTGGGCGACACCGTCGCCGAGGCCGCGTGGTGGTTCATCAGCACCGAGCGCAACTGCCAGGCCCAGCTCCTGGCCGAGGCCGCGGGCACGCCGACGATGATCGACCACGCGAACGCCGACTTCACCCGCGAGCAGACGGGCAGCCCGTTCGCCGGCTGGTTCTCCTTCCAGCCGCTCTGGGACGAGGTCGTCCGCACCGACCCCGACCTGTTCGACTGACTCGCACCCCGACGCCGCCCACCGCCGCCGCCGCATTCCGGCGCCGCATCCGAAACGGTGCCCTCGCACGTGACATGACGCGTGCGGGGGCACCGTTTCGCGTGCGGGAGCGCTAGATGTTCAGCAGGCCGGCCAGGCGGGCGCGTTGCGCGCCGGGGGTGCCCAGGAGCAGCTCGTCGGACTTGGCGCGCTTGTAGAACAGGTGCGCGTCGTGCTCCCAGGTGTAGCCGATGCCGCCGTGGTACTGGACCATCCCGGTCGCCACCTCGAAGTACCGCGGGCCGACGTAGACGCCTGCCACCGCGGCGGCCAGCGGGAGCGCGCCGGGGTCGTGGTCGGCGGCCCAGGCGGCGTAGCGGACGGCCGACTCGGACTGCTCCCACGCCGCGTACATGTCCGCGCACCCGTGCTTGACCGCCTGGTACGACCCGATCGGCCGGCCGAACTGCACCCGGATCTTCGCGTACTCGACGGTCAGCTCCATCGCCCGCTCGATGCCGGCGGTCTGCTCCGCGGCCAGTGCGACGGCGCCCCGGTCGCCCGCCGCGGACAGCGCCGCGGCGGCGTCGCCGTCGAGGCGGGTCGCGGGTGTGCCGGCCAGGTCGATCCGGGCCAGCCGACGGGTCGGGTCGATCGAGGCCAGGCGGGCGCGGGTCAGGCCCGAGGCCCCGGCCTCGACCAGGAACAGCGCCGGGCCGTCGTCGGTGACCGCGTGCACGACGAGCACGTCGGCGACCTCCCCGGACAGCACCGGACTCTTGCGGCCCTCGATCCTCCAGCCGTCCCCGGAGCGGGTCGCGCGGGTGGCCGAGGGGCCCGGGTCGAACACCCCGGCCCCGTCCTCGGCGACGGCGAGCGCCGCGATCCGCTCCCCCGACGCCAGCGCCGCCGCCAGCTCGTCGCGGGCCGGCTGGGCCGGCAGTGCCAGCAGGGTGTCCAGCACGAACACCGCCGAGGCCAGGAACGGCGACGGGACGAGCGCGCGCCCCAGCTCGGCGGCCAGGACCGAGCGCTCCACGTGCCCGGCCCCGGCGCCACCCAGCTCCTCCGGGACCGCGAGGCCGAGCACACCCAGGTCGGTGCCCAGGCGCCGCCACAGCTCGGCGTCGTGGCCGGTGTCGCTGTCCATCGCCGTGCGGACCCTCGCCGAGTCGGCGTGGTCGGTGAGCAGGTCGCGCACCGCGGCGCGCAGCTCCTGCTGCTCGGAGGTCAGGACCAGGTCCATCTCAGCTCCCGCCCTTCGGTGTCTGCTCGGACGAGGTCTCTGCCGCCGAGGTCTGGGTCCCCACCGTGAGATCGCGGAACGCGACGCCCCGGTCGACCTGCGGCTCGCGGGGCAGGCCGAGGATCCGGTCGCCGATGATGCCGCGCTGGATCTCGTTCGTGCCGCCGGCGATGTTCGAGGCCGGGGTCGAGTTGGTCCCCAGCTCCAGGCTCGCGGCGCCGGTGTCGCCGTCCTCCCAGGCCACCATGTTCGCGCCGGCCAGGTGCCCTGCGGTGTCCACCGCGCGGCGCAGCAGCATCGCCCCGGCCAGCTTGCCGACCGAGCCCCGCGAGCCGGGGGCGGCACCGGCGACGGTCTCCTGGCGCATCCGGGCGTTGAACAGCTCGAGCACCCGCTGGTGGGCGTAGAGGTCGGCGAGGCGGTCGCGGGCGACCGGGTCGGTGCCGTGCCGGCGGCCCAGATCGGCCAGCGCCTCGAACGTCAGCCCGCTGCTGCGCTTCTGGCGCAGCCCGGAGATCGTGACGCGCTCGTGCCCGAGCATGGTGACCGCGGCCGCCCAGCCGGCGTTGACCTGCCCCAGGACGTCGTCCGGACCGACCCGGACGCCGTCGAGGTAGACCTCGTTGAACGGTGCGCCGCCGGTCATGTCGACCAGCGGGCGCACGGTCAGCCCCGGGGCGCGCATGTCGACGACGAACATCGTGATGCCGCCGTGCTTGGGCCGGTCCGGGTCGGTGCGGGCGAGGATCGCGCCGTAGTCGGCCCACTGCGCGTTCGACGTCCACACCTTCGCACCCGTCAGCACCCAGCCGTCACCGTCGGCGACGGCCCTGCACTGCAGGCCGGCGACGTCGGACCCGGCGCCGGGCTCGGAGAACAGCTGGCACCAGATCTCCTCGCCGCGCAGCAGCGGCGGCAGGTAGCGGCGCTTCTGCTCGTCGGTCCCGAGGTCGACGATCGTCGGCCCGCACATGCCCATCCCGATCAGGAAGGGACGCACCGGCATCTCGAACGCCGCGGCCTCCTCGGCGAAGATCTGCTGCTCGGCGGGCCCGAGGCCCTGACCACCGGACCCGGCGGGCCAGGTGATCCCGGAGTAGCCGGCGTCGTGCAGGGCGGCCTGGAACGCCTTCGCCTCCTCGACGTCGCCGGTCGGGTTCTCCGGCACGTGCCCGGCCAGCCAGGCCCGCAGGGTCCGCCGGTACTCGTGCAGCCGGTCCTCGGCAGTGGTCGTCATGGGTCCCTCCGTGCGTTCGTGCCGTCCACGACCCAGGTACCGGTGAACTCCGGCTCCACCCGGTCGACGAACGCGCGCAGCGCCGCCGGTGCGTCCGTCCCGCGGTTGATCGTCTGCGCCCGAGCCTCCGCGGTCAACGCCTCGCGCATCGTCGACGACGAGCCGCTCTCCAGCAGCGCCTTCGTCTCGGCCAGCGCGATCGGCGGGCCGGCCGCCAGCCGGGCGGCGAGGTCGTCGACGAACGCGTCCACCTCGTCGGCCCCGACCAGCCAGGTGACCAGGCCGAGGTCGCGCGCCTCCTCCGCCGAGACCATCTCCGCGAGCAGCGCGAGCCGCTTGGCCTGCTGCATCCCGACCAGGCGCGGCAGCAGCCAGGACCCGCCGAAGTCCAGCGACAGCCCGCGGCGGGCGAAGATCTGGGAGAACCGGGCCTGCGGCGTGGCGACGACGAGGTCGCAGCCCAGCGCCAGGTTCCAGCCGGCGCCGACGGCCACCCCGTCCACCTTCGCCACCGTCGGCACGCTCAGCTCGTGCAGGGCCAGCGCGACCTCGTTGACCCGGTGCATGGTCACGAGCGGGTGCCCGTCGGGCTGCGAGCCGAGGTCGGCCCCGGCGCAGAACGCCCCGGGCGCGCCGGCGAGCACCACGGCCCGCACGGACGCGTCGTGCCGCGCGTCGACGAACGCCGCGCGCAGCGCCTCCCAGAGCTCGCCGTCGATGGCGTTGCGCCGGTGCGGGCGGTTCAGCGTGAGGGTCAGGGCGCCGCCGTCGCGGTGCGTGAGCAGCACCGGTTCCTCACCCACACGCACCTCCGGGGTCGTTCGGCGGGCGCGGCCTCCTCGCCCGCCGATCACACTGCCACCCGCCGTGGGCGCCCGTCACGTCCCGGCCGGTGATCTCCGGGCCGGACGGGCTACGGCCCGGCGGCCCGGCGCACCGCCCGCGGGGTGTCGCCGAACCAGCGCCGCGACGCCCGGGTCAGCGCGGACTGCTCGGCCAGCCCGATCATCGCCGTCACCTGCGAGAACGGCAGGTCGGAGCGGGTGATCAACCGGTGCGCGGCCTCCCGGCGGACCTCGTCGAGCACGGTCTCGAACGTCGTCCCCTCGGCCGCGAGGTGGCGCTGCAGCGTGCGCGGGTGCATCCGGAGCAGCCGCGCGACCGACGGGATCCGCGCCGGTGAGGTGCCCAGGGAGCGGACCAGGGCGGTCCGGACCCGGTCGGTGACCGTGCGGCCGGGGCGGTCGAAGTGGTTCTCCAGGTAGTCGATCGCGATCGCGCGCACCGTCTCGTCCCCGCCGTGCATCGGGCGGGACGCGAGCTCGGAGGGCACCCGCAGCACCGCGGCGTCGCGTTCGAACCGGACGTCGGTGCCGAAGAACTCGCGGTAGCGCGAGACCGGGGCCAGCGGCGGGTGCGGCAGGTGCGCCGAGCGCAGGCCGTACGGTCCGCCGCCGAGGACGAGCACGATCCGGTGGAACACGCCCAGCCCGAGGTCGACGGCCTGCGGGGGCGGCGGGTCGGGCTCGGTGCTGCCGTAGAGCAGGCCCATCACGCCGGGCGCGCCCTCCGGGTCGTCGATCCGGGAGACCCGCAGCGCCGGGCTGTGCACGAACAGGAACCGCGACGCGCAGTCGAGCGCCTCCCCCATCGTCGCCGAGTTCTCCACCGCCACCGCGAGGGGGCCGAGCACGTCGGGTCCCTGGTGCTCGGCCAGGCGCAGTCCCAGGTCCGGGCAGTCGAGCTCGGCGGCGGCGGTCTCCAGGATCCGCCCGGCCGTGGCGGAGCGGATCAGGACGTCGGGAGCGTCCGGACCCCCGGGGTCGGTGGCGTCGCCGTGCTCGGTGGCGTCGCCGGCGGCCGGGTCGACGGGGACCGGGTCGACGGCGCCGGGCGGCACCCGGAAGCGGGCCAGCAGCGCCGCGCCGTCCCCGCCGAGCGAGTCCACCAGCGGGGTGAGACCGCGCAGCGCGGCCGCCCGGATCATCGACGCCATGTCGCGTCAGAGTAAATTAGTGTCGCGCTCGGTCAAGTACCGGTCGCTGCGCGCGGGCCATACTCGTGATCAGATTCGCTGACGCCGTCGTCGCCGAAGGAGGCCGAACATGACGAGCACCCAGCAGCCGTCCACCCCGAAGCCGTCGACCCAGCAGTCGTCGAGCCAGCAGTCGTCGAGCCAGCCGCCGCCCACGCAGGCGTCCGGCACCGGCGGGCCGGGCGCCGAGCACCTCGACGTGCTGATCGTGGGGGCGGGGCTCTCCGGTGTCGGCGCGGCCTGGCGCCTGCAGCAGGAACTGCCGGGCAAGAGCTACGCGATCCTCGAGGGCCGCGACAACATCGGCGGCACCTGGGACCTGTTCCGCTACCCGGGGGTCCGCTCGGACTCGGACATGTTCACCCTGGCCTACCCGTTCCGCCCGTGGCGTGAGCGCAAGTCGATGGCCTCGGGCGAGAGCATCCGGCACTACATCTCCGACACCGCGGACGAGGGCGGCATCCGGCCGCACATCCGGTTCGGCACCAAGGTCGTGCGCTCCTCCTGGGACACCGCGACCGCCCGCTGGACGGTCGAGACCCGCACCGCGGACGGCCCGAAGACCTACACCTGCTCGTTCCTGTACATGTGCTCGGGCTACTACAACTACGACGAGGGCTACCAGCCCGAGTTCGAGGGCCGCGAGGACTTCACCGGGCAGTGGGTGCACCCGCAGTTCTGGCCGCAGGACCTGGACTACGCCGGGAAGAACGTGGTGGTGATCGGCAGCGGCGCGACCGCCGTCACGCTGATCCCGGCGATGGCCGAGAAGGCCGGGCACGTGACGATGCTGCAGCGCTCGCCGTCCTACCTGACGGTGCTGCCCAGCACCGACCCGTCCGCCGACGCGCTGCGGAAGTACCTGCCGGCGAAGCTCGCGCACCACCTGCTGCGCGCCCAGTACGTCACGCTGACCCAGGCGTTCTACCAGCTCGCCCGGCGCCGCCCGGAGCGTGTGAAGAAGATCCTGCGCGGGCTGGCCCTGAAGTTCCTCAAGGACGAGAAGGCCGTCGACGAGCACTTCACGCCGTCCTACGAGCCCTGGGACCAGCGCCTGTGCGTCGTCCCCGAGGGGGACTTCTTCACGTCGATCCGCCACGGGAAGGCGTCGGTGGTCACCGACCACATCGACCGGATCACCCCGACCGGCATCCGGCTGCGCTCCGGCGAGGAGATCGCCGCCGACGTGATCGTCTCGGCGACCGGCCTGACGCTGCAGCCCCTCGGCGGGATGGAGGTGTTCGTCGACGGCGCGCAGGTCGACCTGGGTGACACCGTCGCCTACCGCGGCCTGATGCTGTCCGGCATCCCGAACCTGGCGCTGTGCATCGGCTACGTCAACGCCTCCTGGACGCTGCGCGCGGACCTGGTCTCGCGTTACGTGCCCCGACTGCTCGCCCACATGGACCGCAAGGGCTACGCGATCGCCACCCCGCGCCCGGACCAGAAGCCCGACCGCCCGCTGCTCGACCTCAAGTCCGGGTACGTGCAGCGCTCGGTGTCGAAGTTCCCCAAGCAGGGCGAGAACGACCCGTGGCGCCTGCGCCAGAACTTCTTCCTCGACGCCGTCGGCATGAACCGCGGCGACCTGACCCGCGACATGTCGTTCACCCGGCTCGTCGACCTCCCGAGGACGTCGACCGAGCACGGGGCAAAGGAGCTCGCATCGTGAGCACGAACCCGTACCGCTTCGCCGAGGGCACCGCCGTGGTGACCGGCGCCGCCAGTGGCATCGGCGAGAACCTCGCGTACGGCCTGGCCGTGCGCGGCAGCAACCTGGTCCTGCTCGACCGCGACGGCGGGCGCCTGGACGCCGTCGCCTCGACGATCCGCGGCCGCCACCCCGGCCTGTCGGTGTCCACGCTGGTCGTGGACCTGGCCGACCGGACCGCCCTGGACGCCGCCGCGCAGCAGATCCTGGCCGAGCACCCGCAGATCACGCTGCTGGTCAACAACGCCGGCGTCGCGCTCGGCGGCGACTTCTCCCGGCTCACGCTCGACGAGTTCGACTGGGTCATGGACATCAACTTCCACGCCCCGGTCCGGCTGACCCACCACCTGCTGCCGGCCCTGACCGCGCAGCCGGGCGGACACCTGGTCAACGTGTCGAGCCTGTTCGGCCTGATCGCCCCGCCCGGGCAGTCGGCGTACTGCGCGAGCAAGTTCGGCATCCGCGGGTTCTCCGAGGTGCTGCGCAGCGAGCTGGCCCAGGGCGGCACCGGCGTCACCACCGTGCACCCGGGCGGGATCAAGACCCGGATCGCCTCCGACGCCCGGGTCGGGGTGAACATCCCGGCCGACGAGGCGGAGCAGGGCAAGCGCGACTTCGCCAAGCTGCTCACGATCCCGCCGGAGAAGGCCGCCGAGCAGATCATCGACGGGATCGAGCACCGCCGCGCGCGGGTGCTGATCGGGATGAGCGCGAAGATCCCGGACGTGCTGGCTCGGTTGTTCCCGGCCAACAGCGTGACGGTGTTCTCCCGCCTGGTCGGCGCGGCCGGCGCGGCGCAGAAGAAGCTCCCGTCCGGCGCGGGGGCGGCACGGCGATGACGACCGGCACCTCCCGGGGCCCGCTCACCGCGGGTGCTCCGGCGCCGCCGACCCACCCGTCGCCGCCCGGTGACCTCGCGACCGTCACCGTGCGCGGTGCCCGGATCCGGGTCCGCACCAGCGGCGACCCGGCGGCGCCCCCGGTCCTGCTGCTGCACGGCATCGGGCGCAGCCTGGAGGACTGGGACGCCCAGCACGAGCGCCTCTCCGGTACCCACCGCGTGATCAGCACCGACCTGGCCGGGTTCGGCCTGTCCGACCGGCTGCCCGGCCCGGCGACGTTCGAGCAGCTCGCCGACGGCGCCGTCGGGGTGCTGGACGCGATCGGCGAGCGACGCCCTGTGCACCTGATGGGCAACTCGCTCGGCGGCGCGGTGGCGATGCTGGTGCTCACCCGGGCCCCGGAGCGGGTCGCCACGCTGACCCTGGTCGACGCCGCGGGCTTCGGTTCCGAGGTCACGGTGGCGTTGCGGGTGCTGGGCATCCCGTTCGTCGGCGCCCGGCTGCTCACCCGGATCGACCGCGCGGCCGCCCGCCGGACCGAGCGGGCGATCTTCCTCGACGACGCGTTCGTCACCGAGGAGCGGGTCTCGTTCGCCCTCGAGGTCGCCGCCCGGGCCGACCAGGCCGCCGTGTTCGCCGACATCGCCAGGGAGCTCGGGACCGTGCGCGGCGTGCGTCCGCAGTGGCGGGCGGCGCTGCTCGCCGAGGTCGCCCGGCGCCCCCGCCCGACGCTCGCCGTGTGGGGCGAGCGGGACATCATCCTCCCCGGCCACCACCTGCGCGCGGCGCTCGCGGCGATCCCGCACGCCCGCTCGCACGTGTTCGCCCGCTGCGGTCACATGCCGCAGATCGAGCGCGCCGACGCCTTCGCCGACCTGGCGCTGACGTTCCTGCGCGACGCCGCGCGCGAGCCGAACGTCTGAGCGGGGTCCTGCCGGGCGGGCCGAGTCCGAGGGAGGGCCCGGGCACCCTCCTCTCGAGAATTCCCTCGCGAACTCCGAGAGTTCGCGAGCGAATTCCCGCGGGAAGGTCCCCGGGAGACCGCGCCGCCGCCGGGCGGCTCACAGTTCGATCAGACGGACGGCCCGGAGGTCGCACCGGCGCGGGGCCGCGCGGCGTGCAGGATCCGGGCGGGCGGGAGGTTGCGCCACTCCGTCGCCCCGGAACCGACGGACTCGAAGCGCTCCTCCAGACGCCGGCGGAACCGCACGGCGGGCGGCAGCACGGTGGCGTGCGAGTAGGCGAACGTCGCGAAACGACCGTCCGGGGGCATCGCCGCGACGACGGAGTCGAGGATCGCGTCCTGTTTCGGCCCCGGGAACACCGCCCACGGCAGCCCGCTGACCACGAGGTCGACCCGCGTCACCCCGACGGCGCGGAGCAGGCCCGCGGTGTCCGCGGCGTCGCCCTCGATCACCTCGACGCCCGGGTGTCGGGACCGCAGCGCGGCCGCCATCGACGGGTTCACCTCGACCGCGACGTGCCGGCCCCGCCCGCCGAGACGGCGCCGGATCTCCCCGGTGAACGCACCGGACCCGGGGCCCAGCTCCAGCACGACCGGGTCGCCGGACTCCGGGACGTCCGCCGCGATCCGCCGGGCCAGGTACGCCGAACTGGGTGCGACCGCACCGATCGTGGTCGGGGAACGGAGGAACTGCCGGACGAACAGAAGCGTGTCACCCATGGCGGGCATCTTTCCCCGCCGCGTCCTGCCTCGACGACCCGGTCGCCGTCCACCACGACGACCGGGACCTCGCGCGGCCCGGAACCACGCGACGGACCCCGGGTTCGGGCAGAATCGCGGGTAGATCTTCTTCGACGAAGGGTGTCCATGCGCTCGACCCGCCCGCTCCGGCTCGCCGCCGCCGCGCTCACCGCCACCGCGTTGCTGACCGCGTGCTCCGGCCCGACCCCGGTCGACGTTGCCCTGTCCGGCGCCCAGGCCCCGGTCGCCGCGGCCGCGGCCGGCCTGGTCCCGACCACCCTGACCGTCCCGGCCGGGATGGATGCCTCGCCCCTCGACTCGCCGCGCCAGGCGCTGGTGCCGCAGGGCTGGACGATGTCGGTGTTCGCCCGGGTGCCCGAGGCGCGCCTGCCGGTGTGGACCCCGGACCGGCAGCTGCTGGTGTCGGTGCCCGAGGAGGGCCGGGTCGACCGGCTCACCCCGGACGGCCGCGGCGGCTCCACGACGGCTCCCCTCCTCGAGGGCCTCGAGCAGCCGCACGGCATGGCGTTCGCCGGGTCGACGCTCTACGTCGCCGAGAGCAACCAGGTCGCCGCCTACGACTACGCCGGTGGGCAGGTGTCGAACCGGCGGGTCGTGGCCGCGAACCTGCCGGACTCCAAGAGTGCCGACCTCAAGGGCGCCTACGCGCACGCGTTGAAGAGCGTCGCCGTCGGCCCGGACGGCGCGGTGTACGTCTCGGTCGGGTCCACCGGCAACATCTCCGCCGAGGATCTGACGGCGAACCCGCCGCGGGCGTCGATCCTGCGGATCCCGCCGGGCGGCGGGGCGCCCGCGCCGTTCGCGACCGGCGTCCGCAACGGCACCGGCCTGGCCGTGGCCCCGGACGGCGCGGTGTGGACCGCGGTCAACGGACGGGACAACGTGCCCTACCCCTACGACAAACCGTACGGGGACGGGACCGGGTCCGCCTACGGCCAGGTGATCAAGGACTACGTCACGAACCACCCGGGCGAGCAGCTGGCGAAGCTGACGCAGGGCCGCAACCTGGGCTGGCCGTACTGCAACATCGAGCGCGACGCCGACCCCGGTGTCGCCGGCAGCCCGGTGAAGGGCTCGGACGTGGGCTTCGTGCGCGACGCGGAGATGAACCCGGACGGGTCGAAGCTGGACTGCGCGACGCTGCCGCGGGTCGAGCAGACCTTCGGCGCGCACTCCGCCCCGCTGGGCCTGTCGTTCGTCGACGGCGCCCTGCCGGGCCCGTACGCGCAGGGCGCGCTGGCCGGGGTGCACGGCTCCTGGAACGCGAGCCCGCCGCGGGCCCCGGAGGTGTCGTTCTTCCCGTACGAGAACGGCGCGCTGGGCCCTCAGCAGACGCTGGTCGGCGGCTTCCAGGACACCGACGGGTCGCGCTGGGGACGCCCGGTCGCCGCGGTCGCGGGCCCCGACGGCGCGGTCTACGTGACCGACGACGACGCCGGCGCCGTCTACCGCCTCGCCCCACCCGGCCGCTGACCCCGCCGGACCCCAGCACAGAACGTCAGGGCAGCGGGTCGAGGCGGTACTCCGCGGGGTCGGCGTCGCGGGTCATCGCCCAGTAGTCGACGACCCGGTACGGCGAGTTCGCGACGACCCGGCCGGCCGGGTTGCGGTAGTAGGTCGTCATCCCGGGATGGGTCCAGACCATCTGCTCGTGCGCGGCGTCGACGTCGGCGACCCACCGGTCGTGGCACTCCGGGCGGACCTCGACCGCGCCGATCCGTTCCCGGCCCATCCGGGCGACGAGGTCGACGATGTAGCGGGCCTGCGCCTCGGCCACGAAGATGAAGCTGCCGCCGGCCCCCGCGTTGGTGTTCGGGCCGTACATCAGGAACAGGTTCGGGAAGCCGGGCACGGTGATCCCGAGGTGCGCGGTGGCGTCGTCAGCACCCCACACCTCGTGCAGCTCGCGCCCGTCGCGGCCGCGGACCTCGACGCCGGGCAGGAAGTTCTGCGCGTCGAACCCGGTGCCCAGCACCAGGACGTCGGCGTCGTGCTGCTCCCCCGTCTCCGTCACGACCCCGGTCGGCGTGACCCGCGCGACGGCGTCGGTGACGAGCTCGACGTCGTCGCGGCGCAGCGCGGCGAACCAGCCGTTGTCGAGCAGCATCCGCTTGCCGAACGGCGGGTAGGTCGGTGTGCACTTCTCGACCAGGTCCGGGCGGCCGGCGAGCTCGCTCTCCAGGTAACGGGTGAAGTAGCGGCGGTGCCCGTCGTTGACGGCATTGAGCGAGCGCTCCGGGTGCTCCCACCCCGGGTCGGTGCGCAGGCTCGGGTGCACGCGGTCGTTGAACACCCAGGCCAGCCGGAACCGGTACCAGGGGTGGTAGTAGGGCACGTGGTGCATCAGCCAGTGCACGTCGTCGCCGACCGGCGCGAAGTACTCCGCGTTCGGCGCGATCCACTGCGGGGAGCGCTGGAACACCGTCAGGTGCGACGGGCGCCCGACGATCGCGGGCACCACCTGCATCGCGCTCGCCCCGGTCCCGACGACGGCGACCCGCCGCCCGGACAGGTCGAGGTCGTGGCGCCACTCGGTGGTGTGGAACGCCGGCCCGGCGAAGTCGGAGAGCCCGGGCAGGTCCGGGACGACCGTGCGGTTGAACAGTCCGACGGCACTGATCACCGCCGTCCCGGTCCAGGTCCGGCCCCCGGCGCGGACGGTCCAGCGCCGGGCGTCCCCGTCCCAGTCCGCGGACTCGACCTCGACCCCGAACTCGGCGTGGCGGCGCAGGTCGAAGTGCTCGGCCATGTCGGCGATGTAGCCGACCATCTCGTCGCGCTTGCCGAAGTGGGTGGACCAGTCGCGGGGAAAGAACGAGAACGAGTACAGGTAGCTGGGGGTGTCGACGCCGGCACCCGGGTAGTCGTTGGTCAGCCAGACCCCGCCGACGTCGCGGCGGCGTTCCAGGATCACGAACGGCACCCCGGCGCGCTGCAGCCGGACGGCGGCGATCAGCCCGGACACCCCGGCCCCGATGATGATCACGCGCAGGTCCCGGCCGGCGACCTCCGCGGCCGGGACCGGCGACGGTTCGGCCTCCGGTGCGAAGCCCATGTCCTCGCGCATCAGGCGCTCGTACTCGTCCGGGACCTCCTCGGCGACGGCGGTGCCCAGCATGCGGCGCAACAGCTCCGGTTCCGGATCCGGCACCGCGGCAGCGGCACCGCCGGACCAGGCGGTGACCGCCTCGACGGCGGCGGCCCTCAGCGCGGCGGCCGTGTCGTCGTCGAAGCCACCGGAGTCGTGCGGCCCGAGCCCGGGCGAGCGGGACGGCCGGAACGGGTCGGTCAGCCACCGCTGGTCACCGGTCAGGTGGAAGGTCACCATCGCCAGCGTCGGCAGGTTCGCCGACTCCACGGCGGTACGCAGCCGCGCGGTGTCGATCGGGCGGCGCGGGACCTGCTCGGGCACCGAAGACCTCCTCGTCCGGTGCGGCGGTCGCGCACCGGCCCGCCTCCAGGATGACCGACCGGCCGCCCGGACGCGATCACGGCGACAGGTTGCGGCGCGGCACCGCCACCGGACACGGTGAGCACGACCTGTCGACGACGAGAGGGCGGACGTTCACATGAGTACCGACACCAGCGGACGGGCGGCCGTCCTGGCCGAGTACTCGGCGCCGTTCGTCGTCGAGGATTTCCCGCGACCCGTGCCCGAGCCCGGCGCGCTGGTCGTCGACATCGAGGCGGCGACGGTCTGCGGCTCGGACGTGCACGTCTGGCTCGGCCACCTCGCCGGCCGGTTGCCGATCACGCCCCCGCTCATCCTCGGCCACGAGATGGCCGGCCGGGTGACCGCCGTCGGGTCCGGCGCGGACCTCGACAGCCTGGGGCGGCCGGTGCGGATAGGCGACCGGGTCGTCTGGGCGCACACCCCGTGCGGGCGCTGCCACCAGTGCACCGTCGAGCGCGAACCGACGCAGTGCGCCGCCCGCTACATCGGCTACCTCAACGACTGCAGCGTTCCGCCGCACTTCACCGGCTCCTTCGCCGAGATCGGCTACGTGATTCCCCGGGCCGGGCGGCTCCTCGTCCCGGACGCCGTCGACAGCGCCTGGGCATCGGCCGGCAGCTGCGCCCTGCGCACGGTCGTCAGGGCGCTCGAGGTGGCCGGGCCGATCGACCACACCGACACCGTCGTCGTGCAGGGCGCGGGGCCGCTCGGACTGTTCGCGACGGCGCTGCTGTCGCTGCACAACCCACGGAAGCTGATCGTCGTCGGGGGCCCGGCGGACCGGCTCGCGGTCGCCGCGGGGTGGGGCGCCACCGACACCGTCCCGGTCGAGGAGCACCCGGACGCGGCCGAGCGCGCCGAGATCATCGCGCAGCTCCCGGCGGCGGCCCGACGGTCGGCTTCGAGCTCGCCGGGGCGCCCGGTGCGGTCGCCGAGGGCATCGACCTGATGGGACGGGGCGGGCGCTACGTCGTGATGGGCACCCTCGGCGGCGAGCGCCAGGCCGTCGACGCGGCCAGGATCGCGACCCGCGGCCTGCGCATTCTCGGCTCGATGAGCGGCGACATCGCCGACTACCACGTCGCCCTCGAGATCCTGGAGCGCTTCCGGGACCGGTTCGACTGGAACCGGATGTTGGGTCGCCGCTACGGCCTGGACGGGCTGGAGGAGGCCATGAACTCGATGCGCGCCATGGAGCAGATCAAGCCCGTGATCGAGCCGGCCCGACGATGACCAGGACGGCCCCGGACGCCGCCGGGCGCTGGGACGACCGGCTGCCGGCCCCGGACGTCACGCTGACCCACCTGGAGTACTTCCACGCGGTGGCGCGGGAGGGGAGCTTCAGCGCGGCGGCCGCCGCACTGCACGTCGCGCAGTCGTCGCTGAGCCGGTCGATGGCGGCACTGGAACGCCGCTTCGGCGTCGAGCTCGCGGTGCGCGACGCCCGGGGGGTGACCCTGACCCCGGCCGGGGAGGCGTTCCGCCGGTCGGCGCAGAGCATCCTGGACGCGCGCGCCGCCGGGCTGGAGACGTTCCGTCGCTTCACCGCGGGCGAGGCCGGGTCGGTGCACGTGGCCACGCTGCCCTCGCTCGTCGGCTACCGCCTGGGCCCCACGATCCGGCGGTACCGGGAGCGCCGACCGGAGGTGTCGTTCACGATCGGCGACGCGCCGGCGGGCGCGATCGTGGCCCAGGTCGCCTCCGGCGAGGCCGATCTGGGTATCGCCAACCGGCCCGCAGCGCCGGGCCCGCTGCGGGTCGAGCCGCTGTTCGACGAACCGGTCCACCTGGTCGTGCCGCGCGAGCACCGGTGGGCCGGGCGCGGCGGTGTGGCGTGGGCCGAGCTGGCCGCCGAAACAGTGATCACGACCCGCGCCGGCACCAGCGTCCGGCCGCTGGTCGACGCCGGGTTGCGCGCGGCCGGTCTCGATGCGGCGACGGTGTTCGAGGCCGGGCAGCTGGTCACCATCGGCGGCCTGGTGACCGCCGGGCTCGGCGTGGCGCCGCTGCCGGCGTCCACGATCGCCTGCCTCGGCCCCGCGGACGGCTTCGTCAGCATGCCGCTGCGGGACCCGGTGCTGCGCCGGGAGATCACGCTGCTCCGCGCCGACCGCCCGCCGACCCCGGCCGCCGCGGAGTTCGCCGCGTTGCTGCGCGAGGCCTACCGCGACGCCGGGCCGGGCTGAGAGCCGCGCCTCCGCGGGGTATGTCCGCACCGCATGGCTGCATGCCCAAACTCCGCACCCGGCGCGCAGGTACGGCGGCTACCGTCACGGCACCGGTCAAGGGCGACCGGACGGGCCCGCCCCGCGGCCACGCGCCCGGGCCGGGTCCGCTCACCCACGGGAGGTCCGATGGACGAGCAGACGATCATTCTCGGGATCTCGATCGCCTACCTCGCCGTGATGCTCGGCATCGGGGTGTGGGCCAACCGGCGGATGGCCTCGGCGAAGGAGTTCCTGGTCGCGGGCCAGTCCCTCGGGTTCTTCGTGATGGCGATGGCCTCGTTCTCGTCCATCCAGAGCGGCTGGGGCATGGTCGGCGCCACCGGGACGACCTCGAGCTGGGGCATCGGCGCGTTCGTCGCGGCCGCCCTGCTCCCGCCGCTGGGCTTCACCCTGGCGTGGTTCCTGCTGGGCGGGCGCCTGCGCGCGATCGCGCAGCGCCACGAGGTCTACAGCATCCCGGACATCGTCCGGGTCCGGTACAGCTCCCGCTCCGCACACTTCTCGATGTCGGTGGCGATGATCATCGGCGCGATCGGCTACATGACCGCCCAGGTCGTCGCGTCCGGGGTCATCATGAGCCTGCTGCTCGGGATCTCGCTCGGCACCGCGACACTGCTGGGTGCCCTGGTGGTGGCCGCGTACACGATCGCGGGGGGCATGCTCGCCGCGGTCTGGACCGACCTCGTGCAGGGCATCCTGATGATCGCGATGTCGGTCGTGGTCTTCGTCGTCGCACTCGGTGTGGGCGGCGGGTGGGGCTCGACGATGGCCACGATCACCGCATCGGACCCCGACCTGCTGGCCCTCGACGGGGTCAAGCCGGCCGCCTGGATCGGCGCGAACGCGATCATGATCCTGCTCGGGGTGGTGGCCCAGCCGCAGCTGATCCACAAGTTCCTCATGCTCCGCTCCTCGCGCGAGCTGAAGTGGGGCGCGACGGTGGCGGCGATCGGCTACGCGACGACCACGCTGTTCTCCCTCGGCGTCGGGCTCGGCACCCGGGCGGCGATCGCCGACGGGCGGATGGCCGAACCCGGCGTCGTCGACGACACCGCGACCAGCTTCCTGGACACCTTCACCAGTCCGCTGGTGGCCGGCCTCGCGCTCACCGCGCTGCTCGCGGCGATCATGTCCAGCGCGAGCAGCTTCATCACGATCGGCGCCTCGGCGCTGACCCGGGACCTGATGTCCTCGCTCGGCCTGCGGATCCGCCACGAGCTCGCCTGGAACCGCGTGGCCAGCCTGGCCGTCGTCGCGGCCGCGCTCTACGTCGGGCTCTACCTGGACCAGATCATCTACCTGCTCGGCGCGATCGGCTGGGCCGCGTTCGCCGCGGCGATCTTCGGCCCGGTCGTGCTGGGCATCTACTGGCGACGCGGCACGGGTGTCGCCACCACCGTCTCGGTCGTGGTCGGGCTGGGGCTCAACATCGTGCTGACACTGCTCACCAGCGCGGGGTGGACGCCTCCCCCGACGTTCTTCTCCGGCGGCGTCGTGGTCTGCGCCGGGATCCTGGTCTACATCGGCGTGTCGGCGTGCACCCGGTCGGCCGCCGACCGGGAACGGTTCGACGGCCTCTACCCGGCAGCCGCTCCACCCGGGCCCGACCGGGTGGCATCGACCTCGCAGCCGCTGGCCTGAGCGAAGGGACGCACGGATGTACTCCTCTGCTACCGGGCAGGCCCGGGTGGACCGGTTCGTGGCCGTGTTCGCGCTGCTGCTGGTGATCGCCCTGGTCGGGATGCTGACCGGACACGCGGCCCTGGTCATCGCGCCGATATCGCTGCTGGCACTGACCCTCACGCTGCTCGCGGTCCTCGGGCCGGACAACCGGTGGCCCGACCGCGCGACACTGTTCCTGGTCTGTGTCTTCCACACGGTCTCGATCGCGTTGTGGGCCGTGGCGCTCGGCGCGATCGGCGACGAGACCCCCGCGTTCGCCGGGATGCCGCTGAGCACCGGGATCCTGACCCTCGTCGCCTGGCCGGTCTACGCCCTGCTCGGCGGGCCGGTGTACGCGTTCTGCGCCGTCCGGTCCGGGCTGGTCGCCGACGTGGCGTCCGGCCGCGCGGGCGCCACGTGAACGAGGCGCAGACCTACGCCGGGCTGCGGGTGCTGGACTTCTCCGCCGTCATCGCCGGGCCGATGGCGACGATGATCCTGGCCGACCTGGGCGCCGACGTGATCAAGGTCGAGCGGACGACCGGCGAGGACGGCAGGCTGCTGCCGCCGTTCCGGAACGGGATGTCCACGGTGTTCAGCGCGTTCAACCACAACAAGCGCTCGATCGCGATCGACCTGGCCACGGACGAGGGCCGGGAGACGGCGCTGCGGCTGTCCGACACCGCCGACGTCGTGGTGCAGAGCTTCCGTCCAGGGAAGATCGACAAGCTGGGCCTGTCCTGGGAGGCGCTGCACGCGCGCAACCCGCGGCTGGTCTACTGCTCGATCTCGGCGTGGGGCACCGGCCCGATCGGGCACGACCTGCCCGGCTACGACCCGGTGCTGCAGGCGTTCTGCGGGATCATGGACGCCAACGGGCACCCGGACGGGCCGTCGGCGCGGGTCCCGTCGTCGATCGTGGACATCACCACCGGGATGTGGGCGGCCACCGCGATCCAGGCCGCGCTCGCCCGCCGCGAGCGCACCGGCGAGGGCGAGCTGGTGGAGCTGGCCCTGGTCGACGCCGGGTTCGCGCTGATGAGCCACCAGGCGATGACGATGCTGGCCACCGGCCGTCCCCCGGCCAGGACCGGCGCGGTCACCCCGATGGCGGCGCCCTACGAGACCCTGGCCACCCGCGACGGCGAGATCATGATCGCGGCCGGGAACCAGGGCCTGTTCGCCCGGCTGTGCACCGCGCTCGGGGCCCCGGAGACCGTCGCCGACCCGCGCTTCGCCACCCTGGCCGATCGGGTCGCGCACCGCGACGAGCTGCACGACCTGCTCGAGGCCCGGACCCTGCCGATGTCGCGCGCCGAGGCCGAGCGCCGGTTGGTCGAGGCCGAGGTCCCGGTGTCGGCGGTGAACCCGCTCGACGTCGCGCTGGACAGCCCGGCCGCACGGGAGCGCCGGGTGCTGGTCGAGGCCGACGGCGCCGACGACGGCCTGCAGCTGATGCGCCTGCCGTTCCTGCCCCCGGAGCGCGGCCTGCGCCGGCCGCCGGACCTGGGCGAGCACACCGTGGAGATCCTGGCCGAGCTCGAGGGAGCCTGATGCGTACCCGCCGACCCGGCGGTCTCGTCGGTACGAAACGGCGCTGCGGTCACCGGACGTCTACGTAGTTCGACGATCTTCGCCCCGGCCGGCCGGCCGCTAGGCTCGCGCCGTGACCAGCCCCGCCACCGCCCCTCCGGCCTCGCAGCCCGCACCGCGCCGCGGCCAGGTACTGACCTGGGGCCTGTGGGACTGGGGCTCCTCGGCGTTCACCACGATCATCCTGACGTTCGTGTTCTCGGTCTACCTGACCGGCTCGGTGGGCGACGACCTGCCCGGCACGATCAGCGTGAACAGCTGGCTGAGCTGGTCCACCGCCGCGGCCGGCCTGCTGATCGCGCTGATGGCGCCGGTGATCGGCCAGAGCGCGGACCGGGCCGGGCGGCGGCTGCGCTCGACCGGGCTGTGGACCGCGGCCGTGGTGGTGACCGTGGCGCTGATGTTCTTCGTCCGCGACGACTACCAGTACCTGTGGCTCGGCCTGGCCCTGCTCGGCCTGGCCTCGATCTTCTTCGAGCTGGCCCAGGTGTCCTACTTCGCCCTGCTCTCCCAGGTCTCGACACCGGCCAACGTCGGGCGCGTGTCCGGGTTCGGCTGGTCGATGGGCTACTTCGGCGGGATCGTGCTGCTGCTTCTCGTCTACGTCGGGCTGATCGCCGGCGACGGCGGCGCGCTCGGCCTGGGCACCGGGGACGGGATCAACATCCGGGTGGTGGCGCTCGTGGCCGCCGTCTGGTTCGCCGTGTTCGCGATCCCGATGTTCTTCTCGCTGCCGGAGACCCCGCCGGCGGCCGCCCGGGCGCGGCTCGGGGTGCTCGGCTCCTACCGCAAGCTGCTCACCGACCTGCGCGACCTCTACCGGCGCGAACCGCACACCGTGTACTTCCTGGGCGCCAGCGCGCTCTACCGGGACGGGCTCAACGCGGTGTTCGCGTTCGGCGGGGTGATCGCGGTGACCGTCTACGGGATGGACCCCGGCACCGTCCTGATCTTCGGCGTGGTGATCAACGTGGTGTCCGCGCTCGGGGCGCTGGCCGGCGGGTGGCTCGACGACCGGGTGGGGCCCAAGGCGGTCGTCGTCGGCTCGCTCGCCGGCCTCGTCATCGTCGGGATCATCCTGCTGTTCGTCTCCGGCCCGAACGCGTTCTGGGTGTTCGGGCTGGTGCTGGGCCTGTTCGTCGGCCCGGCGCAGGCGTCGTCGCGGTCGTACATGAACCGGCTGTGCCCGCCCGGGCAGGAGGGCCAGCTGTTCGGGCTCTACGCGACGACCGGGCGGGCGGTGTCGTTCCTGGCCCCCGCCCTGATCGGGCTGTTCACCTACCTGTTCTCCTCCGACCGGGCGGGCACCGTCGGAATCGTGCTGGTGCTCGCCGCCGGCCTGGTCGCGGTGCTGCCGGTGAAGGCTCCGGTCCGGTCCGCAGAAGCGGTGCCGACCGCCTGACCGGGCCGCGGACCGTGACCCCGAACGCACCCGCGATCCGACCGGGAACACGCCGTGAACACTGCGCCAACGCGACGTGAGCTAAGTCACAGATGGCTGACACGTCACATCAGCGTGTGCGATAGGCCCGGATAGGGAACACTGGCTCGTCGGGCCAGGGACAGTTACCACCGGGTAGTCACGGTGGGAGCACCCCGGGTCGGTCACCAGGAATGACAGTAACGGCACAAACGTTACACCTGGTGGCGGCGAAGTAACCGTCGAGGGTCCGCCCTCGTACACCGCACAGGAGGGTGACACATGGCCGACCGCGTACTGCGTGGAAGCCGGCTCGGGGCTGTCAGCTACGAGACCGACCGTAACCACGACCTCGCGCCGCGGCAGATGGTGCGCTATGTGTCCGAGGCGGGTTTCGAGTTCGAGGTCCCGTTCGCCAACGACGCGGAGCCGCCGGCCACCTGGGAGTCCCCGCAGGGTGGCGTCGGCAAGCGCGCCGACGGCAACGAGCCGGAGGCCAAGAAGGCCAAGCCTCCGCGCACGCACTGGGACATGCTGCTCGAGCGCCGCTCCATCGCGGAGCTGGAGGAGCTGCTCAACGAGCGTCTCGAGCTGCTGCGTGAGCGCCGCGCCGAGATCGCCTGACGCACCGCACCACCACGTCCGCGACGACGGACACCACGGAGCCGGGCCACCTGGACAAGGGGGCCCGGCTCCGTCGCGTGGGGGCAGCGCGGGTGTGCATGATGGCGCCATGGCGTCCCACACCCCGAACCCCGCCCGCGCCGTCCGCGATCTCGCCGACGACCACGTCGACCGGCTGGCCGCCCTGGACCCGGTCCTCGCCGGCGAGCTGGGCCACACCGACGGGCAGGACCGGCTCCCCGATCTCTCCCCCACCGGTCAGGACGCCCTCGACGCCCTGGACCGCGACACCCTCGACCGGCTGAGCACGCTCACCGGCGGCACCGCCCCCGAGGACCCCGATGAGCGTCGCTGCGCGCGGCTGCTCTCCGAGCGGCTGCACGCCAACCTGGACGTGTCGGCCTCCGGCGAGCACCTGCGCGCGGTCCAGGAGCTGTTCGGCCCGGTCCAGGGCATCCGCCTGGCGTTCACCCTGATGCCGGTGGCGACCGAGCAGGACTGGGCGAACGTGGCCGGCCGGATGAGCCGGGTGCCGCAGGCGATGCGCGAGTACCGGGACAGCCTCGCCGAGGGCGACCGGCGCGGCCTGCACGCCGCACCGCGGCAGGTCCGGCGGGTCGCCGAGCAGATCGACGCCTGGGTCGGCGACGCCGGAGGGCGCGGCTGGTTCTCCGGGTTCGCCGACACCGCCGACTCCGCCTCCGTCGGCGACGCCGTCCGCGCCGACCTCGACTCCGCCGCGCCGCGGGCCACCGAGGCGCTCGCCGAGCTGGCGCAGTGGCTGCGCACCGAGTACCTGCCGCGCACCGAGGGCACCCCGGACGGGGTCGGGGCCGAGCGCTACCGGCTCGCCACGCGCTACTGGAACGGCGCCGACATCGACGTCGACGAGGTGTACGCCTGGGGCTGGTCGGAGTTCCGCCGGCTGCGCGAGGAGATGACGGTCGAGGCCGGACGGATCAAGCCGGGCGCCGGCGCCGCCGAGGTGATGGCCCACCTGGACCTGCACGGCGACGTCGTCACCGGCGGCGAGGCGGCGCGGGCCCGGCTGCAGACCATGATGGACGACACGATCGCCGACCTGGGCCGCACGCACTTCGACCTGGCCGAGCCGCTCCGCACCGTCGAGGCGCGCCTGGCCCCGGCCGGCAGCGCCGCCGCGCCGTACTACACGCCGCCGACGCTGGACTTCTCCCGCCCGGGCCGGACCTGGCTGCCGGTGACCGCCGACGACCGCTACCCGATGTGGGACCTGATCAGCACCTGGTACCACGAGGGCGTCCCGGGCCACCACCTGCAGATGGCGCAGTGGGCGTACCGGGCGGCGGACCTGTCGTCCTACCAGGCCAACGTCGGGTCGGTCAGCGCGAACCTGGAGGGCTGGGCGCTCTACGCGGAGCTGCTGATGGACGAGCTCGGCTACCACACCGACTCCGGCTCGCGGATGGGCTACCTCAACGGCCAGATGCTGCGCGCGGTCCGGGTCGTGATCGACATCGGGATGCACCTGTCGCTGCCGATCCCGGACGACTCCCCGGTCGGGGCGGGCCTGCGCTGGACCCCGGAGCTGGGCCGGGAGTTCTTCCGGGCCCACGTCGGAGGCAGCGACGAGCTCGTCGACAGCGAGCTGCTGCGCTACCTGGGCGGCCCCGGGCAGGCGATCGGCTACAAGCTCGGTGAGCGGGCCTGGCTGGCGGGGCGGGAGGCGGCCCGTCGGGCGCACACCGGGCGCGGCGAGGAGTTCGACCTCAAGACCTGGCACATGACCGCGCTCTCGCAGGGCTCGCTCGGCCTCGACGACCTGGTCGGCGAGCTGGCCGCGATCTGACCCGTCAGGCGCGGACGGGGCCCTCCGGGATCGGGTCGACGGGATCGATCGGGTCCGGCGGGCAGGCCCCGCTGCCGAAGCGGTGCGACATGCCCCAGCAGGTGACCCGCCAGAGCGCCTCGCCCACGATCGTCGAGTTCATCTTCGACGTCCCGCGCTCGCGTTCGGTGAACGTGATCGGCACCTCGCGCACCCGGAACCCGGACTGCACCGCGCGCCAGGCCATGTCGACCTGGAAGCAGTACCCCTGCGAGGCGACGGTCTCGAGGCGCAGCTCCTCGAGCACCTCGCGGCGGTATACGCGGTAGCCGCCGGTGATGTCGCTGATCGGGACGCCGAGCGCGAGCCGGGAGTAGAGGTTGCCGCCGCGGGAGAGCATCTGGCGGTGCCACGGCCAGTTCACCACGCGCCCGCCGGGCACGTACCGCGAGCCGAGGACGAGGTCGGCGTCGTCGAGGGCGTGCAGCAGCGCGGGCAGGTCCTCCGGGGCGTGCGAGCCGTCGGCGTCCATCTCCACGACGACCTGGTGCTCGCCGCGCAGGGCGTGCGCGAAGCCGGCCAGGTAGGCGGCACCGAGACCGGACTTGCCGGTGCGGTGCAGGACCCGGACCCGCTCGTCTGCGGCGGCGAACTCGTCGGCCAGCTCACCGGTGCCGTCCGGGCTCGCGTCGTCGACGACCAGTACGTCGGCCTCGGGCACGGCCGCGTGCAGGCGCGCGAGAGCCGGGCCGAGGTTCTCCCGCTCCTCGTAGGTCGGGATCACCACCAGGACCGGACCCGGGGGCTCAGCCATGCTCGTCCTCTCCACCCTGCGGAACGCCACCCTGCGCAACGCGACCCTGCGGAACGTCACCCTGCCCGCCCCGTCCCGCCGTGCCGTCCGCGTTCGGCCCAACGGCATCCGACGACCCTACGCCCGGGCGCGCGGACCGCCGCCGCGACGTCCCGACGGCGAACGCGACCGCCAGCACACCGAGGGCCGTGAGCGTCCACTCCGGGACCGACCGCAGGCGCCCGGCCAGCGTGGAGGTGCCCTTCAGCGGGACCCGGTCGACCAGGACACCCGGTACGAACTGGCCGGTCGAGGCCGTGACCGTGCCGTCCGGGCGGATCATCGCGCTGACCCCGCTGGTGGTCGCGACGACGACCGGGCGGTCGTGCTCGACCGCCCGCACCCGCGACATCGCCAGCTGCTGGAAGGTCATCTCGGTCAGGCCGAACGTGGCGTTGTTGCTGGGCACGGCGAGGATCTGGGCGCCGGCGTCGACGCTGTCGGCGACCAGGTCGTCGAACGCGACCTCCCAGCAGATCGCGACACCGACCGCGATCCCGGCCATCGGGGCCACCCCGGACCCGGGGCCGGGCACGAAGTTCCCGGCGCGGTCGACGTAGGAGGAGAACAGGCGGAAGAACGAGCGCCACGGCATGTACTCGCCGAAGGGCTGGATCCGCCGCTTGTCGGTGCGCGCGACGACGCCCTGCCCGGCCTCCCAGATCAGCGCCGCGTTGCTGGTGGTGCGGTCGCCGTTGACGAGCACCGCGCCGACCAGGATGGGCGCGCGGATCGCCGCGGCGGCCGCGTCGATCCGGACGGCGGCGTCGGCGTTGCGCAGCGGGTCGATGTCGGAGGAGTTCTCCGGCCAGATCACGATGTCGGGGCGGGGTTGGCGCCCCGCGGCGACGTCGGCGGCGAGCCGCTCGGTCTGGCGGACGTGGTTGTCCAGCACGGCCCGGCGCTGGGCGTTGAACTCCAGGCCCAGGCGCGGCACGTTGCCCTGGATCGCGGCGACGGTGACCGTCCGCTCCGGCGGACCGGCCTGCGGCGGCACGAGCGCCGCCAGCGGCCCGGCGACCAGGACGAGTGCGACAAGCACCGCCGGGACGGCGGCCCACCGCGTCGACCTCGTCGCGAGGCCGTCGGCGGGGCGCTCCGATGTGGTCCGCAGCCCGCGCACCGCGATCCGCAGCACCTCGCCCAGCGCGAGCCCGGCCAGGACCGTGACGAACGAGAGCAGCGGGACCCCGCCGAGCGCGGCCAGCGGCAGCGTCGGGGCGTCCGGCTGGCCGAACCCGACCCGGCCCCAGGGCAGCCCGCCGAACGGGATCCGCCCGCGTATCGCCTCGGCGGCGACCCACACCGCGGCGGCCCACACCGGCCACAGTGCCGAGGACCACCCGGCGCGCAAGCGCGACACCAGCGCCATCCCGGCCCCGGCCAGGCCCAGGAACAGCGACTCGAACACGACGAGGGCCACCCACGGCAGCGACCCGACGAAGTACCCGGTCCAGCTCAGCAGCGGCAGCAGAAAGCCGATCCCGAACAGCATCCCGAGCTCGAACCCGCGCCGTGGCCCGGCCCCGCGCAGGAGCACCCCGAACAGCGCGAACGCCGGCAGCGCCAGCCACCACAGGGTCCGCGGGGGGAAGCTCGCGTAGAGCAGGACACCGGCCCCGGCGGCGAGCAGCCAGGCGCCGATCCGCAGCCCCCACAGCGAGGTTCGGGACGGGGTCGGCGACGCCGGTGCGGGCGGGCTCGTCAACGTCGCGGACACGCGATGAGACTACGTCCTCGGGTCAGGGCGTCATCGCGGACTCGGCGCGCCGGCGAGCAGGTGCGCGTTGCCCAGGCCGTCGAGCAGCCCGTGTCCTCCCGCCCCGGCGCGGGCGTCGTCGCGCAGGAACCACTCGTAGCCGTAGGTCGCGGCGAACGTCTCGTCCGGCACCGCGTCCGGGGCGATCTGGCTGGCATGCGCGAGCATCGCCGCCCGTTTGGCGGCGAGGTCGCGCGCGGATCCGGCGACGGCCGTCGCGATCTCGGCGGTGACCCGCCCGAACGCGACGTCGGCGGCGCGGGCCGCGCCGTGCACCAGGTGCCGGTCGCGGGCACTGAGGTGCAGGTGTTCCCGGTCGACGGTCATCCGGTAGCCGGCGGCACCGGACAGCGAGGCCGCGGTGGCCCCGACCGCGTGCGCGACGCGGTGGTCGGGGTGGCCGTAGATGCCGGCGTCGTCGTCGTAGACCAGGGTCGCGGCGCCCTCGGCGTCGGCGAGCTCGGCGACGCGGCGTCCCAACGCGAGCGGGTCGGCCCCGGCCAGCGCGCCGGCGTGCGACTCGCCGGGGCCACCGGGCAGGCCGGAGTCGCGGTGCCCGAGCAGGACCAGGCGGGCGACGCCGAGCAGCTCGGCGGCGTGCTCGAGCTCGCGGCGACGGCGGGCGGCGACGGTCTCGCCGTCGGAGAGCGGCAGGCGGGAACCGCCCAGCTCACCGCCGGTGGCCATCACCAGGACGACGCGGGCGCCGGCGTCGGCGAGGCGGCGCAGCGTGATCCCGGTGAAGATGGCCTCGTCGTCGGGGTGGGCGTGCAGGGCGAGGACGGTCTCGCCGGAG
>NZ_JADQDD010000399.1 GCF_019263595.1 Pseudonocardia sp. KRD291 | reverse complement strand
CGGCCCCGCCGGACCGGCCCGCGGGCCGGCCCCCGGGCCCTCCTCGCGACCCTCGCCGCACTGCTGCTGGTCGCCGTCCCGACGACGGCGTCCGCCGCCACCCCGGCGTCCGCCACGCCCGGCGCCACCGCGCCCGCCGTCACCGCGCCCGCCGCCGTCACCGCGCCCGCCGCGGTCCCCGGGGACGGCTCCGGGCTCCCGGTCCGCACGCTGAGCAGCCTGCCCCCGCAGGCCGCCGACACCTACCGGCTGATCGAGTCCGGCGGACCGTTCCCGTACTCCCGCGACGGCATCGTGTTCCAGAACCGCGAGCGCATCCTGCCCGCCAATTCCAGCGGCTACTACCACGAGTACACCGTCCCGACGCCCGGCTCGAGCGACCGCGGCGCGCGGCGGATCGTGACCGGCTCGGCCGACGAGGTCTACTACACCGGCGACCACTACGCGAGCTTCGTCGTGGTAGACGTGTCCCGATGAGCGCGCTGACGCACGACTCCGGCACGGTCCCCGAGATCGTCGCCCGCGCCCGCGACCGCGCGACGACCGTCGGCGTCGTCGACGGCGCGGCGGACCGCTCGGCGCTGCTCGGCGCGATCGGGCATCAGCTGCACTTCCCCGGCTACTACGGCCACAACCTCGACGCGCTCGACGAGTGCCTGGCCGACCTGTCGTGGTTGCCGGAGGGGCCGGTCGAGCTGGTCTGGGCGGACGCGGACCTGCTGGCCGCGGACCCGGACACGCACCAGGTCGTGCTCGCGATCCTGGAGTCCGCGATCGACGCGACGGCCTCCGGGCCGCGCCCGCTGCACGTCGTGCTGGCCGTCGGGACGGACCGCGCCGGGGGTGTGAACACGGCGTGACCCCGGCCCGGGCCACTGGCCGGTCCGGGGGCACACGCTTACAGTCGGGGGCATGGGCACCCGGCTCGTGCGGCGCAGGCACGTGGACCTGGGGCGCCTGCACGCGGACCTCTGAGGGGCGGACGCCACCCGTCCACCCCTTCGGAGAGGCCGCGTATGAACCCCCCGACCCCTACCCGCCGTACCGACGCCGCGAGCGCGGTCGCGATCGTCGGCGCCGGTCCGCGCGGCGCCGGCATCCTGGAGCGACTGGTCGCCAGCGCCCCCGAGCTGCACGCCGACGCACTGGCCGGGCCGGGTCTGGACGTGCACCTGATCGACCCCTACCCGGCCGGTGCCGGGCGGATCTGGCGCCACGAGCAGTCCCCGCTGCTGGCGATGAACTCGATGGCCGCCGACGTCACGATGTACACCGACGACTCGGTCGTCTGCGACGGCCCGATCGTGCACGGCCCGTCGTTCTGGGACTGGGCGCAGGACCTGCGCGACAACGGCGACCCGGAGGCCGAGCTCGGCGCCGAGCTGGCCGCCGAGCTGGCGGAGGTCACCGCGTCCACGTTCCCCAGCCGACGGCTGCAGAGCCACTACCTGTGCCGGGTGCTGCGTGACGTGATCGCGCAGGCGCCGCCGGGGTTGCGGGTGCACATCCACCGCACGGTCGCGACCGCGCTCACCGAGGACGGCGGGACGCAGGTCGTCACGCTGGCCGAGGGCGCGCCGCTGCGGGTGGACTCGGTCGTGCTCGCCTCCGGGCACCTCGACGCCACCCCCACCGACGACGAGTGCGCGCTCCGGGACCGGTCCCGCGAGCTGGGCCTGCGCTACCTGGTCCCGGAGCAGACCACCGACTCCGACCTGTCGGTGATCGCGCCGGGGGAGACCGTGCTCGCACGCGGGCTCGGGCTGGCGTTCGTGGACCTGGTGGTGCTGCTGTTCGAGGGCCGCGGCGGCCGCTTCGAGCCGGACCCGGACGACCCCGGCCGGCTGCGCTACCTGCCATCGGGCGAGGAGCCGCGCCTGGTCGCGGGCTCCCCGCGCGGGGCGACCTACCACTCCAAGACCCACTACCAGCTGCTCGGCGGGCGCCCGCCGCTGCCGCGGTTCCTGACGCCGGACGCCACGGACGCCCTGATCGCCTCCGCGGGCGGGCGCGGGATCGACATGACCACGCAGGTCTGGCCGCTGATGGCCAAGGAGATCGGCTGGGGCTGGTACCACGAGCTCGTCAACGGGCACCCGGAGCTGGTCCGGCTGGGCTGGGACGAGTTCGCGGCCCGCTACCAGGGGCTCGACTGGGACTCCGACGGGATGCGCGAGCTGATCGAGGCGGCGGTCCCGGACCCGCTCGACCGGCTCGATCTGAACGCACTGGACCGTCCGCTGGACGGGCTGCACGCGCCGGACATGGCCGCGCTGCAGCCGCTGGTGCGCGCGCGGATCGCCGAGGACCTGCGCCAGCACGTCGAGCCGCGGCACACTCCGCACCTGGGCGCGTTCGTCGCGATGCTCTCGGTGTACTCGGAGACGACCCGGCTCTCCGGCTCCGGCGTGCTGTCCGCGCGGTCGAGGGCGTCGGACATGCCCTGGTGGCAGAGCTTCTTCAACGCCGTGGCCAGCGGCCCGCCCGGGTTCCGGGTGCGCCAGATGCTGGCGCTGTCCCGGGCCGGGTTCGTGGAGTTCCTGGGCGCCGGGATGCGGGTCGACGTCGACGCGCCGGCCGGGGAGCCCGGTGCCCAGGGTTCCGGTGCCGCGGGCTCCGGTGCCCAGGACTCCGGTGCTCTGTTCCGGGCCACCAGCGCCACCCTCGGCGGCGCCGACACGGTGACCTCGACCGTGCTCGTCGACGCCCGGCTGCCGGACCCGAGCGTGGCCCGCAGCACCGACGCGCTGATCTCCTCGCTCGCCGCGGCCGGCGACATCGTGGAGGACGTGCTCGTCGACGACGACGGGGCCGTCCTGCGCAACACCGGCCTGATCACCGTCCGGCCCGGGGACGGCGCACTCGTGCGGTCCGACGGGCGGGTGCACCCCCGCCGGTTCGCGGTCGGGCCGCACACGACGGTCAAGGTCGCCGGGGCCTTCACCCGTCCCGGCATGAACGCCCAGAGCCTGCGCTACAACGACGCGGTCGCCCGCGCGGTGCTCGAGTCGCTCCCCGCCACCCCGGGTTCGGGCCGGGCAGGCGGGGCGGCCGCCACGACGGCGGCCTGACCCCGGCCCTGCCCCGGCCTTGTCCCGCGCCCCGGGCCCGCGCTGTCAGTCGCTGTTCACGGTGACGGCGTCGCGCGGGTCCTCGACCACGGCCTCGGTGTGGCGGGTCCGGCGCAGCTTGCGCACCGCGACGACGACGGCCGCGGCCCAGAGCGCGGCGATGACCACGTAGGCGGTGGTCAGGGCCCCGCCGGTGACACCGACGGCCTTGAAGATGGTGCGGGCGTTGGTCAGGATGATGATGCCGCCGACGAGGGTTCCGAGCACCGGCGCCGGGACCTTCGTGACCAGCCACGCGGCCAGCGGGGCGGCCAGGACACCGCCGAGGAGCAGCCCACCGACCGTCCACGGGTCGAGGACCTCGGAGCCCAGCCCGATCAGGAACCCGACGCTCGCGGCCAGGGCGACCAGGAACTCGGAGGTGTCGACCGAGCCGATCACGGTGCGCGGTGCGGTCTTGCCCGCGGTCAGCAGGGCGGGGGTCGCGACCGGGCCCCAGCCGCCGCCACCGGAGGCGTCGACGAACCCGGCGACCAGCCCCAGCGGGGACAGGAACCTCGACCGGTGCGGCGAGGTCCGGGCCGTGGCGACCTTCGGCGGGCGGACCGAGAAGCGCAGCAGGATGTAGACGCCCAGGGCCAGCAGGATGCCGGACATGTAGGGCGCCGCGTCGTCGGTGGCCAGTGCGGACAGCGCGGTGGCGCCGAGGAACGCGCCGATCGCGCCGGGCACGCCCAGACGCAGGACGAGCTTCCAGTCGACGTTGCCGAAGCGCCAGTGTGCGGCGCCGGACACGAGCGTGGTGCCGACCTCGGCCAGGTGGACCGAGGCGCTGGCGGTGGCCGGGCTGATGCCGGCGACCAGCAGCAACGACGTCGACGTGACGCCGTAGGCCATGCCCAGGGCGCCGTCGACGAGTTGGGCGCCGAAGCCGACGAGGGCGAAGATGATCAGAGTGCGCACGGGCGTGTCTCTCTCGTGGGGTGCAGGCGCGACAGGGGTGCAGGCGCGGCGGGGTGCAGGCGCGACAGGGCGCAGGCGGAACGGGACTCAGCCGCGACGGGCTCAGGCGCGACCGGGTGCGGACGCGTCGGAGCGACCTCGTCCGCGACGGGCGAGGTGGTGCCGGGCCCTGCGGGACGCGGAGCGGGTCAGCGGGTGGGGTCGGTCGTCACGGCGTCAGGAGCCGGGACAGAGCCCGTCGAACTCGTCGATCCGGCGCGAGGGCCAGAAGCACTCCAGATACCGGTCCAGGTGCCAGGACACGGCGGGGTCCGCTGCGGAGCCCGGACACCGGTTCACGGTGGCGGTGCTCGGGCTCGCGGTCACCGGTCCATCCTCCGTCGTGCCGCGCAATGGGACAACAGGTCGTCCGCGGTGCGGGAGGATGCCGAACCTGTCCGTACAGGTTGTCGGATCAG
>NZ_JADQDD010000398.1 GCF_019263595.1 Pseudonocardia sp. KRD291 | reverse complement strand
CACCAGCGGAGCTCTCGTCCAACCCTTGTACCCCCACACGTGCGCGGCACCTGCCGCGTGCGGGTGGGCGAGCGGGGCTCTCGTCCCACCGAGGCGCGCGAACGGGGCTCTCGTCCAACCCGCGGGGTGCGGAGAGTGGGGTCAGTCGACCTCGGCCATGACCTCGTCGGAGACGTCGAAGTTGGAGTAGACGTTCTGGACGTCGTCGGAGTCCTCCAGCGCCTCGATCAGACGGAAGATCTTCCGCGCGCCGTCGGCGTCCAGCTCGATCTGCATCGACGGGATGAACGTCTGGTCGGCCGAGTCGTAGTCGATGCCGGCCTGCTGCAGGGCGGTGCGCACGGCGACGACGTCACCGGCCTCGCTGATCACCTCGTAGGACTCGCCCAGGTCGCTGACCTCCTCGGCGCCGGCGTCCAGCACGGCCATCAGGACGTCGTCCTCGGTCAGCTCGCCCTTGGGCAGCAGCACGACGCCCTTGCGGGTGAACAGGTAGGCCACCGAGCCGGGGTCGGCCATCTGCCCGCCGTTGCGGGTCATCGCGGTGCGGACCTCGGTCGCGGCCCGGTTCTTGTTGTCGGTGAGGCACTCGATCAGCACCGCGACACCGTTCGGGCCGTAGCCCTCGTAGGTGATCGACTGGTACTCGGCGCCACCGGCGTCGGCCCCGGAGCCGCGCTTGTGCGCGCGGTCGATGTTGTCGTTGGGGACCGAGCTCTTCTTGGCCTTCTGGATCGCGTCGTAGAGCGTGGGGTTGCCGTCGGGGTCTCCCCCGCCGGTGCGCGCCGCGACCTCGATGTTCTTGATCAGCTTGGCGAACATCTTGCCGCGACGGGCGTCGATCACGGCCTTCTTGTGCTTGGTCGTCGCCCACTTGGAGTGACCGCTCATCGGCTAATCTGCCCACCTCTCGTCTCGTGCGGGCCACGGGCGAACCGCGGCCGGGCAGACCCGGCACGTACGGCGCAGCCGCGGCGGGGACCTGCAGGAACCTCTCGATGCTACCGGCGCGGCACGGTCACGGTCCGTCCCCCCGGCCGGGCGATCCCAGCCGGGCGACCACGGCCACGCCCCGGGCCGGCTGTCGGGGTCGCGGGATAGGGTCGCCGCAAACGACCACGGTTCTCACCGCGGTCGGGTCGGAAGGAGTACTCAGTGGTGATCGGAGCATTGGCCGGCCGGGCGGCGGGGCTGGTCGTCAGCGGGCTCGCCGGCGCGGTCGCGTACGACGGCGTCAAGCGCGTCGCGCAGTCCGGTGCCGTGCGCAGCGCCGCGGTCACGGTGACGTCCTGGGGCCTGATCGGCGCCCGCGCGGCCGAGACCGGTGCCGAGCGCGCCCGCCTGGCCACCGCCGACATCGTCAGCGAGGCCCGGGACAAGATCGGCGAGCAGACCCCCGCCCCGGGCGCGGCGGCGGACACCGGGCACGGTCACGAGCACTGAGATGGCGCCCTCCCGCGACGACGTCCGCACCGTCAGCGACGCCGCCGGGCGGGTCCGGTTCTCCGTCCCGTCCCTGCGCGGCCGGGTCGGTACGGCGGTCGCGGTGGAGGACGAGGTCGACCACGTCACCGGCGTCCGCCAGGTGCATGCCTACCCGCGCACCGGCAACGTCGTCGTCTGGTACCAGGAGCAGCGCTGCGACCGCACGGAGCTGCTCGAGGCGGTGCACAAGGGCCTCGGCGCCGATCCGGACGCCACCGCGGCCCGCTCGCCGCGCTCGGCCGACGTCGGGAACACCGAGCTGGTGCGCCTGGTCGTCGGCGGGGTCGCCCTGGCCGCGCTCGGCGTCCGCCGCTACGGCCTGCGCCGGCCCCCGATGCTCGGGCCGGCCAGCCGCACCGTCGCCACCGGCGTCACGATCTTCACCGGGTACCCGTTCCTGCGCGGCGCCGTGGCCTCGCTGACCGGCGGGCGCGGCGCGGGCACCGACGCGCTGGTCTCCGCGGCCACCGTGGCCAGCCTGGTGCTGCGGGAGAACGTGGTCGCGCTGACCGTGCTGTGGCTGCTCAACATCGGCGAGTACCTGCAGGATCTGACGCTGCGCCGGTCCCGGCGCGCGATCTCCGAGCTGCTCACCGGGGCGCAGACCCGCACCTGGATGCGGGTGGCCTCACCGGACGGCACGGCCACCGAGATCGAGGTCGACATCGCCGACGTCGCGACCGGCGACGAGGTCGTCGTGCACGAACACGTGGTGCTGCCGGTGGACGGCGAGATCGTCGACGGGGACGGTGTCGTCGACCAGGCCGCGATCACCGGTGAGCAGCTGCCGGTCACGGTCGGGCCCGGCACCACGCTGCACGCCGGGTCGGTGCTGCTGCGCGGGCGGATCGTCGTGCGCGCCACCGCCGTCGGCCGCGACACCGCGATCGGGCGGATCATCGACCGGGTCGAGCAGGCGCAGGACGACCGCGCCCCGATCCAGACCATCGGGGAGAACTTCTCCCGCCGGTTCGTGCCCGCCTCGTTCGTGCTCTCGGCGCTGACGCTGCTGGCCACCCGGGACGTCCGGCGCGCGATGACGATGCTGCTGGTCGCCTGCCCGTGCGCGGTCGGCCTGTCCACCCCGACCGCGATCAGCGCCGCGATCGGCAACGGCGCCCGCCGCGGCATCCTGATCAAGGGTGGCGCGCACCTGGAGGCCGCCGGACGGGTCGACGCGGTCGTGTTCGACAAGACCGGCACGCTCACCCTGGGCCGTCCGGTCGTCACCAACGTGATCTCCTTCGACGACGCGTGGTCGCCCGAGCAGGTGCTCGCCAACGCGGCCAGCTCCGAGATCCACTCCCGGCACCCGCTGGCCCAGGCCGTGATCCGCTCCACCGAGGAGCGCCGGATCGAGATCCCGCCGCACGAGGAGTGCGAGGTCCTGCTCGGGCAGGGCATGCGCGTGCAGTCCGACGGCCGGACCCTGCTGATCGGCAGCGTGGAGCTGCTGCGCAAGCAGAAGGTGCCGGTCAGCCGCAAGGCCGCGGACTGGGTGCGCCGGCTGCGCCGCGACACCGAGACGCCGCTGCTGCTCGCCGTCGACGGCGCGCTGGTCGGACTGGTCTCGTTGCGCGACACCGTGCGCAGCGAGTCCCGCGAGGTGCTCGACGCCCTGCGCGCCGACGGCGTGAAACGGATCGTGCTGCTCACCGGGGACCACCCGGCGACCGCGGCCGCGGTCGCCGCCGAGCTGGGCATCGACGAGTACCGCTCCCAGGTCATGCCCGAGGAGAAGCAGGACGTCGTCCGGACGCTGCGGGAGGAGGGCTTCACCGTCGCGATGATCGGCGACGGCACGAACGACGCCCCGGCCCTGGCCCTGGCCGACATCGGGATCGCGATGGGCGTGGCCGGTACCGACGTGGCCGTCGAGACCGCCGACGTCGCGCTCGCCGCGGACGACCTGCGGGCCCTGCTCGACCTGCGCGACCTGGGACGACGCAGCATCACCCTGATCCGGCAGAACTACGGCATGTCGATCGCGGTCAACGCGGCCGGGCTGCTGGTCTCCGCCGGGGGCGCGCTGTCACCGGTGGTCGCGGCGATCCTGCACAACGCCTCCAGCGTCGCCGTCGTCGGCAACAGCTCGCGGCTGATCCGCTACCGCCTGGACGAGCGCGCCACCTGAAGCCCCCGTGGGCCGGGGCGGGTCAGCGGGCGGCGCGGACCATGTCGACGAACAGGCCGTGGACGCGGCGGTCGCCGGTCAGCTCGGGGTGGAACGACGTGGCCAGGACCGGGCCCTGACGGACGGCGACGGGCCGTCCGGCCGCCGGGCCGGGGTCCTCGCCCTCGCTGGTCACGTACGGCACGCTCGCGAGCACCTCGACGTTCCCACCTGCCTTCTCCACCCAGGGGGCGCGGATGAACACCGCGTGCACCGGGCCACCCTCGAGGTCGCGGAACTCCAGGTCGGTCTCGAACGAGTGGACCTGCCGGCCGAACGCGTTGCGCCGCACCACCACGTCCAGGCCACCGAGCTGGTGCTGGTCCGAGCGCCCGTCCAGGATCCGGTCCGCGAGCAGGATCATCCCCGCGCACGAGCCGTAGGCCGGCATGCCCTCGCCCAGCCGGGCGCGCAGCGGCTCCAGCAGCTCGAACACGTCGAGCAGCTTGCTCATCGTCGTCGACTCGCCGCCGGGCAGCACGAGGCCGTCGACGGCGTCGAGCTCCGACGGGCGCCGGACCGGCACCGGCCGCGCCCCGCAGGCGGTCAGCGCGTCCAGGTGCTCGCGCACGTTGCCCTGCAGCGCCAGCACTCCGACGGTCGGGAACGACATGGGTCGAGGATAACCCCGTCCTACCTGCGGTAACCGGCCGTACGGGGGTGAGCCGTGGCACCGTCCGGCGGTGTCGCCGTCCCGGTCCGCGCCGGATTCTGGTGGGGTCGGCGGATCCCGCGCCGGCGGCCGCGGGCAGAGGGGTCGGTATGAACATCGGACGCACCATCCGGGTGTTCCGGGCCGAACCCGTCGTCAGCCCGGTCCCCGAGCCCGCCCCGACACACGCGCCCACACCGGCGCCTGCGGCACGGCGGGTCCCCGAGGTCGCGCACGAGCCGCCGGCGGACGTCGACGCCGGACCGGCTG
>NZ_JADQDD010000397.1 GCF_019263595.1 Pseudonocardia sp. KRD291 | reverse complement strand
CGGGAGATCGGCCCGCGCCTGGACCGGCACGTCGAGTGGCTGCGCGGGTTGCGCCGCGACGGCGCCCGGCTCGCCGTGGTCGAGCTCGGCGCCGGGACGGCGGTGCCCACGGTGCGCCGTCAGTCGGAGCTGGCCGCCGCGTCGTCCGGGGCCCTGGTGCGGATCAACGTCCGCGAGCCCGAGATCCGGCACGGCCGCGGCGCCGGCCTCGCCGCCCCCGCCGCAGCCGCCCTGGCAGCCCTGGACGCAGCCCTGGACCACCCCGGCACCTGAACGACCGGCGCCCTCGTCGCACTGGTTGCGACGAGGGAGCCGGTCGTTGCGGGTCCGATCAGCTCGGGACGGACCTGTGGTCCGGGACCACGATGCCGGGCAGGTCGGACAGTGCCGCCAGGCTGGCGGCCTGGACGTGCGCGGCCGGCACGGACTCGGTCCCGTTCGGCAGCGCCCGGGTCGCGGTCGCGGCGGCGACGACGGTCGGGGCGAAGCCCAGGCTGAAGCCGCTGCGCGCGGTCGAGTTGATGCACATGTGCGTCATGAACCCGGCGAGCACGAGATTCCCGATGTCACCGAGCTGGGCCTGCAGGTCGGTGCCGACGAACGAGCTCGGGAAGTTCTTGATGATGATCGACTCGCCGTCGCGCGGGGCGACCGAGGGGTGGATCGCGCCGATGTCGGCCGTGACGTCGTAGGGCGATCCCTCGCCGGCGTCGTGCTGGATGTGGATCACCTTGGCGCCTGCGGAGCGGGCCCGGTCGAGCAGCGCCGCGGCCTCGTCGAGGGCAGGCGCGACGTTCTCCAGCTCCATGATCCCCTCGGTGTAGGTGTTCTGCAGGTCGACCATGATCAGTGCGGACTCGGACAGCGGAGCCGGCGTGGCCGGCAGCCCCATCAGCCCGCGCAGGGTGTGCAGGTCGGACATGTGTGCGGTCTCCTTCGGAGCTACGTCACTTGCTTTCCATCGCCCGGTACTCGTCGTCGGTGAACAGCCGGGAGCGGATCATGAACCGGACGCCTTCCGGCGCCTCGACCGAGAACCCGCTGCCGCGTCCCTTCACCACGTCCACCGTGAGGTGGGTGTGCTTCCAGTACTCGAACTGGTCCGCCGCCATGTAGAAGCCGATCGACTTCTCCAGCCCGGGGACCTGCAGGTCCCCGAGATGCACGTCGGACGCCCCGACCTTGAAGTCCCCGTCCGGGTAGCACATCGGGGCGCTGCCGTCGCAGCACCCACCGGACTGGTGGAACATCAGCGGACCGTGGATGTCGGTCATCTTCACGAGCAGCTCGGCCGCCGCCGGGGTGAGCGTCACCCGTTCCGTGCCGGAGCCCGGCACCTCCGGTACCCCGGTGGCGGTCGAGTCCTGACTCATCAGAAGAAGCCCTGGGCGTTCTGCGAGTAGCTGACCAGCAGGTTCTTGGTCTGCTGGTAGTGGTCGAGCATCATCTTGTGGTTCTCGCGACCGACACCGGAGTTCTTGTAGCCGCCGAACGCCGCGTGCGCCGGGTAGGAGTGGTAGTTGTTCACCCACACCCGGCCGGCCTGGATGTCGCGGCCGGCGCGGTAGGCGGTGTTGCCGTCACGCGACCAGACCGCCGCACCGAGCCCGTAGAGCGTGTCGTTGGCGATCTTGATGGCGTCGTCGTAGTCGGTGAAGCGGGCCACCGACACGACCGGCCCGAAGATCTCCTCCTGGAAGATCCGCATCGAGTTGTTGCCCTCGAACACGGTCGGCTGGATGTAGTAGCCGCCGGCGAGCTCGCCGCCGAGGTCGGCCTTGGCGCCACCGGCGAGGACCTTGGCGCCCTCCTGCCGGCCGATGTCGATGTAGGACAGGATCTTCTCGAACTGGTCGTTCGAGGCCTGCGCACCGATCATCGTCTCGGTGTCGAGCGGGTGGCCCTGCTTGATCTGCTCGGTGCGCTTGACGGCCTGCTGCAGGAAGTCGTCGTAGATGCCGCCCTGGATGAGCGCGCGCGACGGGCAGGTGCAGACCTCGCCCTGGTTGAGGGCGAACATCGCGAAGCCCTCGAGCGACTTGTCGTAGAACGCGTCGTTCTGCGAGGCCACGTCGTCGAAGAAGATGTTGGGGCTCTTGCCGCCGAGCTCGAGGGTGACCGGGATCAGGTTCTCCGACGCGTACTGCATGATCAGTCGGCCGGTCGTGGTCTCACCGGTGAACGCGATCTTGCGGATGCGCTTGTTCGAGGCCAGCGGCTTGCCCGCCTCGACGCCGAAGCCGTTGACGATGTTCAGCACGCCCGGGGGCAGCAGGTCGCCGACGACGTCCATCAGGACGTGGATCGAGGCGGGGGTCTGCTCGGCCGGCTTGAGGACGACGCAGTTTCCCGCGGCCAGGGCCGGGGCCAGCTTCCAGATCGCCATCAGGATCGGGAAGTTCCACGGGATGATCTGGCCGACGACGCCGAGCGGCTCGTGGAAGTGGTAGGCGACGAGGTCCTCGTCGATCTGCGAGACGCTGCCCTCCTGCGCGCGGATCGCACCGGCGAAGTAGCGCAGGTGGTCGATCGCGAGCGGGATGTCGGCGACGAGGGTCTCGCGGCAGGCCTTGCCGTTCTCCCAGCTCTCCGCGATGGCGATCATCTCGAGGTTCGCCTCGACGCGGTCGGCCATCTTGTTGAGGATGTTGGCGCGCTCGGTCGTGGAGGTCTTGCCCCAGGCCGGTGCCGCGCCCCAGGCGGCGTCGAGCGCCTTCTCCACGTCCTCGGCGGTGCCGCGCGCGACCTCGGTGAACACCTCACCGGTCACGGGCGTCGGGTTCTCGAAGTACTGGCCCTTGACCGGCGCCACGTACTCGCCACCGATGTAGTGGTCGTAGCGGGGCTTGAACGTGACAACGCTGTCCGGCTGACCGGGAGCCGCGTACTTGGCCATCTTCAGAATCCTCCATACGTCGGGATGCACGTCAGTGCCTGCACGTGACGTCCGACACTAGGAACGTGGGGGTTGCAACGGAGTTGCACGCAGATGCGAATCCTGTCCCGAGGGGTAGGTCCTCAGCGGCGGATCAAGGTCAGGATTGCCTCAGCTCAGGGCGTGGAGCAGAATCGCGGTGAACGGGGAGGGGGGCCGCGTGCCGGGTCCTGCGCCCGCGCCGGCCGTTCCACCCGCCGTCGACACGGGAGCGATGTGGCTCAGGGCGTAGGTGCAGACCACGGACGGGGTGCGGCCCACGGGCGGGGTGCCGACCGTGCGCGCTCGACGATGACCGTCCGTCCACGTGAAGCGGACCGGCTGGCCCGCACGCGGGAGGCCGTCCTCGCCCGGGACCAGGCCACCGACCCGCCGCGCGACGTCGTCTCGGACTCCTGGCAGCGCTCACTGGCCGCGCACGTCGACCCCGAACGCGGCCGCCCGTGGCACGCCTACGAGCGCCGCGAGGTCGACGACCTGCGCGAGGGGCACCCGCTCTCGCCGGTGCTGCCGCTGCTGCGCGACACCCTCGTCGCGATCGCCGACCAGGCCCACCACATGATGATCGTGACCGACGCCCAGGGGCACATCCTGTGGCGCGAGGGCGAGCGGGACGTGCTGCGCCGCGCCGAACGGGTCGAGCTGGTCGAGGGCACCCGCTGGAGCGAGGAGTCCATCGGCACGAACGCGATGGGCACCGCGCTGGCCGCGGACTCCCCCGTCCAGATCCACTCGGCCGAGCACCTGGTCCGCACCTACCACCAGTGGACGTGCGCGGCCGCCCCGATCCACGACCCGGACACCGGCGAGACGATCGGCGCGGTGGACATCACCGGCCCGCTGGAGACGTTCCACCCGACGACGATGTCGCTGGTCGTCGCCGCGGCGCGGCTCGCGGAGAACCATCTGAGCAGCCGGATGGCGCTGCGCGACGAGGTGTTCCGCGCCCGCAACCTGCCGCATCTGTCCGGCCTCGGTGACGCGCCGGGCGCGCTGCTCTCGCCGCGCGGGCGGGTGCTCGCCGCGCAGCCGCTGGGCTGGATCAGTGACGGGATGCTCCCGCACGAGGGCGACCGGGTGGTGCTCCCGCACGACGGTGACCGGGTGGTGCTCGGCGACGGCACCGACGCCGTCCTGGAGCCGCTGGCCGAGGGGTACCTGCTGCGCGTGCTGCGCCCCGGCGGGCGGCGCTGGGCGTCGTTGTCGATGCCGTTCCTCGGCGCGCAGCGGCCCGTCGTGTGGCTGGACGGCCGCGCGGTGCGGCTGAGCCTGCGCCACGCCGAGCTGCTCACCCTGCTCGCCCTGCACCCCGAGGGCCTGACCGCCGACCGGCTCGCCACCGCCCTCTACGGCGACGCCGGCAACCCGGTCACCGTGCGCGCGGAGATGCACCGGCTGCGCTGCCACCTCGACGAGGGCGTCATCCGCACCCAGCCCTACCGGCTGCACGCCGGGGTGTCCGCCGACTTCCTCGACGTCCGCGAGGCGTTGCGCGCCGGCCGGATCCGGGACGCCGCCGAGGAGTCCGCCCGCGGCCCCCTGCTGCCCGGCTCCGAGGCCCCCGGGGTCCGCGCCGAGCGGGAGCAGCTGGAGGCGAGCGTGCGCGCCGCGGTCGTGCAGCGCGGCGACGCCGAGGCGATGTGGGCACTGGCCCGCACACCCGAGG
>NZ_JADQDD010000396.1 GCF_019263595.1 Pseudonocardia sp. KRD291 | reverse complement strand
CTGCTGCCCCGGAGCGGACGCACCGGTGTTCGCCGGGATCGGCCCGCCGATCACCTCGCGGAACCGCAGCTGGGCGGTCTGGCCGAGTGAACGCGCCTCGTCACCGCCCTCGCCGGGCACCGTGATCGTCAGGTTGCTGCCGTCGAGGACGACCTCGGCGCCGCTGACGCCCAGCCCGTTGACGCGCTGCTCGATGATCTGCTGCGCCTGCACGAGCTGGTCCCGCGGCGGGACGGCCCCGTTCTCCGTGCGCGCGGTGAGCGTCACCCGGGTACCGCCCTGCAGGTCGATACCCAGCTTGGGCGAGATGTTCCCGCCACCGGTGAACAGCACCAGCGCGTAGAGGATGACGACGATCCCGACGAATGCCGTCAGGTACCGCCAGGGGCTGATCTGCTGCCCCGCCGACGATGCCACGTTCTGCTCTCCTGAAGGGTCTCCGGCCGACCCGGGCATGTCCGACGACGGACCGGCCCGGAGACGGGTCGTCCGCCGTCGGCGTGCGCTCCACCGAGCTACGCTCGGCTCCGGCTCAGTGGATGATCGGCTTGCTCTCCGAGGGCGTGACCTTCGGCGACTCGGACGACGACGGGGTCGCCTCGTCGTCGGTGTCGGCCGGGTCCTCCTCGACGGCGACGGCACCGTGGCCGGCGTCCGGGTCGACCTTCTCGCGGACCGCGGCCCGCAGCCAGGTCGTCACGACACCCTCGGCGATCTCGAGGTCGACGGTGTCCTCGTACGAGTCATCGGTGATCGTGCCGCGCAGCCCGGACGTCGTGATGACGACGTCGCCGGTCTCCAGCGCGGCCTGCATCGACTGCGTCTGTGCCATCTGCCGGCGCTGCTTGCGGCCGTTGAGGAACAACGGGACGAACAGCAGCAGGATGATGAGGAAGGGCAGTAACGACATGATCGAACTCTGTGGCATGTCTCCGGGATCTCCGTCTCTGGTCGAGGTCCCGAGTGTGCCAGCCGGGACCGTAGGTCCATCGCGGGCCCCTCCCCCGACACCGCCATTCGGACGCCGGTGACGTGACCGGTCAGAACAGCGCCGGGGCGTGCGTACCGGCGGGGCCGTCGGCAGGCGGTGTGAGGCCGAGGTGGCTCCACGCCGCCGGGGTCGCGACTCGTCCGCGCGGTGTGCGGGCCAGCATTCCGGCCCGCACCAGGTAGGGCTCGCAGACCTCCTCGACGGTACCGGCCTCCTCGCCCACTGCGACGGCGAGTGTCGAGATTCCGACCGGCCCGCCCCGGAAACTGCGCACCAGGGCGCTGAGCACGGCGCGGTCGAGGCGGTCCAGACCGAGCTCGTCGACGTCGTAGACGGCCAGCGCGTCCTGCGCCACGCCGCGGCGGATGACGCCGTCCGCACGGACCTCGGCGAAGTCCCGGACCCGGCGCAGCAGCCGGTTCGCGATCCGGGGGGTGCCCCGGCAGCGGCCGGCGATCTCCTCGGCGCCGTCGTCGCGCAGGTCGATCTGCAGGATCTGCGCGGCACGGCGCAGCACCTGCTCCAGCTCGTCGGGCTCGTAGAACTCCATGTGCGCGGTGAAGCCGAACCGGTCGCGCAGCGGGCCGGTCAGCGACCCGGCCCGGGTGGTGGCCCCGACCAGGGTGAACGGCGCGACGTCGAGCGGGATCGAGGTGGCCCCGGGCCCCTTGCCGACGATCACGTCGACCCGGAAGTCCTCCATCGCCAGGTAGAGCATCTCCTCGGCCGGGCGCGCGATGCGGTGGATCTCGTCGATGAACAGCACGTCGCCGGGCACGAGGTTGGACAGCATCGCGGCCAGGTCGCCCGCGCGTTCCAGTGCCGGGCCCGAGGTCAGCCGCACGGCCACGCCCAGCTCGGCCGCGACGATCATCGCCAGGCTGGTCTTGCCCAGGCCGGGCGGGCCCGAGAGCAGGATGTGGTCCGGCGGATCGCCGCGCCGGCGCGCGCCCTCCAGCACGAGCTCGAGCTGCTCGCGCACGCGGGGCTGGCCGATGAACTCGGTGAGTACGCGCGGGCGCAGCGACACGTCGAGCTCGGTGTCGTCGGGGTGCGGTTCCGGGTCGACCTCGCGGAACCCGTCCCCGTGCAGCTCGTCCTGAGCCACGTCCTCACCCCCGCTCACGGTTGCCCGTCCCGGTCCGCACCGCCCGGGGTCACCGCGAGCGTCCCAGGGACGACAGTGCCGTGCGCAGCAGGCCCGCGGCGTCGACGTCCGGGGTGACGGCCAGCACGGCGTCGACGGCCTGCTCGGCCGGGCGGGCGGTGAAACCGAGGCCGACCAGCGCCTCCACCACCTGGTCGCGCTGCCCGAGCACCGGGGTCGGCGCGGACGCGACCCCGCCCGCGGCGGCCGGGGCCGGCGCGGTGACCTTGTCGCGGAGCTCGAGGACCAGGCGTTCGGCGCTCTTGCGCCCGACGCCGGGGATCCGGGTCAGGACGGCCAGGTCGCCGTCGGCCAGTGCGCGGCGCAGCGTGTCCGGCTCCAGCACCGCGATCGTCGCGAGCGCGAGCCGGGGCCCGATCCCGGACACCGTCTGCAGGAGCGTGAACAGCTCGCGCTCCTCGGCGTCGGCGAACCCGAACAGGGTCAGCGACTCCTCGCGCACGACGAGCAGCGTCGCCAGCCGCGCCTGCTCCCCGCGGCGCAGCCCGGCGAGCGTGTTCGGGGTGGCGTACACGGCCAGCCCGACGCCGCCGACCTCGACCACCGCGTGGTCGAGCCCGATCTCCAGCACCGGCCCGCGGACCGAATGGATCACTTCTCTCGTCCGTTCGTCGTACTGCTGGTGGGCGTGGTCGGCTCGCGGACGGTCGGTTCACGAACGCCCGTTCGACCCCGCAGGCTACCGCGCGGGTACGACACCGGCGCCCGCGACCGTGCCGCCTCCGCGAGCCGGGCCTTGTGGATCTTCGCCATCTCGTCGGCGCGGGCCTTGGCCTCGGCCATCCGGTCGAGCATCGGTGCCCGCCAGCAGTGGCAGATGGCCAGCGCGAGCGCGTCCGCCGCGTCCGCCGGGCGCGGCGCCTCGGTGAGCCCGAGCAGCTTCGTCACCATGGCGGTGACCTGCTCCTTACCCGCCCGGCCCTCACCGGTGACCGCGGCCTTGACCTCGCTCGGGGTGTGGAACGCGACCGGCAGCCCGGCCCGCGCGGCGACCAGCGCGACCACGCCACTGGCCTGTGCGGTGCCCATCACGGTGCGCACGTTGTGCTGGCTGAACACCCGCTCGATCGCGACGACGTCCGGGCGGTGGTGTTCCACCCAGCGCGCGACCTCGTCGGCGACGCCGAGCAGGCGCCGTTCCAGCGGCGTGTCCGGTGTGCTGCGGACGACGCCGACGTCGACGCAGGTCACGGTCCGTCCCGGTCCCGCCTGGACGACCCCGATCCCGCACCGGGTCAGCCCCGGGTCGACCCCGAGCACCCGCACACGCACCCCTCCCGGGAGAACAACGGTTCGAACCCGGAGGCTACCGGCCACAGCCGCCCACCCCGCCCGGGGCGCGCCGGGCCGCCCGGGTGACCCGGCGGGCTCCGGCGCGCCGCGGGTCGGCCGGGATGGTGAGGTGACCGGGGTCGATCGAGATCCCGGGAGGACGTGTGGCGGCATGGCTGCTGCGGGCGGTGGGCGCGCTGTGGTGCGTCGGCCTGCTGGTCGTCGTGGTCGGGGCGTTCGTGCCGCGGATCCCGCTGGTCGGCTTCCTCGGCTCGTTCGTCACCGGCCAGTACCCGGTGCACGCCGGGCTGGCCGCGCTGCTCGGGATCGGTGTCGGCGTCGGGGCGTGGGCGGCCGGGGCACGCGGCACCGGGGCGGTGACCGGCGTCGTCTCGGCGGCGGCCGTGGTCGGGATGGTGGTGGTCCTGGTCAGCCTGGCCGGGGCCGCCCGCGCGGAGGGGGTGCGGCTGGACTGGGCTGCGGCGTTGACGACGGTCGGCCAGCCGGACGGGCGCCCGGATCTGACCGCGGAGTACACCCCGGGCCGCTCGCTGGACCTCTACCGGCCGCCGACGGCCGGGCCGCACCCGGTCGTCGTGTGGCTGCACGGGGGCAGCTGGGTGCGCGGTGAGCGCACCGACCGGACCGCGCTCAATCGCTGGCTCGCCGACCGCGGCCACGCCGTCGTCGCCGTGGAGTACCGGTTGCCGCCGCCGTCACCGGTGGGTGCCGACCAGCGCCGCGACGTCGCGTGCGCGGTGTCCTGGGTCCGCGCGAACGCCGCGGCGCAGGGGCTGGACGCGGGCCGGATCGTCCTGGCCGGGCAGTCGGCCGGCGCGACGCTGGCCCTGAACACGGCCTCCGGCCTGACCGACCGGACGCTGAGCTGCCCGGCCGACCCCGACCCGCTGCCGGCACCGCGCGGGGTCGTCGCCTACTACCCGGCCACCGACCTGCGGCTGATCGCCGCGCAGCTGCAGGGAGCCCTGTTCGGCGGGCCGGGCGAGGGAGCGCCGGAGCTGCGGCGTGAGCTCTCGCCCGTCGACCACGTGCGCCCGGGGCTGCCGCCGACCCTGCTGCTCCTCGGATCGGCCGACCACTTCGTCTTCGCCGATCGGGTCGTCGCCTACGACCGGCGGCTGCGCGAGGTGGGCGTCCCCGGGCGCCTGCTC
>NZ_JADQDD010000395.1 GCF_019263595.1 Pseudonocardia sp. KRD291 | reverse complement strand
ATCGGGACCGCACTGACGCTGGTCGTCGTCGCGGTCGCGCTGCTCGGGCCGGTACTGGGCCCGCTGCTGACCGGGCACGACATCGGCGACTTCGTCGGCAAGCCGTTCCGCCCGGACGGCGCGGCCGGTACCGACGACCTGGGTCGCGACGTGCTCACCCGCTTCCTCGCCGGCGGTGGCCCGGTGCTGCTCTACGCGCTGGCGGCGACCGCGATCGGGCTCGTCGGCGGCGCGCTGGCCGGCATGGTCGCCGGCTACAGCGGCGGCCGGCTCGACAGCCTGGTGATGCGCGGCGGGGACGTGCTGCTCTCGTTCCCGCAGCTGGTGCTCGCCCTGCTGGCGGTGGCCGTGCTCGGCTCGTCGGGCTGGCTGCTGGTGCTGGTCATCGGCATCACCCACATCCCCCGGGTGGCCCGGGTCGCCCGGCAGGCCACGCTGGCGGTGGCCGGGCAGGACTACGTGCTGGCCGCCCGGATGTACGGGGTGCCCCGGCGCCGGATCCTGAGCACCGAGATCCTGCCGAACATCACCGGCCCGCTGATGGTGGAGCTGGGCCTGCGCCTGACCTACTCGATCGGCTACATCGCGTCGCTGTCGTTCCTCGGGCTGGGCGTGCAGCCACCGGCCGCGGACTGGGGCCTGCAGATCAACGAGAACCGGATCGCGCTGGTCGTCGCGCCGTGGGGCGTCCTGCTCCCGGTGGCCGCGATCGCGATCCTGACCGTGGGCACCAACATGATCACCGACGGGCTGGCGCGCGCGTCCGCCGACACGAGCGTGGAGGCCACCCCGTGAGCACCACCGACACCGCAACCGAGGCCGGCTCGCGCACCGGCTCCGCCCCGACGCTGCGCTGCCACGACCTGCGGATCGCCACCACCGGCGGCCGCGAGGTGCTGCACGGGATCGACTACGAGATCGCGCCCGGCGAGATCCTGGCCCTGGTCGGCGAGTCCGGATCCGGCAAGACGACGGCCGCGCTGGCGGCGCTGGGCCACTTCCGGGAGGGGCTGGCCCACACCGGCGGCCGGATCTCCTTCGACGGGCACACCGAGCAGGTCGAGGACCTGCTGGCGTTGCCGCCTGCGTCGATGCGGTCGATGCGCGGGCGGCTGCTCAGCTACGTGCCGCAGGACCCGGCGCTGTCGCTGAACCCGCTGCTGCGCGTCGGGCGCCAGATCGACGAGGTGCTGGCCGAGCACATGTCCATGAGCGCCACGGAACGCACCGGGCGGGTGCGGGAGGTGCTCGCCGACGTCGGGCTCCCCGGCGACGACGCGTTCCTGGCCCGTTACCCGCACCAGCTCTCCGGCGGTCAGCAGCAGCGGGTCGGGATCGCGACCGCGTTCGCCTGCCGCCCGGACCTGGTGGTGCTCGACGAGCCGACCACCGGGCTCGACGTGACCACCCAGGACCTCGTGCTCGACACCGTCCGCGAGCTGGTGACCCGTTCGCGCACCGCCGCGCTCTACATCACCCACGACCTGGCCGTGGTCGCGCAGCTGGCCGACCGGGTCGCCGTGATGTGCGCCGGTGAGGTGGTGGAGACCGGGGAGGTCGCGCAGGTACTGCACGCCCCGCGCCACGCCTACACCCGCGGGCTGATCGCCGCGGTGCCGGACCTGCACTCGGCCCCGGAGCGCGACGCCCCGGAGCCCGCGCCGGACGGGGAGCCGCTGCTGGCGGTGCGCGGGGTGTCCAAACGGTACGGGCGCACCACCGTGCTGGACGGGGTGGACCTGGAGCTCGCGCCCGGCGAGTGCCTGATGCTGCTCGGCGAGTCCGGCTCCGGCAAGACCACGCTGGCCCGCGGGCTGGCCGGGCTGCTGGAGCTCGACGACGGCTCGGTCGCGCTGCGCGGGCAGGCGCTCGGGTTCGACCGGACCCCGGCCCAGCGGCGCGGCGTGCAGTACGTGTTCCAGAGCCCGTTCGCCTCGCTGAACCCGCGGCGCACGATCGGCGGTTCGCTGGAGGTGCCGCTGCGGCGGCTCACCGACCTCGACGCAGGCCGGCGCAGGGACCGGGTGCACGACATGCTCGGCCAGGTACGGCTGGACAGCTCGTTCGCCGGGCGCTACCCGGGCGGGCTCTCCGGCGGGGAACGCCAGCGCGCCGCGATCGCCCGCGCCCTGGTCACCGCGCCGGACGTGCTGGTCTGCGACGAGGTCACCTCGGCACTGGACGTGTCGGTGCAGGCCGCGATCCTCGACCTGCTGGCGCTGGTGCGCCGGGAGCTGGGCACGGCGATGCTGTTCGTGACGCACAACATCGCGCTGGCCCGCCACGTCGCGGACCGGATCGCGGTGCTGCACCGGGGCCGGATCGTCGAGCAGGGCACCGTCGACGAGGTCCTGTCCCGCCCGCAGCACGCCTACACCGTCGAGCTGCTCGAGCACACGCCGACGATGCGGGTCGGGGCGTGAGCGCCGGCGTGCCTCCAGTCGCGGAGATGCGGACCGCCACCGGGTTCGCCCCGGTGGCCGATGCGTTCGCCGAGGTGCTGGCGGACACGAACGGCGGGGTCGCGTTCAGCGTCGTCCGGCGCGGGGAGCCGCTGGTCGAGCTGTACGGCGGCCTCGCCGACCCGGCCACCGGACGTCGGTGGACCGCCGACACGACGGCGGTCCTGTTCTCCGGCACGAAGGGCCTCGCGGCCACGGTGTGCGCGCTGCTCGCCGCACGCGGGGTGCTCGACCCGGACGCGCCGGTGCGTCGGTACTGGCCGGAGTTCGCCGCCGCCGGCAAGGACGCCGTGACGGTCGCACAGGTCCTCTCGCACACCGCCGGGCTGCCCTACGTCGAGAACGACGACGTCGACGTCCTGGACACGCGGGCGAGCGCGGCGGCGCTGGCCGGGCAGGCCCCGCTGTGGGAGCCCGGTACCCGGGTCGCCTACCACGCGCTGACGTTCGGGCACCTGGTCGACGAGCTGGTGCGGCGCACCACCGGGCGCGACACCGCGGAGCTGGTGGCGACGACACTGAACGAGGTGCCGGGGGTGGACCTGCGGCTGCGCACCCCGGACGCCCAGGCCGAGCGGATGGCCCAGATCGTGCGCGAGCCCGACTACCGGCTCTCCACGTTCCTCACCGACCCGGTGCGGCGGCGGATCGTCGAACGCATGTACCGGGTGCTCACCGACGACCCGGAGCTGGTCAACTCCCGCGCCTACCGGACGTCGGGCTCCCCCGCCGGCGGCGGCGTGGGCGGCGCCGGGTCGATGGCCCGGGTCTACGGCCGCCTCGCCGACTGCCGGGACCCGCTGGTCCCGGCACCCGCGCTGGCCGCCGCGACCCGCACCCACGCCGAGGGCACCGACGCCGTCAACGACCGGCCGCTGCGGTTCGGGCTGGGCTTCGAGCTGGCCGACCCGATCGGCACCTACGGCCCGGTCGCCGAGGCGTTCGGGCACAGCGGTGCGGGCGGCGGGCGCCACGGCGCCTGGCCGGAGCACGAGCTGGGATTCTCGTTCGTCACCAACGAGATGCGCTCCGAGGACACCGACACCCGGGCCGCGCGCCTCCTGGACGCGCTGCACGGCTGCCTCTGACCCTCTAACCCCTGGGTCGGGCCGCGCCGGGCCGGGTCAGCCGATCGGGCGCAGGCCCCAGGACGCCGTCCACGGCTCGCCCGGGACCAGGGTCACGAGGTCGGTGCCGGAGTTCAGCGCGTCCGGCGGGCAGGTCATCGGCTCGACGGCGACCGCGCGGCCCCGGCCCGGGAAGTCGTCCGGGGTGAAGACCTGCACCCAGCCGAACGCCGGGTCGGCCCACAGCTCGGTGCCCTGGTCGTCGGCCGCGGTAAGGCGGTGCCGTGTGATGTCATCCCCGGACGCGGGACGGCATCCGCCGTAGGCGGCGTCGAGGACCTGCCCGGCGAGCACCAGCCCGCTGCGCAGCGGGTCGGCGCCGGCGAGGCGGTGCACCTCGCCGTCCGGGAGCTGGTCGGTCAGCGGCAGCTCGGTGTCCGCACCGAGGGTGAGCGCGAGCTCGTCGGTGGGGATGTCGCCGACCCGCAGGTACGGGTGGAAGCCGAGACCGAACGGGACCGGCGCGTCGCCGAGGCAGGTGGCCGTGGTGGACACGGTCAGGCCCCCGTCGGCCAGCGACCAGGTGACGGTGACGCGGACCGGCTGCGGCCATCCGGGCTGCACGGCCGCGACGGCGGACAGGGTCAGCGTGGCCGCGGTGTGCTCGCAGACCGTCCACCCGACGTGCCGGAGCAGGCCGTGGATGGCGTTGCCGGCGTCGGGTTCGGTCAGCGCGAGCTGCTGCTCGGTGCCGTCGTGGCGCCAGCACCCGCCGCGGACCCGGTTCGGCCACGGCGCGAGCACCGCACCGGCGCCCTTCGGCGGACGCCGCGTCGGCGGGTGCGTCTCGGTCCGGGCCAGGCCACCGGACTCGAACAGTGCCAGCGTCGCCCCGACCTCGTACACGACCGCCCGCGCGTCCCCGTCGGTGATCTCGAAGGCCCGTCCGCAGGCGTCCATCCGCTCACTCACCCCCCGATCCTCCCGCACCAGTGATCACACCGCGCCACCACACCACCACTCCCCGCCGCCGCCACATCCCACTACCCCACCCCTACCTCGCGTTGTGGAGCCTCAACGCGATCCATGAGGGCCA
>NZ_JADQDD010000394.1 GCF_019263595.1 Pseudonocardia sp. KRD291 | reverse complement strand
GCCAGCACGATCTGCCGCCCGCTGCGGGCGAAGAACCCGCGGGCGAGCAGGAACACGAACCACCCGAAGATCACCCCGGAGACGCCGAGCACCGGCATGGGCGAGATCAGCCAGACGCCGATCCCGCTGGCCACCCAGATCAGCGCCGTGACCATGAACCACTGCGCGAAGCCGCCGGCCATCGCCAGGAAGCCGAAGACCAGGAACGGCAGGGTGTTGCTCACGAGATGGCCAAAGCCGACGTGCAGCAGCGGCGCGGTGAGGATCCCGGTCAGCCCCTGCACCGAGCGCGGCACGATCGCCCCGGCGTCGTCGAGCGCGTTGCCCGAGGCCTGGTCCACCGCCTCGGCCAGGTAGAGCAGCGCGGTGAACAGCAGCATCGTCCCCGCCGCCGTGCGCAGCGACGGCGGCAGGACCCGCGCGATCGCTCGGCGTGGGGTGGATGCGGGGGCGGTCATGACCCCGACGGTACCGAGCGGGCGTGCGGCCGAACGGGCGAAATCCGGGGCCGCACCCGAAACGTCCCCGCCCCGGGGAACGAGAACGCCCTCCGGAGGCCGGTGCAGAAGGGGGCGTGCGGGCGATTGCCACCACCGTCGACGAGCGCGACCATCCGCGTGGGCCCCCGTGGCCGGGCACGAGCAGTGGACCTGGACAGGAGGGCGCGCGCATGGGCGGCGGCTGGCCACTCGTCGGACGGGCCGCGACCCTGCACACGATCGTGTCCACCGCCCGGTCCGGGCGCCGCGCCGGCATGGTCCTGGTCGGTCCGCCCGGCGTCGGGCGCACCCGGCTCGCGCGGGCGGCGCTGGCGGCGGTCTGCGGCGGGCCGGGGTGGTCGCCGAGCTGGGTGATGGCCGGCCGGTCCACCTCGTCGATCCCGCTCGGCGCGATGTCGCACCTGTTCCCCGAGCTCGACCCGGGCGGTGTCCCGACCGCGCGGCTGCTTCGCGAGGCCCGCCGGCACCTGCACGCCCGGGCCGGCGGGGCGCGGGTCGTGCTGGCGGTCGACGACGCCCACGTGCTGGACGAGACGTCGGCGATCCTGCTCGAGCAGCTGGCCGTGTCCGGGGACGCCTTCGTGATCGTGACGGCGCCGTCGGGCGTGGTGGTCCCGGCGCCGGTGTTCGCGCTGTGGAAGGAGGGGCTGGCCGACCGTCTCGACATCGGCGAGCTCGACCGCGGGCAGAGCGACCGGCTGGTCGTGCACGCGATGTGCGACGACGAGCCGGGCACGATCGTCGACGGCGGGGCGCTGGCGCACCTGTGGCGGCTGTCCCGGGGCAACCCGCTGTTCCTGCGCGAGCTCGTCGACGGCGGCCGGGACGCCGGGACGCTGCACCGGGTGGGCGCGGTGTGGCGGTGGGAGGGCCCGTTCCCGGGCACCCCGCGGCTGAGCGAGATGATCGACGCGCAGACCGGCGACCTGGACCCCGCCGAGCTGGACCTGATGCGCCTGCTGGCCTTCGGTCAGCCGCTGGACAGCGAGGTCGCGGTGGCCCTGTTCAGCGCGGACGTGCTCGCCTCCGCCGAGCGCCGGGGGCTGCTGCGGTCGACCCAGGACGGGCAGCGCGTCGACCTGCACCTGACGCACCCGTTGCACACCGAGATCCTGCGCGGACGGTCGACGCCGCTGCAGGAGCGCGAGATCTACCACCGGCTCTCCGACGCGGTGGCCGCGCTCGGACATCACCACGCCCGGGACCGGGCGCGGCTGGTCTCCTGGCAGGCGGCCCAGGGGCTGAGCGCGGACCCGGACGAGCTGCTGACCGTCGCGCTGGACATGCACGCGCGCAACCCGGCCCTGGCCGAGCGGCTGCTCGCCGCCGCCGCCGAGCAGGAGGCCGGGCCCGCCGCCCGGCTGCGGCTGGCCTGCGCCCAGATCCGGCTGGGGCACCCGGAGCCCGCCGAGGCCGTCCTCGCGGAGCTGACCGGCCCGTACGGCCGCGACGAGCAGGGCCGGCGGGCCGACGACCTGCGCCTGGACGTCGCCGTCGTCCGGGTGCACAACCTGTACTGGGGCCTGCGGGCCTTCGACCGCGCCGCCGAAGTGCTGGAGGAGGCGATCGGCGACGCGCCTGCGCACGACGGCGACCCGCCCGCGCGGACCGTGCTGCGCGCGTTCCGGGCGTTGGTCGACAGCCGGCCCGCGGAGGCGGTGCGGGTCATCGCGCCGGTCGCCGACGGCGCGGGCGCCGCGCTGCCCGCGCTGGCGGTGGCGGCGATGGCCGCGGCGAGGGCCGGGAGCTACGGCGCGGCGATCGGTTACGCGCGCCGCGCCCGTCCGACGTCGCTGGCCGTCGACGACGGCGCGGGCGGGTGGCTGCACTTCGAGCTGCTCGCCGCCTGGTGGTACGCCCTGATGCAGTCCGGGGACCTCGACGCCGCGGACGGGGTGGCGCTGCCGTGTCACCGGGACGCCCTGGAGCGGGGGCTGGACCGCTACGCCGCACTGTTCGGGACCTGGCTGGGCATCGTCGCCGGCCGCCGCGGTCGTTGCGTGACGGCCGCGAGCCGGCTGCTGGAGGCGGCCGCCGCGGTGCCGGCGGCCGGCTTCTCGTTCGCGATGCCGCTGGTCGGGGAGCTGGCGCCGGCGCTGGCCAGCACCGGCCGCGCCGGTCGCGCCCGGGACGTGCTCGCCGAGGGCGAGCGCAACCCCGGCGACATGCTCCTGGCCGGGTGGGCGCACCCGGCCAGGGTGTTCCTGGCCGGGGTCGAGGGCCGCACCACGCACGCCGCGACGATCGCGCTCACCGCGGCCGGGGACACCGAGACCCGCGGCCACCGGCTCCAGGCGCTGCACGCCGCCGTCCGGCTGGGCGTCACCGGGGAGGTCACCGACCGGCTGGTCGAGCTGACGGCCGGGGTCGAGAGCCCGCTGGAGCGCGCCTACGGTGAGCACGCCCGCGCGCTGGCGGCCCGGGACGGCGCCGGTCTGGACGCGGTCGCGGTGCGCTTCGCCGGCCTCGGCATGCGGTTGCTCGCCGCGGAGGCGGCGGCGCAGGCCGCGCAGGCCCACCGGGGCGCCGGGAGACTCGGGTCCGCCGCAGCGGCGGCGTCGCGGTCCCGCGCGTGGGCCCAGGACTGCGAGGGTGCCCGCACGCCGGCGCTGGCACTGCTGGACTCCTCCGACGACCTCACCCCGCGCGAGCACGAGATCGCCGCGTTGGCGGCCACCGGGATGACCAGCAAGGCGATCGCCGGCGAGCTGGTCGTGTCGGTGCGCACGGTGGACAACGTGCTCCGCTCGGTCTACGCGAAGCTCGGCGTGTCCGGGCGGGGGGACCTGGTCCAGGTCGCCGGGATCCGCCCCGGGCCGTGACGGGCCCTGCTCCCCCGGCAGCACCAACGGGGCATACCTCACCTGTACGACAGGTGCGGGCGGTCCCGGCGGGCTACTGTCGTCGACTGGCAGCAACATCGGGTTCGATGCCGGTGTCGCCGGCGGTGGGGGGACGTGATGGACCGGCCGAACTGGGCTCCGGACGAGGTCGACCTGACTCACCCGAGCGTGGCCCGCGTGTACGACTACTACCTCGGCGGCTCGCACAACTTCGAGTCCGACCGGCAGTTCGCCGACCGGGTGCTCGGCGTCCTGCCCGACATGGCCGCGATCGCCCAGCAGAACCGCGCGTTCCTGCGCCGGTCGGTGCGCCACCTGTGCCAGGCCGGCATCGACCAGTTCCTCGACCTGGGATCGGGCATCCCGACGGCCGGCAACGTGCACGAGATCGTGGGCCAGCTCGCGCCGCGGTCCCGGGTGCTCTACGTCGACCACGACCCGGTCGCGGTCATGCACAGCCGGGAGCTGCTGGCCGGCAACGAGCAGACGGCGGTCCTGGCCGCGGACCTGGCCGACCCGGAACGGGTCCTGGCCGACCCGATCTTGCGCGAGCACCTCGACCTGTCCCGCCCGGTGGCCGTGCTGCTGGTGTCGGTGCTGCACTTCGTGGGCGACGAGCTCCGTCCCGCCGAGGTGATCCGGACCTACCTGGACGCGATGCCGCGCGGCAGCCACCTGGTGATCAGCCATGCGACCCACGAGGGCAACGACGAGGCCGCGGACGCGCAGGCCATCTACAACCAGCAGCGCTCCCCCAACGCCATGCGCATGCGCACCCGCGCGGAGGTGACCGAGCTGTTCGGCGACCTGACCCTGGTCGACCCCGGCGTGGTGCGGATCCCGATGTGGCGTCCCGACTCACCGGCCGGGACCGGTCCTGCGTCCGAGCGGTATCCCGGTCACGCCGGGGTCGCGTTCACCTGAGTGGTGGAGCACGAGCGGGACACCCCCGAACCGAGCGCGGACGGCGATCGCGAGGCCGCCGTCGGGCGGCTCGCCGTGGCCTGGACCGACGCGCTCGAGGCCGGCAACTACGTCTCGACCAGCCGGGCCGACCTGGCCGCCACACTGTTCACGCTGGCCGGACGGATCGTGGACGTCCTGGACGGGCGTGCCGCGCCGGACACCGCGTCCGCGGTCGGGGCGGCGCTGGTGGACGCGCACCTCACCGACCCGGCGACGCTGCGCCGTTCGATCGACGTGATCGCCGCCCACATCGCGGACGCGTGGTACGGCGCCGAGCAGGTGCGGCGCCCGGTCTCGATGCTCGGGGCGCTGTCGTCCGGGTACGCCCGCGCCCTGCAGAACCGCACCCGGGCCGAGCAGCAGCGGATCAGCTCGGCGGCGTTCGCCGCGCGGGGTGTCGCGGAGGCGGCGCGGT
>NZ_JADQDD010000393.1 GCF_019263595.1 Pseudonocardia sp. KRD291 | reverse complement strand
TCAAACCAAAAAATTCATAGCTCGACACACTGTTGAGTTCTCAAAAGACACCCGCACACCAGACCACCCGCAAGAGCAGCGCCAGTGACGAACACCAGTAACCCTAAACCACACACCGACAACCGAAATCATCGGGGGGTCTCACCGGGTTGATCAGCGGGCCTGTTGACCGGCCCTCTGTGGGGCCGTTCTGTCCGGCGTTCTCGCTGACAGAGAGAAAGTTACAGGGCGGTGTCCGGCAGGGTCAAACCGGGGTCCCTTAAGGGGTCCGGCCGGATACCTGCGCAGGTCAGCGCGCTGATCGGGTCGCGTGAACGGCCGAAAACGGGCCTCTGAACGGCTTTCGGACCGATCACGGGTTCTTGTGACGCCGGGCACTTCATGATCGTCCCGGATTGCGGGCGGAAGCCCGCGCCGCACCGTCACCACATCAGGGGGGTAACCCCGGTGCCCTCGCGTGCGTTGTCCGGTGGAGTGCCCTTCGTCGGGCCCTGCAAGCGCGTCGGGGGCGAATGCGCGTCGCGGTCCGGCGGAGGGCTCTCCTCGTCTCCCCCTGTGTGTCCGGGGGTGCGGGTGTCCGGGATCAGGGATCAGGGATCGGCGCGCAGCGTGCACAACGCGATGTCCCCCAGCTCCCGTTCCAGGTCCGGACGATCCCGGTACCGGTCGGCGCAGGCCAGCTCGTTGACCACCGCGACGGAGCCGCGCACGAGGATCCGCGCCGTCGGCTCATCGAGACCGGGGCGCTCGGCCCGCACCAGCCGGACGACCTCGGCGGTGTGGTCGACCCGGTCGCGGCGGGCGGTCCGCACGCCGTCCGGGGGCAGGTTGGGCACCTCCCGCACGAGCATCGCCATCGTGTCGCCGTGCCGGAGCGCGAACGTGACCAGGGACCGCAGCACCCCGTCGAGACGTCCGGCCGGCGCCTGCTCGGTCACCAGGACGTTCTCGACCTCCAGCTCGAGCCACGCCACGCCACGGTGGCAGGAGGTGGCGAGCAGGTCCGCCTTGCTGTCGAAGTAGCTGTAGACGGTCGGGCCGGTGACGCCCGCGGCGTCGGCGATGTCCTCGATGCTCACCCCGTGGAAGCCCCGCAGGCGGAACAGCCGGTTGGAGACCCCGATGATCGCCTCCCGCCGGGACGCCCGGTCGGCGAGCGTTGCGATGTCGGGGGCCCGCGGGCGGCGCGGTCCGCCGGAGCCGGTCACGCCGACGTCGGCGCGACCGGCGCTCGTCAGCATCGCGGTCAGGGCCCGGCGCCGCCGCGCGTCGGTGACGCCCCGGACCCGGTAGGTCGACGGCGACGCCGCGACGGCCAGCATCGCGCGGCCGAGGAACTCGGCGTCGGCGGGTGCGAGCTCGGTCCGGACCGCGCGGATCCGGTTCCCGAGCTCCTCCACCAGCACCGTCCACCGCGCACCGGTACGGGCCCGGTCGGGTTCGGGGAGGTGGCGGGCGTCGCGCTGCAGGATGATGCCGAAGTAGCGGTACTCCACGGCCGCGCGCGCCAGCCCACAGAGGGTTCGGGACAACAGGTCGGCCGGATCCCCGCCCTCCGCCGCCGCCTTCTCGAAGAGATCGTCGACGATGCCGGTCCCGGCGTCGACGACGGCGGCGAGCAGCGCCTCCTTGCCCGGGAAGTGGCGGTAGAGAGCGGGGCCGGTGATCCCGCTCGATCCGGCGATCTGCGACATCCGGGCCCGGTGGTAACCGAACTCGCTGAAGACCTCGGCGGCTCCGCTCAGGATCTCCTGACGGCGGTCGAGGACCGCGCCGCGCACCTGCTCCCCCATGGGGGTATTAAAGCCAACGGCACCCGGGTTCGCGCGGCGGCCTCGCAAATCTGCGTGCCACCCGTCGACCTGCTTCCGGACTCCGACGCGGCCAGGTCGCCGACGTTTCGCTGAGGTCACGACCGGGGTACGGACGGGACATGGCAAACACCTACCGCGTGACCGAGATCGTCGGCACCTCCCCCGACGGCGTCGATGCCGCCATCCGCGCCGGCATCGGCGACGCCTCCAAGACCCTCAAGAACCTGGACTGGGCCGAGGTCACCGAGATCCGCCTGCACCTGGAGGAGGGGTCGGTGGAGCACTTCCAGGTCGGCCTCAAGGTCGGTTTCAAGATCGAGGAGTGACCGACGGGGTGTGGGCCGGGATGTTCTCCGGCCCACACGCCGTGGCATCCGGGTGACGTCGATTCGTTGATCACTCGGTCGTCCTCCTGCGTGCCAGGATCATCCGAGGGCCGTGACCGGCGTCACGGCCCTCGAACCGTCCCCGTACGCAGGAGGCAACGTTGCCCGTGCACCCCGAAGCCCAAGGACTGCTCGACGCGCTCGCGCAGGCGGGCATGCCACCGTTCCCCCAGATGTCGGTCCCGCAGGCACGCGCCGCCGCGGCCGGGTTCCTGGACCTGCAGGGCGAGGCCGAACCCATGGCGGTCGACAGCCGGAACATCCCGGGGCCCGGCGGCGACATCCCGGTCCGGGTCTACACCCCCGAGGGTGCGGGTCCGAAACCACTGGTCGTCTACTTCCACGGTGGCGGCTGGGTGATCGGCGACCTGGACACGGTGGACAAGCCGGTCCGGATGCTGGCCAACCGCACCGGGGCGGTCTTCGTCTCCGTCGACTACCGGCTCGCCCCCGAGCACGTCCACCCCGCCGCCTTCGACGACGCCTACGCCGCGACCGTCTGGGCCGCGGAGAACGCCGCGTCGCTCGGTGCCGACGCCGGCCGGCTGGCCGTCGCGGGCGACTCCGCAGGTCGCCATCTCGCCGCCTCGGTGGCGCAGGCCGCCCGGGACCGCGGTGGGCCCGCCCTGTCCGCGCAGATCCTTCTCTTCCCGGTCACCGACTTCGACTTCTCCACCCCGTCGTACTCGGAGAACGCCTCGGGCTACCTGCTCGAGCGCGGGTCGATGGAATGGTTCTGGGCGCACTACCTCGGTGCGCAGGACGCGGCGGGTGACCGCTACCTGTGCCCCGGCCGCACCGCCGACCTGACGGGGCTGCCGCCGGCGTTCGTCGCCACCGCGGAGTTCGACCCGCTGCGCGACGAGGGCGAGGCCTACGCGGCCCGGCTCTCCGAGGCAGGCGTCGAGGTCACGGCCAAGCGGTACGACGGGATGCTGCACGACTTCCTCTGGACGCTCGGGGCGACGCCGTCCGGTGCCGGGATCGTGGACGACGCGGCCGCCGCGCTGAAGGCGGCCGTCAAGGTCTGACCCCGCCGGCACCCCGGCGGGCACCGCGCGACGGACGGACGCGCGACGACGTCCTGCGATCAACCGCCCGGGTGGCCTACCGTTCTGACGATGACCACCCCGCCGCGACCGTCGGCACCGGTGCCTCCTCCGCGCCGGGAAGCGGCGGAGACGGACGCGGAGCAGGACGGCGACCAGATGAGCGACACCCCGGACACCGGCCCCGCCGTCGGGCCCGACCCGTCCGGCGTCGTCGTCACGTCCCAGGCCGGTGCCTTCCCGACGACCGCGCCCGACGGCACCCAGGCCCGGCAGATCCCGCCGGCGCTGGCGCTGGCCACCGGGCTGGCCTGGCGCGGGCTCCTGCTGGCCGCCGCGCTGGCCGTGTTGCTCTGGGTCGTCGCCGAGCTGTCCCTGCTGGTGGTCCCGGTGGTGATCGCGCTGATCCTGGCCGCGCTGCTCAGCCCGGCGGCCCGGCTCGTCGGGCGGGTCCCGCACATTCCGCGGGCGATCGCGACCGGGCTGGTGGTGATCGGCGGGCTGGCCGTGTTCGGCGGGATCCTGTGGGGTGTCGTCGCGGCGTTCCTGAACGGTCTCCCGAGCCTGTCGACACAGCTGGGGCAGAGCTTCGTGGCGTTGCAGGACTGGCTGTCCACCGGCCCGCTGCATGTGGACAACCAGCAGCTCGACACCGTCACCCAGACCGCGCTGAGCGAGTTGCAGCGCAACCAGGCCGAGCTGGCCACGAACCTGCTCGGCGCCGTCGGCACCGCGGGCGAGATCGCGACCGAGACGCTGCTGACACTGTTCGTGCTGGCCTTCTTCATCCACGACGGCGCCAAGATCTGGCGGTGGCTGCTCTCCGCGATCCCGCAGGCCGCCCGCACCCGCTCCGACATCGCCGGCAGGCGGGCGTTCGCCTCGCTCGTCGGCTACACGCGGGCGATCGTCGTGGTCGCCGCCGTGGACGCGGTCACCGCGGGCGTCGGGCTGTGGCTGATCGGCGTCCCGCTCGCCGTCCCGCTCGCCACACTGATCTTCTTCGGTGCGTTCGTCCCGACCCTCGGCGCCGTTGTCACCGGCATCGTCGCGGTGCTGATCGCGCTGGTGACGGGCGGTTGGGTGGACGCGTTGCTGGTGGCGGGGCTGCTGTTGCTGGTGCAGAACATCGAGGGCTACATCCTGCAGCCGCTGCTGCTCGGACGGTCGGTCAAGCTGCACCCGCTCGCCGTCGTGCTGCCGATCGCCGGCGGGTTGATCCTCGCCGGGATCCCGGGGGCCCTGCTCGCGGTCCCGCTGGTCACACTGGCCGACGCCGGCATCCGCTCGATCAACCGCGGGTCCGACAAGTGGATGGTCGACCCCACCACGATCGACCCGCTGGACCCGCGTTCCGCACGGCCGGACAACCACCCCGAGGCCGCCGGGTCGGTGTGACGCCGCACGGCGACGCCCGACCGGCACGGGCCGTCGGCGGGCCTGCGCCGGAGCGCGGATCCGGGCCGGTGCTGACATCCTGGGCCGGTGCGGGCCACTCGAACGATGCTCGTCGCGGCGTCCGCG
>NZ_JADQDD010000392.1 GCF_019263595.1 Pseudonocardia sp. KRD291 | reverse complement strand
GACGCGTTCGGGCTCTCCGCCCTGTTCACCGACGGCGACCGCTACGCCGCGCTCGACGGCGGCGGGGCGAAGCTCGCCCTGGCCGGGCCCGCCGAGGACCTGACCGGCGGCGTGGTCGCGGCGTCGTTCAAGGTCGCCGACGTGGCCGCGGCGCTCCAGGCGGTGACCACGGCGGGCGGGTCGGTGGTGCGCGGGCCCGAGGCCGGCCCGCACGAGACGCGCGCCGTGGCGAGGGACCCGTGGGGCAACGTCGTCATCGTCTACGGCCCCCGCTGAGCGGGGCCCGTCGCTAGTCGAGCAGGACCGTCCGCAGGTCCAGACGGCGCAGCACCCGGTCCGCGGCCTGCGGGTCCACCCCCGGCTCCCGGCGGGCGGCGAGCACCTCCGCGCGGGCTGCGGACAGCGCCGCGGCCTGGGCCGCGTTCGCGCGTTCCCGGGTCTCGCGCAGCGTGGCCAGTCGCTGGCGGTCCTCCTCGCTCGACGGCTCGCCGGTGAGCACGGCCTCCAGGCGACCGAGGCGTTCCCGCAGCCCGGACGCGACGTCCTCGGGCAGGCCCCGGATCTGCTGCTCGAACTCCATCGTCGCGGCCGCGGCGCGCCGCGCCCGCAGCACGATGACCTTCTCGGCCCGCTTCTCCGCCTCGGCCTCGGTGTCCACGCCCAGGGCGCGGACCAGCAGCGGGAGCGTGAACCCGGGGACCAGCAGCGTCGTGAACAGCACCGAGACCGCGATCAGGATGATCTCGGTGCGGGCCGGGAACGGCGCCCCGTCGGCCGTGGCGAGCGGCAGCGACAGCGCGAGCGCGAGGGTCGCCAGCCCCCGCATCCCGCACCAGGTCAGCAGCACCGCCTCGCGGCCGGTCCGCGGCGCGGAGGAGGAGTCCTCGCCGCGTCGCAGGATCCGCCACGCCGCCGTCATCCACACCGCGCGCACCCCGACCACCACCGCGCACACGAGTGCGGCGTGGCCGAGCATCCGTGGCAGGTCGTCTCCCGCGTCGGTGAGGACCTGGCGCAGGTCCAGCCCGATCAGCCCGAACGCGATCCCGGTGACCAGCAGCTCGACGACGTTCCAGAGGGAAGTCTGGGTGAGGCGCTCGGCCGCCTCGTCGGCGTCGGCGTTGCGGCGCATCTGCAGGGCCAGCACGACCACCGCGATCACCCCGGAGGCGCCGAGCTCGTCCGCGGTCAGGTAGGTGGCGAACGGCAGCACCAGGGTCAGGGCGCTGCGCCCGGTCGTGTCGGTCAGCCGTCCGAGCACGGTCCGCGCGACCCAGGCCACCCCCAGCCCGATCAGCACCGCGCCCAGCGCCCCGGCCACGAACCGCAGGCCCAGAGCGGCCGGGCTCAGCGTGTCCCGCCCGACCGTGGCCAGCACGGCGGCCTGGAAGATCACCAGCGCGGTCGCGTCGTTGAACAGGCCCTCGCTCTGCAGCACCGCGAGCAGCCGGCGCGGGATCCGCACCGTGCCCGCGACGGCCTCGACGGCGACGGGGTCCGGCGGCGCGACCATCGCACCGAGCGCCACCGCCGCGGTCAGCGCGATGCCCGGGACCAGGACCGTCGCCGTCCCGGCCACGGCGGCGACGGTGACCACGACCAGCGCGACCGCCAGCAACGCGATCGAGCGCCAGCGCGCCCGGAACACCGCCCACGACGTCCGCTGTGCAGTGGCGAACAGCAGCGGCGGCAGGAACAGCGGCAGGATCAGCTCCGGGTCGAGCGTGAACGTGTCCGGCAGGCCCGGGACCAGCGCCACCAGCACGCCGATCACGACCATCAGCGCCGGCCACGGCAGCCGCAGCCGGTCCCCCACCCCGACGAGCAGCACCGCGGCCAGCATCAGCCCGACGAGCAACAACAGGATCTGCACCCGGTCACTCTGCCATCCCCGCGCAGGCCCCGATCCCGGTCGGCACCGGCCCGCCCCGCGTGCCAGGATCGCCGGTGACCGCGGGTGCGTCCCGCAGGCCACGACCGTCCACCCCAGACCGGAGGTGCGCAGGACCATGCCCCGCAACCCCTACGACGAGCTGCCCCAGGTGCCGTCGTTCGACCTCACCAGCACCGACCTCGCCGACGGCGCCACGCTGGCCACACCCCAGCTCTCGGGGATCTTCGGCGCCGGCGGCGAGGACGTCTCGCCGCAGCTGTCCTGGTCCGGCGCGCCGGAGGGCACGGCCTCCTACGTCGTCACCGTCTACGACCCGGACGCCCCGACCGTCGCCGGGTTCTGGCACTGGGCGGTGTTCAACATCCCGGCGTCGGTGACCGAGCTGCCCTCCGGCGCGGGCGACGAGTCCGGGTCGGCGCTGCCCCCGGGAGCGGTCCAGCTACCCAACGACGCGAGCCTTCCCCGCTACCTCGGTGCCGCCCCGCCGCCCGGGCACGGCCCGCACCGCTACTACGTGGTCGTGCACGCCCTGGACGTCGCGAGCCTCGACGTCCCGGCCACCGCGACGCCGACGTTCCTCGCGTTCAACATGTTCGGCCACACCCTGGGCCGGGCCACCCTCGTCGGCAGCTACGCCAACCTCAGCTGAGCGCGCGTCCGGCGCAGGTCACGCGGACGGGCGAGCGTTCACCGCGCCGAGCGGCCCGCTCCGTCGTAACCTGCGCCGGTGCCCGACATCACCCAGCTGATCCTGAACGATCACCAGTGGTTCCGTCAGCAGTTCGCGGACCTGGACGAGCTGCAGGCGCGCTCCGACACCGACCCGCGCGAGCTCTCCCGCAAGTGGGAGCCACTGGCGTCGCGTCTGGACGTGCACGCGATCGCCGAGGAGAAGATCTTCTATCCGCAGCTGCTCGCCCACGGCGAGGACCCGGAGGACGAGACCCTCGACGCCATCGGCGACCACAACGACATCCGTGACGGTGTCGCGCAGGCCGAGCGCAGCCCGGTCGGCAGCCGCCAGTGGTGGGAGGGGGTCTGGGCCGCCCGTCGTGCGAACGACGAGCACATGGGCGAGGAGGAGAACGAGGGCCTCGCCAACTTCCGCCTGCACGCCACCACCGGACTGCGCGAGTCGCTCGGCCAGCAGTTCAGCGAGTTCCTCGACGCCCACCCCACCACCGAAGGCCTGGACAACTCCGACAAGGACCCCGAGGGGTACGTCGAAGCGGTCGAGGCGGAGATCGGCTCGTCGGACCCGACCCGTGACGGGCTCGGGATCGGCAGCCTGAAGGAGAATTAGACGTGGCCGTTAACGACCATCTCCTGCGGGAGAAGGCACCCATCCCGGAGCTCGCCTGGAAGGCGGTCGACGACGAGGCGCGCGAGCGTCTGACCCCGCTGCTCTCCGGCCGCCGGCTCGCCGACTGGACCGGCACGACGGGGTGGCAGACATCCTCGGTCGACCTGGGCCGTTCCCGGCGCCTGGACGGCCCGCCGCCCGGAGTGAAGGCCGAGGGGACGACCGCGCGCCTGCGCAGGGTGCAGGCGATGGCCGAGTTCCGTGTCCCGTTCTCGGTCTCCCGCGACGAGATCGACGACCTGCAGCGCGGCGCCCAGGACCCCGAGTTCGACGACCTCGCCCGCGCCGCCCGTGAGGCCGCCGTGATCGAGAACCGGGCGATCTTCCACGGCTGGCCGGAGGCCGGGTTCGAGGGCATCGCCGGCGTCTCGCCGTACGAGGCGCACAGCCTGGGCGACAACCCCGACAGCTACCCCGCTACCGTCGCCCGCGCGGTGGACCACCTGCGCCGCAACGGCATCGAGGGCCCGTACGCGTTGGCGATCGCGCCCGAGGGCTACACCCGGATCGTGGAGACCGCCGAGCACGGCGGCTACCCGCTGTTCGAGCACCTGAGCCGGATCCTCGGTGGACAGATCCTGCGGGCGCACGGCCTGGACGGCGCCGTGGTCGTCAGCCAGCGCGGTGGGGACTTCCTGCTCGACGTCGGCCAGGACCTGGCGATCGGCTACTCCGACCACGACGCGAACGAGGTGCACCTCTACCTCGAGGAGAGCTTCACCTTCCGCGCCGTCGAGCCGGACGCGAGCGTCTGCCTGCGCTGACCCCGCTCCACCACCCGCGCCCCCGCCGGCCACCGGCGGGGGCGCGCGTGTGCCCGGCCCCGGCGGGGCGCGCCTGTGTCCGGGCCCGCAACGAGCGTGAGTCTCGTAGCGTCCGTCGCAACGAACGCCACGGTCGTTCTCCGGGCGGGTGCTCGCGCGGGGGACTCCGGCGCGGCAGGGTGTGACGGGTGGACGCGGTCGAGCAGGCGGAGGCGGAGCTGTACCGGCTCGCGCCAGAGGACTTCGTCGCCGAGCGGGACGCGCACGTCGCCCGGGCCAAGGAGGCCGGGGACCGGGACGCGGCCAAGGCCATCGCCGCTCTGCGGCGCCCGTCGCGGGCCGCGTGGCTGACCAACCTGCTCGTCCACGCCCGTCCGGACGAGGTCGAGGGCCTGCTCGGGCTCGCCGACACGCTCGCCGCCGCCCAGCGCTCCCTCGACGGCGGCGCGCTGCGGACGATCTCCGCGCAGCGCAGCAAACTGGTGGGCGCGCTGTCTCGGCAGGCCGCCGCGCTGGGGCGCGAGGCCGGGCACCGGGTGGAGTCGACCCTCGAGCGGGAGGTCCGCACGATCCTCGAGTCCGCCCTCGCCGACCCGGAGCTGGCCGACCGGGTGCGCTCCGGGCGTCTGGTGAAGGCCGAGCGCCACGCCGGCTTCGGACCCGAGCCGGACGAGGGCGCGCAACCCCGCCCCTCACGTCCGGCGTCGGGCGACGACGAGGCCGGGAGCGATGCGGCCCGGGCCCCCGGATCCGG
>NZ_JADQDD010000391.1 GCF_019263595.1 Pseudonocardia sp. KRD291 | reverse complement strand
TCGCGACGTCGCAGGTCGCCACCCAGAACCTGGCCGGGACCGGGCTCGAAGCGTTGAACACGACGCGGTTCCTGAAGGCGTTCACCCCGGACCCGGTCACCGGGCAGGTCCGGGACCGGCTCGGGGCGCGGGACATGGTGGTCATCGACGAGGCCGGGATGTCGTCGACGGCGGAGATGCACGCGATCGCCGCGCTGGTCACTGCAGCCGGCGGGAAGGTCGTGCCGACCGGGGACGCCGGGCAGCTGCAGGCGGTCGGGGCGGGTGGCATGTTCGCCCACCTCGCGCGGACGAACGGGGCGCACGAGCTGCGCGAGGTGCACCGGTTCACCGAGGGCTGGGAAGCGCAGGCGAGCCTGCAGATGCGGGCCGGGGACCACACGGCGGTTGACGCCTACTCCGATCACGGCCGGCTGCGCACGGGCCGGTTGGAGGAGATGCAGGAGGCCGCGAGCCGCGGCTACCTGGCCGACACCCTGGCCGGGAAGCAGTCGCTGCTGATCGTGGGCACCAACCAGCATGCCGCCGAATTGTCCCGAGGCATCCGGGAGCGTTTGGTCGAACTCGGCCGGGTGGAGGCCCAACCCGTTGGGAACCTCGGCGTGGACCGTCAGCCGGTCAGCGTTGGAGATTCGGTGCAGGCCCGGATGAACGACTACCGGCTCCGGGTCGATCCGGCCATCAGTGAAGGCGGCCGGCGCGGGCCGGCGCTGCCGGTGACCAACCGCGAGGTCTACACCGTGACCGGCGTCCACCCGGTGACCGGGGACCTGCTGATGCAGGACCGGTTCGGCGCGACCGCGCACCTCCCGAAAACCTACGTGCGGGAGCACGTGAGCCTGGCCTACGCGGTGACCGGGCACGCCGCCCAGGGCGTCACGGTCGACACCTCGCACCCGATCGTCGATCGGGACACCACCCGCGAGGCGCTGTATCCGGCGGCGACCCGCGGCCGCGAGCGCAACACCCTGTATCTGGTCACGGAGCGGGAGCCGGACGTGCACACCCCGGAGCGGGTGGCGGAGTCGGCGCGGGAGCGGATGGCCGCGGTGCTGGACAACAGCGCCGCCCAGCAGGCCGCCACGTTTGCCCGTGACCGCGGGGTCGCCGATGCGGGGTCGCTGACCATGGCGGCCGGGCAGTGGGACGCGGTGGCCGGGGAGTACGCGCGCGCCCGCTACAGCGAGCACCTGACCGAGCTTCTGGGCCCGGAGCGGGCCCAGGCGGTGCAGGGCGAGGCCGGGTACGGGCGGCTGCTGCGCTCGGTGCGCGAGGCCGAGATGGCCGGGCACAATGCCGAGACCGTCCTGACCGAGGCGGTCACCGCCCGCAGGCTGGAGAACGCCGCGTCGGTGTCGGACGTGCTGCGGTGGCGGGTCCGCAACACCGCCGAGCGCCGCGTCCCCGAGCAGGCCGTGGACCCGCGGGACTGGACGACCCTCGGCGCCCCGCTGGACGGGTCGGTGGGCGAGTACGCCCAGGCCCTGGCCGTGCTCGCCTCCGACCGCCAGGACGTCCTCGCCCGACAGGTCGCCGAGGCCGGTCCGGAGTGGGCCACCGCCCACCTGGGCCCGGCCCCGGACGCGGAGGCGTCCCCGCAGGGGCGGGTCGAATGGGAGCGCCGCGCGGGGATCGCCGCGGCCTACCGGGAGCTGCACAGCATCCCGGCCGAGCAGGTCTCGCTCGGCGCGGCACCGTCGCGGGAACACGAGTTCCACCGCGCCCTGTGGTCGCAGGCCCGGGACGCACTCGGGCAGCCGGCCGATGTCACCGACCACCAGGCGCTGCCCGACGGCGACCTGTGGGCGATGACCGAGCGGTGGGGCCGCGAGCAGGCCGCCGCCCCGGAATGGGTCGCCGACGAGCTCGCGGCCGCGAACCAGGCCGCGCACGAGCACTGGGTCGCCGCCCGCCTGGCAGACGCCGAACTGGCCGCGCTCCCGGACGGCGACGGCCGCCACGAGGACCTGGCCATCGAGCGGGACACCGCCGAGCGCCTCGCTGCCTGGAACAGTGACCGGGCCACCGACCTGGAGGAGATCTACCAGGCCCGCCACGAGTGGGCGGCCGCCAGCAGCGACGTCGCCACCGACGCCAGCCTGGCCGCCGAGGAACTCGACCGCCGGGGCCTACCCACTCACCGCGAACGGGCCGGCGGCCCCGAACCCGCCGTCCCGGAGCCGACCCTGGCCGACCCGGCCGCGGCGCCGGAGATGGAACGCGACGAGCCCGACGTCGCGGTGGAACAGGCCGAGATGACGGAGGACCTGGCGGTCACGCCGGAAACCGAGCGGGCCGACACCGTCGACCCGGCGCTTACTGAGGATGTCGTGCAGGAGCGCACTCCTGCACACGTGCACGACGGTGGCCACGAGGTCCCCGAACGGCACCTCGCGATGGAAGAGCCCGCTGAACTGGACGGCCCGAAGGTCGCACCAGAATCCGAGCGGGACGCCGCGACCATCGAGGCCGAGTCCAGCGGCGACGTCGTTCACGAGCGCGGCCAGGACGCCGCTGACCACATCGGTGTGCAGGACGACGACCTGGAGGAAGCCGTCGACGTCGCCGAGCCGGACGAGGCGCTCGAGCCAGCGGCGGACAACGAGCCGCCGGCCATCGACACCGAACCGGTTGAGACTGCCCCTGAGCCGACCCAGGTCGAGGGGCCCGATGAGTCGGTCGCGGCCCTGCGCGAGGCCGCGCAGGCCGGCGCCGAGCGGGACGCCCACCGCCGGGGAGTCGAGGCCGCCCGCGAACAGGCCGCAGAGGCCCGTGCGGTCGAACAGGCGCGCGAGGCAGACCAGGCCGCCCAGGCGGCGGAGGTCGAGCGGGCCCGCCGCGACGTCCCCGAACTCGGCCTACACACCGCAGCGGAACAGGGGGTTGAGCATGACCTCGACGCCGGCCAGGAGCTCGGCCTCTAGGAGCGTTCCGTCCCCGGCGGGGTCCAATAGAGAAGGCCGCGCTCGGCGTCCCCGGCCGCAGCCCGCTCATCCTCCGCAACGTCAGCGAGCCACTTCTCGGTCGGCTGCTCCCACATCTCCCGTGCGCCCCACGGACTCGGGCATACGCCCAGTTCGTGTCCGGCCAGGTGCTCATGCAGCGGTGGGTCGACGATCTGGCCCGCCGCTCCGGGCCAGGGAATGCCCCAGCTGATCCCACAGGTCAGCTCCGTCAGCTCCCGCAGCCGACCCAGGTACGACGGCCAGACCACGTTCCGGAGAGCATCGCGGAGCCGGCGACGGTCGACCGTCCGCCGCACCCCGTCGTCGAGGGTCTCTGCGGTCGGGCCGATCCAGAGGTGATGGTGCATCCGCACCGTGTCGAGCCCAGGTACCGAGCTCTCTCCCAGCGTGGCCAGCTCCAACCGCGCCGGCGACGACACCGAGCCGTCGTCGGTCACATACCCGCAGGCGACCTGGACCTTGCCCACGGTGTGCTCGATGACCTTCTCGTACACCGTCAGGCAAGTCTGAGCGTCGAGCTCCCGGTCGTTGCGCACCAGCGCATCGACCAGCAGCGAGAACGTCAACGGCGCCCGGAACTGCACGTCGATCGCATCCGCCGGCGGGCCAGCGCCCTCGAGGTCGTGCACGTCGAACAGCACCACCGGGTCCACCCGGGTATCACCGAAACTGCCCCGCAGCACCATCACCGACCACCGTCCCGCGGACGCCCCCGACCTCGCGTCCGGCTCGACGAACCAGGGTAGAGCCACGTACCGACAACTATGAGCATCGGACGAGTCGGAGTGTGGCGGCGACGTGGCTGCCGAGGGCCGCCGCTACGGAAGTCGCTAGCCTCGCTGCGCCAAAGCAATAACCCCGGTGATGTAGCTCGCCCACGTGGGACGGCCAGGGATCGCTCCGGGGTCTTCGTCAACCATGTTAGAGGAGCGTCCACACAGTGTCGAGTTCAGCGACGCCAGGCGCTCCACCAGCCTCGGTGATCCAGCGCCATCTGTCTGAGCCGCGTCTACGGCCCTACCTCGATGCCTCCGGCGCCGACCTGCAACGAGCCGTCGACCTCTACCGATGGAACGCCCGCGTAGCTGCGGCCTTCTGGGAGGTCCTCGGCCACGGCGAAATCTTCCTCCGCAACGCCATCCACGATGCCCTCGCCGACCGGCACCGCCGCCGCCAGAACCCGGGGACGTGGTTCGACGACCCACGTCGTGAACTCGCCCCGCAGGCCCACAGTGAGATCGAGGTCGCCAAGAGGCGCGCCGGACACGTGTCCGCGGCGGCCCTACCCGGCAAGCTCGTCGCCGAGCTGCCGTTCGGCTTCTGGCGCTACCTACTCGCCCGTCGCTACAGCGCCACCCTCTGGCCCGCCATCCGTCATTCCTTCCCGCACCTACACCGCGGCGACCGTGCGCGTCTTGAACGACCTGTCATCCGGCTGCACCTGCTGCGCAACCGCATCGCCCACCACGAACCCCTCCTGCGCGAGGACCTCGGGGCTCGGCGCGCTGACCTGCGAGATGTTCTCGACGCCATGGACCCCCGGCTGACGTCGTGGACGTTCGACGACGACTTCCGACTCGCTCGGCTCCTCACCAGCCGCCCCTGAGCAGCAAACACAACCACAAGCGCGCCTCGGTACCGCAGCAGGTTGGCGGTAGCCGACAACTACGAGGACAGGAACCTCCGGCGGCCCCTCCGGGGAGGGCCTCAGCTCCAGGATGAGGGGTGCGGCAGGGAGGGGTGGGTCATCCCGCCGCGACGGCGCCCCGAGGGCAACCAGACCGGTTACTCGGGGTCAACCGGAACCGCTGGTTGACCCCGGCCGCCCGGCCTGGTCGGACAGAGTCCGCCGACGCGACGGGAGGAC
>NZ_JADQDD010000390.1 GCF_019263595.1 Pseudonocardia sp. KRD291 | reverse complement strand
GCGGGCATCCGGACGCAGCCGGCGGACTGCGTCTGCGGGTTGCCCTCGTGGAACGCGATGCCGCCCGGGGCGAAGAACACCGCCCACGGCATCGGGGCGTCGTCGAACTCCTTGCTGCGGTGATGGGCGTCCTTGCGCTGCACCGAGAACTCGCCGGTCGGCGTCTCCTCGCCCTGACCGCCGTGGCTGACCGTGACCGGGCCGTACTCGATCTCGCCGTGCCGGATCAGCCAGGCCTGGTCGGTCTCCAGGTCCACGCAGGCGCGGGTGCCGACGCTGCACGGCGTCCCGTCGACGGTGTCCGGGCCGGCGACCGCGGTACCGGCGGCGCCGACCCCGGCCAGGACGCCGACCGTGAGGACCGCGAGGACCCGGCGGCGGCCGCACCGCCGTCCCCGGGTGGAGGACGACGCGTCGTCGCCGGGCTGGTCGGTCGTGCGCACCATCGGCTCGGGGTGCTCCTCTCGAACGGTCACGAAAAGTACTCGAAGGTCAACGAACGCGTCCCCCGGGCAGGTGCGCGCTGCGGCCGATCCCTTGTCGGCTCCACCCGGTCGGGGTAGGTATGGCGGCGGGCGTCACGCTCTACGACGTCCGGCGCAGCACCCACCACGCGAGGAGCCCGCATGACCACGACCGACCCGCGCTCACCGGCGACCACCGGTGCCTCCCCGGCCCGGGACCTCAAGCCCCGCAGCCACCAGGTCACCGACGGGATCGGCGCCACCGCGGCGCGCAGCATGCTGCGCGCGGTCGGGATGCGCGACGACGACTTCCGCAAGCCCCAGATCGGGATCGCCTCGTCCTGGAACGAGATCACCCCGTGCAACCTGTCGCTGCAGCGCCTGGCGATGGCGGCGAAGGAGGGCGTGCACGCCGCGGGCGGCTACCCGATGGAGTTCGGCACGATCTCGGTCTCGGACGCGATCTCGATGGGCCACGTCGGGATGCACTACTCGCTGGTCAGCCGCGAGATCATCGCCGACTCGGTGGAGACGGTCGTGCAGGCCGAGCGCCTGGACGGCACGGTGCTGCTGGCCGGCTGCGACAAGTCGCTGCCCGGGATGCTGATGGCCGCGGCACGGCTGGACCTGGCCGGGGTGTTCGTCTACGCCGGGTCGATCATGCCGGGCCGGGTGGGGGACCGGGAGGTCAACATCTCGGACGCGTTCGAGGGGATCGGCGCCTGTTCGCGCGGGTTGATCACCGAGGCCGAGCTGGACACCCTGGAGCGCGCGATGTGCCCCGGCGAGGGCGCGTGCGGCGGCTTCTACACCGCGAACACGATGGCCGCGGCGGCCGAGGCGATGGGCATGGCACTGCCCGGGTCGGCCAGCCCGCCCGCGGTGGACCGGCGCCGCGACGGCGTCGCCCGCGCGTCCGGGGAGGCCGCCATCGGCATGATCGAGAAGGGGATCACGGCGCGGGACATCATGACCCGCGAGGCGTTCGAGAACGCGATCGCCGTGGTCGTCGCGTTCGGCGGGTCCACGAACGCCGTGCTGCACCTGCTCGCGATCGCCCGCGAGGCCGGCGTCCCGCTGGAGCTCGACGACTTCAACCGGGTCGGTGACCGGGTGCCGCACCTCGCGGACGTCAAGCCGTTCGGCAAGCACCTGATGTACGCCGTCGACCAGGTCGGCGGCATCCCGGTGGTGATGAAGGCGCTGCTCGACGCGGGCCTGATCCACGGCGACGCCCTGACCGTCACCGGGCGCACCGTCGCCGAGAACCTCGCCGAGCTCGACCCGCCGGGGATCGACGGCACGGTGATCCGGGACATGAAGAACCCGATCCACCCCACCGGCGGGCTGACCATCCTGCGCGGGTCGATGGCCCCGGACGGTGCCGTGGTCAAGTCGGCGGGCTTCGACGCGGCCCAGTTCACCGGCACCGCGCGGGTGTTCGACGGCGAGCAAGGCGCCCTCGACGCCGTCGACGACGGCACGGTCGGCGCCGGCGACATCGTGGTGATCCGCTACGAGGGCCCGCGCGGCGGTCCCGGGATGCGGGAGATGCTCGCCGTCACCGGGCGGATCAAGGGCGCCGGGCTGGGCAAGGACGTGCTGCTGGTGACCGACGGCCGGTTCTCCGGCGCCACCACCGGGCTCTGCGTCGGCCACGTCGCCCCGGAGGCCGCGGACGGCGGCCCGATCGCGCTGGTCGAGACCGGCGACCGGATCACCCTGGACATGACGGCCCGGACGCTGTCGCTCGACGTGGACGACGCCGAGCTCGAACGCCGGCGCGCCGCGTGGGTCCGCCCGGAGCCGACGAACCGCTACGGCGTGCTCGGCAAGTACGCCAAGCTCGTGTCCTCGGCCGCGAACGGGGCCGTCTGCGGCTGAGCGGGTTGCTACTGCGGCGCAAACCGGCGCCGGTGCCGTCACGTCCGGGCCGGTTCGTAGGCTCACGGTCGTGACCGACGACCCGCTGCACACACCCGGTGGCCTGCCCGACGACTGGTCGGCCTGGAAGGACGCGGTCGATCTGGGCCGCTACGACGACCGTTGGGCGGCGATGGAGCAGGCGGGGCACAACCCGCACGGCGAGGCCGACCTCGTCTCGTCGCTGGGGCCGGCGTCGGTGCTCGACGGCGGCTGCGGCACCGGGCGGGTCGGGATCGAGCTCGCCCGGCGCGGGGTCGCCGTCGTCGGCGTGGACCCGGACCCGGACATGATCGCCGCCTGCCGGCAGAAGGCCCCGGACCTGCACTGGGTGCAGTCGGGCCTGCAGGACCTGGACCTGGCCGAGCGGTTCGACGTCGTCGTCCTGGCCGGCAATGTGGTCCCCTACGCGGCACCGGAGCACCGCGCCGCGGTCGTCGCCGCGTGCGCCCGGCACCTGGTCGAGGGCGGGCAGCTGCTCGCCGGTTTCCAGCTGCGTGAGGGGTGGCCGACGCTCGACGAGTACGACGCCTGGTGCTCCGACGCCGGTCTCGCCGCGGTCGAACGCTGGTCGACCTGGGCCCGCGACCCCTACGGCGGCGGCGACTACGCCGTCTCCCGGCACCGCCGTGCGTGGACATAGCTGCCGGGGCGGTGGTCTCCGCGCACGAGGGGTTCAGGCGCGGGCCAGGACCTCGCCGTGCGGGATGACGAACCAGGCGTCCGGGTGCGCCGCCCAGTCCCGCCACGCCTGCGAGATCTCCGCGATGTCGTCGGGGGTGGCGAGGCCGCGTTCGAGGGCCTGCTCGCCGATCCGTGAGGAGCGGATCCGCTCGGCCCACATCCCGCCCCAGGTCGCGGTCTGTTCGGGCGTCGCGTAGCACCACACCGACGCCGACGGGGTCACCTCGGTGAACCCGGCCTCGTGCGCCCACGCCAGCAGCCGCCGCCCGGCGTCGGGTTCGGCGTCGTTGCCGCGGGCGACTCCGCGGTAGAGGTCGAGCCAGCTGTCCAGACGTTCGTCGGCGGGCCACCAGTGGAACCCGGCGTAGTCGGCGTCGCGCACCGCGACCACCCCGCCGGGCCGGGTCACGCGGCGCATCTCGCGCAGCGCGGCGACCGGGTCGGACAGGTGCTGCAGGACCTGGTGGGCGTGCGTGACGTCGTAGGTGTCGTCCGGGTCGGACAGCGCGTAGACGTCGTCGGCGGCGAACTCGACGTCGACGCCGCGCTCGGCCGCCCTCGCCCGGGCCGCGACCAGCGGGTTCTCGGTGACCTCCACCCCGCGCACCCGGCCCGGTCCGAGGATCCCGGCGAGGTCGACGGTGATGCTGCCCGGTCCGCACCCGACGTCGAGCAGGGTCAGGTCGGGGCGCAGCAGCGGCAGCAGGTAGCCGCAGGAGTCCTCGGCGGTCCGGGCGCCGTGTGAGCGCAGCACCACCTCGTGGTGGCCGTGGGTGTAGACGTCCTCGGGCATGGTGCGAGCCTTGCACCCGGTCGATCACCGGCGCCACCGGACGGCCGGTGCGGGCCCTCGGTCGCCGCGACGCAGCTCAGGTGCGGCGGCGGATCCGGATCGGGCCGCGCGCCGTCGACGGGTCCACGACGTGCCCGGACTGCACGATCTCCACCGCCCCGGCCTCGACCAGACGACGGGCCGCCATCCGGGCCGGCTCCATCAGGTCCCGCCAGCCCTCCGGGTCGACGCGTCGCGCCGCGTCGGACGGGCAGATGGTGGAGGTCCGGGCGCGGGCGTCGAGCAGGTCCCCGATGGCCGCCTCCAGACGGTGGTCGACGTCGCGGACACCCCGGGAGCGGCAGGCGGCGCCGCAGTAGCGGACCTCGTCCCAGTTCCTCGCCCACTTCCGGCGCCAGGTGATCCGCCGGCCGCACACGGCGCAGACCTTGTCCTCGTGCACCTGGTCCTGCGCCACACCACCATCGTCGTCGCCGGGAACCGGTCGCGCTCGGCGGGCGGTGCGGCGCGATGGCTCACAACGGGGCTGCACGGCGGGGCACCACGGCGGCGCGGCGCGCCGGTCAGCCGCTGCGTGCCAGCACGGCGGCGTCGAGGGCCTCGCGCATCGCGCCTTCCGGGCCGGGCCGGCCGGTCATCAGCTCGACCTGCGCGATCGCCTGCTGCAACAGCATCTCCAGGCCGCTGACGATGGTCGCCCCGCCCGCCGCCGCCCCCGCCGCGACGGCGGTCGGCCAGGGTGCGTAGACGGCGTCCAGCAGCGTCGTGTCCGGCCGCCAGCGCGCTCCGGCGAGCTCGTCGGCGGCGCCGGCGGGGAGGGTGGAGATCACGATGTCGGCGCCGTCGAGGGCGCGGGCGGCCGCGAGCGCGTCGGTGAGCACGGCCTCGACCCGCGGCTCGGTCCCCAGGCGGCACGCGGTCTCGCGCAGCTCGCCTGCCCGTGCGGCGTCGCGGACCAGGACCGACACCTCC
>NZ_JADQDD010000039.1 GCF_019263595.1 Pseudonocardia sp. KRD291 | reverse complement strand
GCGGCCGAGACCGCGACCGGCCCCGGTCACTATGGCCACCCGACCGTCCACACCTGGCATCGTCATCTCCCCAGCATTCGTCGTCCATCCGGTCACCGGGGGCGGGAACTGCAGCGCCGTCTCCGGCTCGTACCCGGCGCCCGACACTCGCGCACGCAACTCGATCCGCTCGCCGTCCTTGGTCAGCCGGCCACACCCGGATCGCGTCTCACTTCACTCGATCATCACATAATCATTACACTGATTATGCTCTCGCGCTTCGCCTCGCTCACCCAGACGGACCTGTGGACCACCATCATACCTGCACCATCGTGATAATCGTCACGATTGAAGATCTGGAGGATCACCCCCATGACCGAGTCTCTGCGATGGGCCCTGGAGCGGGCCGCGATGGTCGCGGGCGAGCGCTCCGCGGTCATCGACGGCGACGTCAGGTTCGACTACACGACCCTGGCCGAGCGGGTCGACGCTCTCGGCGGAGGGCTGCAGTCACTCGGCATCGGCATGGGCGACGTGGTCGGTGTGCTGGCCCTCAACGGGCACCGACACCTGGAGTACTGGCTGGGTGTGCCGACCATCGGCGCCATCCTCAACGACCTCAATTTCCGGCTCAGCGAGGAGGAGCTCGCCTTCATCATCGACGACTGCGGCACCGTGGCCCTGGCCGTGGACGACACGCACCTCGAGGTGGGGCGCACGCTGCTCGAGCGGTGCCCGACGCTCACCACGCTCGTGCACATGGGCGCCGGCCCTGCCCCTCAGGGCATGGCCTCCCATGACGTGCTGGTCACCCACGCGTCGGGGACGCCGGTCACGCCGGCCCCCGACGACATCGCCGGCATCTTCTACACCGGTGGTACGACAGGGCGACCCAAGGGCGTGCTGCTCAGCCACCGCAACCTGGTCGCGAACGCGAAGCACGCCCTGCTCGCCATCCGGCACACCCAGAACGAGCGCTACCTGCACGCCGGGCCGATGTTCCACCTGGCTGACGGGTCACAGACCTTCGCAGTGACGTGGATTGGCGGGGTGCACGTCTTCGTCCCCGGCTTCGACGCCGATCTGGTGGGGCGGGTCATCGAGCGGGAGCGGGTGTCCCTGATGCTCATCGTGCCGTCGATGATCAACATGTTGGTGAACCATCCGGGAACCGCCAACCGTGACCTGTCCAGCCTGCGGCTACTGCTGTACGGCGCCTCACCGATGCCCGACCAACTCCAGCAGGCTGCGATGAAGCTGCTGCCGTGCGAGTTCAGCCAGCTCTATGGGATGACCGAGGCCGCCCCGCTGCTCACCCAGTGCACTCCGGAGGACCACCGGCGCGGAGCGTCCGGCGAGCAGCCGTTCGCCGGACGGCTGCGGTCGGCCGGGGCGCCGGTGATCGGGGTGCAGGTGGAGATCCACCGCGAGGACGGCACCCGAGCCGCGCCGGGGGAGGTCGGTGAGATCTGGGCCCGAGGCCCGAACATCATGGTCGGCTACCTCAACCGTCCGGAGGAGACGGCGGCCGCGCTCGACGCCGAGGGCTGGTATCACAGCGGCGACGCGGCGTGGGCCGACGAGCACGGATACGTCTACATCGTCGACCGGGTCAAAGACATGATCATCTCAGGCGGGGAGAACGTGTACTCGGCTGAGGTCGAGAACGTGCTCTACACCCATCCGGACGTCCTGGAAGCGGCCGTCATCGGAGTTCCGGACGGCTCCTGGGGCGAACGTGTGCACGCCGTCGTCGTGCCGCGGCCCGGCGCGGAGCCCTCGGTGGAGGACCTGGTCGCGCACTGCCGGGGCAGGCTCGGCGGCTTCAAGGTGCCCCGCACCGTGGACTTCCGTGCCGATGCGCTGCCCAAGTCCGGCGCGGGGAAGGTCCTCAAGCGCGAGTTGCGGGCCCCGTACTGGGCCGGGAAGGACCGGGGGGTCAATTGAGCCGGCGACCGCGCTCAGCCCGCGGCGTTTCCCCGACCGTCGAGCCACTCCTTGAACCGGCCGTAGTGCTCGGCCGGGTCGCGCTCGACGAATCGGGCGCGGGCGTGGCACAGCGGCCGGTCGTCGCCGGACAGGTACAGCTCGGCGTGGATGGTCCAGTGCCCGCGCTCGTCGCGGGACTCCGGCCAGGACCGCACGTCCAGCTCGCGATCCAGCGGGACGGGCCGCCGGAACGCCACGTTCATCTCGGCGGTCACCGACAGGACGGCCGCCGCGATCGTCACCGCCCCGCACGCCTCGTCGAGCGCGCCCATCACCGAACCGCCGTGCACGACGCCACCTGCACCCTCGTGCTCGGCGGAAAACCGGGCCGTGCCCTCGACTGCGCCGTTCTCGCCGCGACGCAGCACGAGGCCGAACCGGCACCGGCCGGCGGGCCGGCACCCCATGCACAACATCTTGTCGAACTCGATGCCGAACGGCGCAGCGCCGTCGGGGGACTCAACGGGGGCCGGGACGGCGCCCGGCCGGGCAGGCAGGCTCACCGGCGTCACGGTATCGCAACCCGGCCCGAATAACGCGGCTGGTGGTCAGCGATGTTAGTCACTGCTAACGTCCCGAAGCATGTCTGACCCGCTCGCCACACTGGCCGGCTTCGCCGAAGTCTCCCCGGGCCGGCTCGACCGCCCGTTCCTCGGCCTGCACCTCGAGTCCGCCGTCGCGGCCCTGCACGACGCCGGCATGGCGCCCGACGACGTCGACGGCCTGCTGTGCGTGGGCTCGATGATGGGCGAGTCCGTCGAGCACACTTTTCTGTCCGAGGAGATCCAGGACTCGCTCGGACTGCACAACCTCGGCCTGCAGCTCGGCGTGCAACTCGGTGGAGGAAGCCACCTGGCGATGCTCGGCGTCGCCACCCGGGCCATCCAGAGTGGGCAGTGCTCGGCGGTGCTGTGCGTATCCGCCGGGGTGTTCCCGCCGATCCGGGATGTCGGCCGCAACCTCATGACGATGACGTGCCACCCGGACTACGAGCTGCCCTACGCACCGTCGATCCCGACGTTGTACGGGTTGATCGCACAGTCCTGGCTCGACCAGGTCGGCCAGGGCCGGGAGGTATTCGCCGAGGCGGTGGCAGCCCAGCAGGAGTGGGCCGTCGCGCACCCGACGGCCATCGGCGCGGGCGCCGGACGGATCACGGTTGCCGAGGTGCTGGAGGCCCGGCACATCGCGGGGCCCTTCGGCTACCTCGACTGCTCCATCCCGTGCGAAGGCGGCGGCGCGTTCGTGCTGGTCTCCCCCGAACGAGCCCCGGGGCTGCGCCACCGCCCGGTGCACGTAGTGGGTATCGGCGAGGGCCACACCCACGGCTTCCTCACCTCGATGCCCGACCTGTCGCGGACAGGGGCGGTCCGCTCCGGGAACAAGGCATTCGCCGAGGCCAGTTTAGAGCCTGCTGATATAGACCTCGCCCAGCTCTACGACGCATTCAGCTCCAACCCATTGATGCTCATCGAAGAGCTCGGCCTAGCCGAGCGCGGCAAGGCGGTCGAGCTCTACCGCGAGGGCGCCACGCGGCCCGGCGGACGACTGCCGGTGAACACCAACGGCGGCCTGCTGCGGTTCGGGCACTCCGGCACGGCCTCGGGCATCTGCGGAGTCCTGGAGGCCTACCAGCAGATGACCGGCCGGGCCGCCGGCATCCAGGTCGACCGCACCGACCGGGCCGTCGTGCACGCGTACGGATCCATGTTGTGCAGCCACGTCACCGTCGTTCTGGAGGGCTCGTGACCACCTACCTGGACGGCCTGGCCGATCCCGAGGTCCTGCCGCGCGTCGATGAGGTCAACCGCGGCCACTTCGAGGCCGCGGCCCGGGGCAGGCTCGCGGTGCGCCAGTGCACCGCGTGCGACCTGCTGTTCCACTACCCTCGCCCGTTCTGCCCGCGCTGCCACTCCGCACGGTTGCGGTGGACCGACGTCTCCGGTGAGGCCACGGTCGTGGTCGCCGCGGTCGTCAGCCGGCCCCCGTGGAACGACCTTCCCCGCAGCGCGCCCTACACGGTAGTGATCGTGCGGCTGGCCGAGGGCCCGCAGATGCTGTCCACCGTCGAGCACTGCGATCCCGCATCCGTCGTCCCCGGGATGGCCGTCCGCGCCGCGTTCGAGCGCGTGGGCGACATCGGACTGGTCCGTTTCGTGCCCGCATCCTGAGCCGCCGACGCCGGGCCCGCCCGCACCCCTTCGGAGGAATCGTGACCATCGACCACGACCTGCACGCCAACCTCGTCACCCGGGTCAACGTCGGCGACATGCTGACCCGCAGCGCGTGGCGCAACCCCGACCGCGAGGCGGTCGTCGACGGCGCCCGCCGGTTCACCTACGCCGAGCTCAACGCGGAGGTCAACCGGCTGGCCCACGCGCTGCTGGCTGCCGGCTACCGGCGCGGCGACGTGCTCGCGCTGGCCAGCGGCAACAGCGCGGAGTTCCTCGCGACCTACTACGCCTGCGCCAAGACCGGTGTCGTCTGCGTGCCGGTGAACCTCGCGTGGGGACCGTCTGAGGTCTCCTACGTCCTGGAGCACTCCCGGGCCCGCGGCGTGGTGGTGGAGAGCCAGCTCGCCGGGCTCGTCGACGGCGCGCTGCAGCGCACCGAGGGCAGCGGTGTCGTCGACGTGGTCGTGGCCCCCGGGGCCGGGGCCGACTGGGCCGCCGGGTCGACGGGCACCTGGCGGGATCTGGCGACGTTCGTCGGGGACGCCGGGACCGGCGAGCCGGAGTGCCTGGTCGGCGACCGGGACGCGATCAGCTACCTCTACACCAGCGGCACCACCTCCGCCCCCAAGGGCGTGGTCAGCAGCCACGTCGCGGTCTACATCGAGTCGCTCAACGCCCCGCTGGTGCTGGGGATCGACGGCAAGGAGCGGTCGGTGGCGATGATGCCGCTGTTCCACACCGCGCAGCTCAACGGCTTCACCACGGGCCTGCTCTACATGGGCGGCACGCTCGTGCTGATGCGCGCGTTCGACCCGGCCGCTCTGCTGGCGACGATCGAGTCCGAGCGAATCACCCAGATCTTCGGGCTGCCGATGATGTACCGGATGATGATGGACCACCCCGACATCGACAAGCGCGACCTGTCCACGCTGCGGCTGGCCCTCTACGCGATGGCCCCGATGCCCGACACCGACCTGCGCCGCGCCATGGAGGTGTTCGGCTGCGACTTCGCGCTCGGCTTCGGGCAGACCGAGATGAACCCGATCACCACGGTGTTCCCACCCGAATATCAGCTCAGCCACGCCGGATCGGTCGGCTTGCCGGTGCCCAACGTCCAGGTCGGGATCATGGACGACGAGGGCAACCTGCTGCCCGACGGCGAGACAGGCGAGATCGTCTACCGCGGCCCGCACGCGATGGAGGGCTACCTACGCAACACCGACGCCACCGCCGAGGCGTTCGCACACGGCTGGTTCCACTCCGGCGACGTGGGCCGGTTCGACACCGACGGGCTGTTGTGGTTCGCCGACCGCAAGAAGGACGTGGTCAAGACCGGCGGCGAGAACGTGGCGTCCATCGAGGTGGAGAAGGCGCTCTACGAGGCCGAGCCCCGGATTCAGGAGGTCGTCGTCATCGGGCTGCCGCACGAGCGGTGGTCCGAGGCCATCGCCGCGATCATCACGCCCAAGCCCGGTGTGGAACTCACCGAGGAGGAAGTGCTCGCCGCGGCACGGAGCAGGCTGTCGGGGTTCAAGGTGCCCAAGGCGGTGCTGTTCGCCGACGAGATGCCCCGGACCGCGACCGGCAAGATCCAGAAGAACGTGCTTCGCGAACAGCACCGGGAGCACTTCCAGGGCTGACCGGCCGCGCCGCGCAGGGGCGCTACGTGTTCGGTCAGCCGCCGGACACCGAGGGGAACTTCGGCGCCCGCTTCTCCTTGATCGCCGTGGCGCCCTCGAGCACGTCGTCGTCGAAGAAGTTGAGCATCTCGTAGGCGAGCGAGGCCTCGAAGATCGGGCTGGCGTCGCGGATCCACAGGTTCAGCGAGCGCTTGGTCCAGCGCAGCGCGTGCTGCGGACCCGCGGCCAGCTTCTCCGCGACGGACAGCGCGGTGGGCAGCACCTCCGCCACCGGCCGGCACAGCGACACGAGCCCGATCCGCTCGGCCTCCCTGCCGTCGATGAACTCGGCGGTGAGCAGGTAGTACTTGGCCTTGGCCATACCGCACAGGATGGGCCAGATGATGGCTGCGTGGTCACCCGCGCCGACACCCAACCGGAGGTGCCCGTCGGTGAGCCGGGCGTCCTCGGCGATCACCGAGATGTCGGCCATCAGGGCTGCGGCCAGGCCGGCGCCGACCGCCACCCCGTTGATCGCCGAGATCACCACCTTCTGGCAGTTGGCGATGTTGTAGACCAGGTCGGCGGCCTCCTTGGCGATGGCAGCGATCTGCTTGAAGTCCTTGACCTGGTCGACGACCATGTCGAGGTCGCCGCCGGCGGAGAACGCCTTGCCCGCACCGGTGATCACCGCGATCCGCGTCGCGTCGTCGGCGTCGACGTCGAGCCAGACGTTGCCGAGTTCCCAGTGCAGCCGCTTGTTGGTGGCGTTGAGCCGGTCCGGCCGGTTGATGGTGATCAGCAGGACGCCGTCGGATGGGCGTTCGAAAGTCAGGTACTCGTACTTGTCGTAGTCCACGGGAGCTCCTCGCTCGTCGATGTGCGCAGGAATGGTCGGGGCTGGGCTAGAGGCCGATGTGCTTGGCGATGATCTCCTTCATGATCTCCGTGGTGCCACCACCGATCCCGAGGATCCGGGAGTCGCGGTAGTGCATCTCCACCTCGGTCTCACGCAGGTAGCCCATGCCGCCGTGCAGCTGCACCGCGGTGTCGACGGCCAACGCGCAGGCCTCGACGGCCTGGTTCTTGGCCATCGAGACCATCCGCACGTTGGTGTCCCCGGCGACGATGCGGTCGACCGCGACGCGGGTGTAGGTCCGTGCCACGTCGACGGCCGTCGCCATGTCGACGATCTTGTGCCGGACCACCTGCCGGGTCGAGAGCGGCCGGCCGAAGGTCTCCCGCTGCTTGACCCAGTCCAGGGTGAGGTCGAGGCAGCGCTGGGCGGTGGCGTAGCACTGCACGGCGAGGAACGCCCGCTCCACCTGGAACTGCCGCATGATCTGCAGGAAGCCGCTGTTCTCCGGGCCGACCAGGTTCGCCGTGGGCACCCGGACGTCGGAGTAGCCGAGCTCGGCGGTGTCGGAGCAGAGCCAGCCCATCTTCTTGAGGGTGCGCGAGACGGTGAATCCCGGCGTGCCCCGGTCCACCACGAGCAGCGAGATGCCGGACGCGCCCGGCCCGCCGGTGCGCACCGCGGTGGTGACGAAGTCGGCCCGCACCGCGGAGGTGATGAACAGCTTCGCCCCGTTGACGACGTAGTGGTCGCCCTCGCGGCGTGCGGTGGTCCGGATCCCGGCCACGTCGGACCCGGTGTCGGGCTCGGTGATGCCAAGGCTGCCGATCATCTCCCCGGCGAGGGTGGGCACGGCATAACGACGGATCAGTTCGGGGTCGCCGGATGCGACCAGGTGCGGGAGCGCGATGGTGTGGGTGAGCAGGCTGGCCAGCACCCCCGACGACCCACCCCCCTCGATCACGGCCTCGGTGAGGAGCACCAGGTCCCGCAGGTCGCCACCGCTGCCCCCCACCTCCTCCGGGAACCCGATGCCGAGCAGCCCGATCTCGGCGGCACTCCGGTGCAGCGACCGTGGCAGCTCGCCCGCGTCCTCCCAGTCCGGCAGGTGCGGCGCGATCTCCCTGCGGGTGAACGACAGGGCCAGGTCACGCAGGGCGAGCCGCTCCGGCGTCGTCCACGGGTCCTGCGGCGCAGCCGAGACGTCACGCTGGTCCAGCTGGGTCATTGGGGGCCTCCTCCGGTGTACCGGGCCGGGTTCCGCACCACCGAACGTGCGCACCCCGTTGTCGCGGGACGTTAGTAGCCGCTAACATAACTCGTCAGGAGATCGACGTCGATGCCGCCACGGAGGAGAAGTTGGTTGACGTGCTGCCCGACCGGGTCGACACGCAGACCCCGGACTACGTCGGCAACCGCGAAGGACTCACGGCACAGCTGACCGCGATCTCCGAGCAGCTGGCGCTGGCCAACGGCGGGGGCGGCGAGAAATACACGGCGCGCCATCGCAAGCGCGGAAAGCTGCTCGTCCGCGAACGGATCGAGCTGCTGCTCGACCCGGACACCGCGTTCCTGGAGCTGTGTCCGTTCGCCGCGTGGGGCACCACGTTCCCGGTCGGCGGCAGCGTGGTCGTGGGGATCGGTGTCGTCGAAGGCATCGAGGCGATGATCATCGGTCATGACCCGACGGTCCGTGGCGGGGCGTCGAACCCCTTCACCTTCCGCAAGGTCTTCCGCGGTATGGCGATCGCCCGCGAGAACCGGCTTCCGATCATCAACGTCGTCGAGTCCGGCGGAGCCGATCTGCCGACCCAGGCCGAGATCTTCGTTCCCGGCGGCCAGCTGTTCCACGACCTGACCCAGCACAGCGCCCTGGGCCTGCCCACCCTCGCGCTGGTGTTCGGCAACTCCACCGCGGGCGGGGCCTACATCCCGGGCATGTGCGACTACGTGGTGATGATCCGCAACCGCTCCAAGGTCTTCCTCGGCGGCCCACCACTGGTGAAGATGGCCACCGGAGAGGTGTCCGACGACGAGTCGCTCGGCGGCGGCGACATGCACGCCCGCACGTCCGGCCTGGCCGACTACCTCGCCGAGGACGAGCAAGACGCCATCCGTATCGGACGCCGGATCATGGCCCGGCTGAACTGGCGCAAGCTCGGTCCCGGCCCCACGATGCCCGTCGACCCGCCGGTGCTCGACCCGGACCAGCTGCTCGGCATCGCGTCGGTCGATCCGAAGGTCCCCTTCGACCCGCGGGACGTCATCGCCCGGGTGGTCGACGGCTCGGCGTTCGACGAGTTCAAGCCGCTCTACGGCACCTCGCTGGTCACCGGGTGGGCCTCGATCCACGGTTACCCGGTCGGTGTCCTGGCCAACGCCCGGGGCATCCTGTTCAGCGAGGAGGCCGAGAAAGCCTCCCAATTCATCCAGCTGGCCAACCAGGTAGACACGCCGCTGATCTTCCTGCAGAACACCACCGGGTACATGGTCGGCGCCGAGTACGAGCAAGGCGGGATCATCAAGGACGGCGCGAAGATGATCAACGCGGTGTCCAACAGCACCGTGCCGCACCTGACCATCGTCATGGGCTCTTCCTACGGCGCGGGCAACTACGGAATGTGCGGGCGGTCCTACTCACCGCGATTCCTGTTCGCCTGGCCGAACTCCAAGTCGGCCGTGATGGGCCCCGCGCAGCTGGCCGGCGTGCTCTCGATCGTGGCCAAGGAGTCGGCGGCGGACCGCGGCCTGCCCTTCGACGAGGACGCCGACGCCCAGATGCGCGCCGCCGTCGAGGGCCAGATCGAGCGCGAGTCGGTGGCACTGGCCAACAGCGGGCGGCTCTACGACGACGGGATCATCGACCCGCGCGACACCCGGACCATACTCGGGCTCTGCCTGTCCGTGGTGCACAACGACGAGGTCCGTGGCCAGCGTGGCTACGGCGTGTTCCGGATGTGACGGCGATGCCCGTGATCAAGAAGTTGCTGGTCGCCAACCGTGGCGAGATCGCCCGGCGGGTCTTCCGGACCTGCCGCGACCTCGGCATCGCCACCGTCGCGGTGTACTCCGACGCCGACACCGACGCCTGGCACGTCGACGACGCCGACGAGGCGGTGCGGCTGCCCGGCTCCTCCCCCGCCGAGACCTACCTCAAGGTCGACCGGGTGATCGCCGCCGCGCTGCGCACCGGTGCGGACGCCGTGCACCCCGGCTACGGCTTCCTGTCCGAGAACGCAGCCTTCGCCCGCGCTTGCGCCGCGGCCGGGCTGGTGTTCGTCGGGCCGCCGCCCGACGCCATCGACGCGATGGGCTCCAAGCTCACCGCGAAGGCGATGATGGCCGAGGCCGGTGTCCCGGTGCTCCCCGGCGGGGACGCCACCGGACTCGACGCCGAGGCGCTGCGCAAGCTCGGCGCCGAGGTCGGCTATCCGCTGCTGGTGAAGGCGAGTGCCGGTGGCGGCGGGCGCGGGATGCGGATCGTGGAGTCGGCCGACACGCTCGAGGAGTCCGTCGCCTCGGCGGCACGCGAGGCCACCTCGGCGTTCGCCGACGGCACCGTGTTCCTGGAGCGCTACGTGCAACGCCCCCGGCACGTCGAGATCCAGGTGATGGCCGACGTGCACGGCGGCACCGTCGCGCTGTTCGAGCGGGAGTGCTCGGTGCAGCGACGCCACCAGAAGGTGATCGAGGAGGCTCCCTCCCCGGTCGTCGGCGAGGAGCTGCGGGCCCGGATGGGCGCCGCGGCGGTCGCCGCGGCGCGGGCCGTGGGCTATGTGGGCGCGGGCACCGTCGAGTTCGTCCTGGACGCGAACGGCGGCGCCGACGACGGCACGTTCGCCTTCCTGGAGATGAACACGCGCCTGCAGGTCGAGCACCCGGTCACCGAGCTGGTCACCGGACTGGACCTGGTCCGCCTGCAGCTCCTGGTGGCGATGGGTGAACCGCTGCCCGCCGAGGTCCGCCGGCCGACGATCACCGGCCACGCGGTGGAGGCCCGGCTCTACGCCGAGGACCCGACGAAGGGCTACCTGCCCCGCACCGGCACCGTGCGCACGCTGCGGTTCCCCGAGCTCACCGGCGTCCGGGTCGACTCCGGGGTACGTGACGGCTCGGTGGTCAGCCACCACTACGACCCGATGCTCGCCAAGGTCATCGTCTGGGCACCCACCCGGGCCGAGGCGCTCGGAACGCTGTCCGCGACTCTGGCCGGTGCCCGGATCCATGGCCTCACGACCAACCGCGACCTGCTGGTCCGGGTGCTGCGGCACCCGGAGTTCGCGGGCCGCGGCACCGACACCGGCTTCCTGGACCGCCACGACGCCACCGAGCTCGGCGGGCTGCTCCTCGACGCCGACAGCGAGCGGCTGCACGCGGTCGCCGCCACCCTCGCCGGGGTCGCCGCCAACCGGGCGACCGCCCGGGTCCAGCCGAACCTGCCGGCGGGATGGCGCAACAACCCCTCCCAGCTGCAGCGTGCCGGCTGGACCTCGAGCGCGGGCACCGAGCTGCAGGTGTCCTACGCGGTGCACCGCGACCGTGTCGAGGTCGAGGTCGACGACAAGCCGATCGAAGACGTCGTCGTGCTCGGCCACGGCCCTGACCGCGTGGTACTGGAGGCGGCCGGGGTGCGGCGCTCCTACGCGGTGCTCCTCGACGGCGAGACCGCCTACGTCGACAGCAGTGCGGGGTCCAGCACGTTCACCCGGATCCCCCGCTTCGTCGACCCCAGCACGCTGAAGCCGGCCGGTTCGCTGACCGCGCCGATGCCCGGTTCGGTGATCCGGGTGCACGTGGCGGCCGGGGACGTCGTCACCGCGGGCCAGCCCCTGGTCGTGCTCGAGGCGATGAAGATGGAGCACTCGGTGACCAGCCCGATCGACGGTGTGGTGGCGGAGCTGCCGGTCGAGGTCGGCCGGCAGGTCGCCACCGGCGACCCGCTCGCCGTGGTCGAGCCCGTCGACGACGAGACGTAGTACGGACCACACGATCCGCCGTCCGGCGGCGCATCACCGTAAGGGTAGGGAGCGGACATGGAACTGCACGAGACCGAGGAACGGCGCGACCTGCGCAAGGCGGTCACCGAGATCGCCAAGGACTTCGGCCACGACTACTACGTGACCAAGTCACTGGCCGGTGAGAAGAGCACCGAGCTGTGGAACGCCGTGGGCAAACAGGGCTTCCTGGGCGTCAACATCACCGAGGAGTACGGCGGTGGCGGTGGCGGAATCTACGACATGCAGGTCGTCGGTGAGGAGCTGGCCGCGGCCGGGTGCCCGCTGCTGATGACGGTGGTCTCCCCCACCATCTGCGGCACGATCATCCAGGCGTTCGGCAGTGACGAGCTCAAGGCGCGCTGGCTGCCGGGCATCGCGAGCGGTGAGATCATCATGTCGTTCGCGATCACCGAGCCGGACGCGGGCTCGAACTCCCACAACATCTCCACCCACGCCAAGCGTGTGGGCGGGGAGTGGGTACTCAACGGCACCAAGTACTACATCTCCGGCGTCGACGAGGCCGAGGCCATCCTGGTCGTCACCCGTACCGCCGTCGACGACCGGGGCCGTGGGCGGCTGAGCCTGATCGTGGTGCCGACCGACGCGCCCGGGCTGACCAAGACCGTCATCCCCGTGCAGGCCGTGACGCCGGAGAAGCAGTTCACCCTGTTCTTCGACGACGTGCGGGTGCCGGCCGAGAACCTGATCGGCACGGAGAACGACGGCCTGCGCCAGGTGTTCATGGGCCTGAACCCGGAGCGCATCATGGGCGCCGCCCTGGGCAACGGCATCGGCCGCTACGCGCTGGACAAGGCGTCCGCCTACGCGCGTGAGCGCAAGGTCTGGGACGTACCGATTGGATCCCACCAGGGCGTGTCGCACCCGCTCGCCCACGCCAAGATCCAGGTCGAGCTGGCCCGGTTGATGACCCAACGGGCGGCGTCGCTGCACGACGCCGGCGACCCCGGCTCGGGCGAGGCGTCGAACATGGCCAAGTACGCCGCGGCCGAGGCGGGTATCCTGGCCCTGGACCAGGCGATCCAGACCCACGGTGGCAACGGGATGGCCACCGAGTACGGGCTGGCCACGCTCTGGGGCCCGGCCCGGCTGATGCGCACCGCGCCGATCAGCCGGGAGATGATCCTCAACTATGTGGCGCAGCACAGCCTGAACCTGCCACGCTCGTACTGAGCACTCTTTGTCTGCTCGTGTCCGTTTCGGCGGGCACGGGCGCACAAATGCGTCCAGGCGGCGGTCGGGGCCTGCCTCACCCTGCCGCTCAACGACGAGGAGCCGCCGACACGGCGGCCGAGGAGTACCGACATGGATCGCGGTATCGGTCAGTGGGTCACCAAGCGGGCCTTCCTCAATGGGCCGCGCACGGCGTTCGTCTGTGGCGACATCAGCGTCACCTACGCCGACCTTGAACGGCGCACCACCCAGGTCGCCTCGAGCCTGCTGGGCCTCGGCGTCCGCAAGGGGGACCGCGTGGCCGTTCTCCTGGTGAACTCGGTCGAGTTCATGGAGGTCCTACTGGCCTGCGCGAAGATCGGTGCCATCACCGTCCCGATCAACGTCCGACTCGCGGGCCCGGAGGTCGGCTACATCCTCGCCGACGCCGGCGCCGACGTGTTCGTCTTCCACGAGCCGCTCGCGGCGGCGGCGGTTGCCGCACTGGCCGAACCCGGGGTCCGCGTCCGTCACACCGTCCGGGCCGGGGGTGCCGCGGCCGACGGTGAGCTGGCCTACACCGCCCTGCTCGCCGGAGGTGCCCCGGAGCCTCTCGACACAGATGTGGACGGCCGCGACCCCGCGTTCATCATGTACACCTCGGGCACCACCGGCCGCCCGAAGGGCGCCGTCCTCACCCACGACAACCTGCTGTGGAACGCCATCAACGTGCTGGGCACCGACCAGGGCCTGCGCGGGAGCGACGTGACCGTGGCCGTGGCCCCGATGTTCCACATCGGCGGGCTGGGGGTGCACACGCTGCCGTTGCTCTACGTCGGCGGGACCAGTGTGATCCTTCCGTCGTTCGATCCGGTGGGCACGCTCAAGGCGATGGCCGAGAGCCGGGCCACCGTCCAGTTCATGGTGCCGGCGATGTGGTCGGCGCTGACCCAGGTGCCCGACTTCGACTCCTACGATCTGTCGGCGCTGCAGTTCGCCATGGGCGGCGGCTCGCCGGTGCCGTTGACCGTCATCGACTTCATGCAGCAACGCGGCGTCCCCTTCGCCGAGGGATTCGGGATGACGGAGACCGCACCGCTGGTCTCGGTCCTGGACGCCGCCAGCATCACGACGCGGGCCGGGTCCATCGGCCGGGTCGCGGTGCACGTCGAGGCCCGCATCGTGGATGCCGACGACCGGGACGTCCCGGTCGAGACCGTCGGCGAGCTCCTGGTGCGCGGACCCAACGTGTTCGTCGGGTACTGGATGAATCCGTCGGCCACCGCCGAGGCCTTCCGGGCCGGTTGGTTCCACACCGGCGACCTCGGTCGGATGGACAGCGAGGGCTACATCACGCTGGTCGACCGTAAGAAGGACATGATCATCTCGGGCGGGGAGAACGTCTACCCGATCGAGGTGGAGCAGGTGCTGTTCCGTCACCCCGGCGTGCTGGATGCCGCAGTCGTCGGCGGTCCGGACCAGAAGTGGGGCGAGCGCGTCGTCGCCGTGGTGGTGGCCGACCCGGCCGCCGGGCAGGAACCCGGCGCCGACGAGCTCATCACCTGGTGCCGCGAGCGGCTGGCGCACTTCAAGTGTCCGCGCGAGGTGCACCTGGTGCAGGAGCTTCCCCGCAACGCCACCGGCAAGCTCCTCAAGACGGAGCTGCGCAAGCAGTTCACCGGAGTCGAGGGCGGCGTCATCCTGCGCTGACGCATGTCTCCGGCGGGATGCTCAGCCCGACGCGACCCCGGGGGGTGAACTCGTCGGCGCCGTCGGAGGCATCGTCGTCGAGGAGACCGCCGCCGTACACCTGGCGCAGTGTCGTGAGCATCTCGTCGAGCGGCAGGTCGGTGTAGACCCCTCGGTCGTTGACGTACTCCATGTACGCGCCGCCGTCGGCGGTGTACTCGTGCAGCAGGGCGTCGGAGCGTCCGTCGAACACCATCGGCTCGACTCCGAACCGTGAGCAGAGCTCGGCGTTGAACGCCGGCGTGGCCTTGACCCAGCGCCCCTCCAGGAACAGGTCCGTGTAGCCGTGGAAGACGAACAGGTCTATGCCGTTCATCCTCTTCCGGAGGCGCTCGGTCTGCAGGTGGTTGCGCACGTCGGCGAACCCGAGGCGCGCCGGGATCCCTGCCGCCCGAGCCGCCGCGGCCAGCAGGACCGCCTTGGGCACGCACCACGAACGCCCTGATTCCAGGACCGCGCTGGCCCGATAGGTCGCCGGGTCGGTGCTGGTGGCGAACGGGTCGTACCAGATCCGGTCGCGGACCACGTCGAACAGGCGAACCGCCCGCGCCACGGGATCGGTTTCGGCGCTGACGATCTCAGCGGTGAACGCGCGCACAGCGGACGAATCGGAGTCGACGAATCGACCGGGAGCGAGATAGTCCATGTCCACCTACCGGACAGTAGAGATCGCGAGCGCGTACTGCCCCCGGTAGGGACACGGATCACGGCCGGCAGCGGACCGCCGTCTCATGAGGTCCCGCCGCCGTAGAGATCTGCGTACTCCTGCACCAGGGTGCGCTTGCTCGTCTTGCCGACGCTGGTCTTGGGGATCTCGGTCACGAACAGGACGCGGTCCGGGAGCTGCCAGCGCGCGAACCGCTCGAGCAGAAGATCGTTCACCTGCTCCACCGTCACCTCGGCCCCCGGCCGGAGTACGACGAGCGCGAGTGGGCGCTCCTGCCACTTCGGGTGCGGCAGGCCGACCACGGCGGCGTCGAGCACGCCGGGATGGCCGACGATCGCGTTCTCCATGTCGATCGAGGAGATCCACTCGCCACCGCTCTTGATCACGTCCTTGATCCGGTCGACGACCTTGAGATAGCCGTCGGCGTCGACGGTGGCGGCGTCGCCGCTGCGCCAGTAGCCGTCGAGGAAGTTGCCTTCGGTCCCCGGTGCGTCGTGGTAGCGCACGGCCACCCACGGCCCGCGCATGCAGACCTCACCGACGCTGACACCGTCGTGCGGCACCTCCTCCCCGTGGGCATCGACGACGTGGACGTCCACACCGGTGATCAACAATCCCTGCTTGCGCTTGAGATCCCACTGCCCCTCGACGTCGAGGCGCTCGCGCACCGACCGTTTGAGCCGGTGGTTCAACGCGACCAGGGGCGTGGTCTCGGTGGCCCCGTAGGCGTGGATGATCTCGGCCCCGGTCAGCTCCTTGAACCCGCGCATCAACGACAGCGGCGGCTCGGTCGCCCCGGAGAGGAACCGCGCCCGACCCAGGTCCGGCGCCTGCGGCAGCGTGCGGATGTACTCCAGCATCGGACCGAAGATGGCCGGCGCACCATGCGCGATCGTGACGTTCTCAGCGATCATCAGGTCGACCAGCGGCGCGGTCTCCTCGGCCGTGTATCTGCCCGGGAAGATCAGCTTCGCCCCCATCATCGCGCACGCGTAGAACAGTCCCCAGGACTGACCGTGGAACATCGGTACGATGACCAGGGCACAGTCGTCGCTGCTGATGCCGAGGTAGGCGGCCATGGTCAGCGAGTGCAGGTGGATGTTGCGGTGGGAGTAGTACACGCCCTTGGGCCGGCCGGTGGTGCCTGATGTGTAGCAGGCGCTGTACGCGCTGGTCTCCTCCACCACCGGCCACTCGTACTCGTCGGAGGCGGCCGCGAGCAGTTCCTCGTACCCCAGCACCCCGGGCAGCGTCGTCGTGGTCTCCGCGATCGGGCGGTCCGACATCACCACCCAGTTCCGCACCCCTGGCAGCTGTGGTGCGATGGCCTCGGCCAGCGGCAGCAACGACTCGTCGACGATGACGTAGGACGCCTCGCTGTGGGCGGCGACGTAGGACAGGTCGTCCGCGGAGATGCGAAGGTTCATCTGCAGCAGCACCGCCCCGGTGCCGGGGATCGCGAAGTAGAGCTCGAAGTGCCGGTGGGAGTTCCAGTCCAGTACCCCGACCCGGTCCCCGGGGGTGACACCGAGCGTCTCGAGCGCGTTCGCGGCTCGCATCATCCGCCGGTGGGCGTCGGCGTAGGTGTAGCGCCGCATCTCCCCACCGGCGCGGTAGACGATCTCCTGCTCCGGGTGCGTGCGCACCGCGTGCCGGATGAAGGTGGTGGTGGTGAGCTGGTAGTTGTCGCCCGAGGTGGACGGGCATCCGGTGACGCGCTTCATCGAGCGCCTCCTTTCGGTGGTCGGTCAGCCGACGTGCTCGCGGCCGATCAGATGGCGGGCGATCACGAGCTTCTGGATCTGCGGGGTACCGTCGCCGATCTGCAGGCCGCTGACGTCGAGCAGCAGCTGCTGCAACGGCATCTCGGTGGACCACCCGACGTGGCCGTGCAGCACGATGCAGTCGTTGATGGCCTGCACCGCGATCCGCGGCGCCCACCACTTGCACATCGCGGCCTCCCGCGTGTGTGGTGAGCCTGCGGCGCGCAGGCCGAGCGTCCGGTAGCACAGCCAGCGGGCCGCCTCGAGTTGCGTGTCCCACTCGGCGAGAGTGAAGGACACGCCCTGGTAGGTGGCGATCGGCGCGCCGAACGCCGTGCGCTGGCGCACCCAGTCGATTGTGGTGTCCATGGCGCGGCGGGCGGCGCCGAGCACCATCAGCCCTAGCAGCGCGCGGGTGAAGTCGAAGTCGGCCAGTTGCGTGGCCAGGCCGCTGCCGCCGTCGGTGATCTCGTGATCGGCCGGGACGAACGTGTCGTCGAAGCTCATCCCGACCCGGCTCAGCGGCCGGAAGCCGGGATCGGCGAACCGCTGCCGGCTGATGCTCGGGTCGTCCAGCGGCACCAGCAGGCGCCTCGTCCCGCGTGACCGCAGCGCGGGGTCGACGGTGCCGACGACGATCGCGTGGGTCGCATGCGCGCCCAACGTGACCGAGGTCTTCTCCCCCGACAACCGGAAACCGCCGTCGACGGGCCGGGCGCGCACCGCGAGCCCGGAGGCGTCGGAGCCACCGCGGGGCTCCGTCAGCGCAAGGCACACCACCTGCTCACCGGCCGCCACCGCATGCACCACCGGCTCCCCGACGTGCGCCGGCAGCCCCGTGAGGAGGCCGTCGAGCAGTACCGACCCGAAGATCAGGTAGGCCAGGTTGAAGTCCGAACGGGCCATCTGCTCGCAGGCGATGCCGACCGTGACGGGGTCCGCGTCCTGTCCCCCGTGAGCGGCGGGGAGTGTCATCCCGAGCAGACCGTGGCGTCCGAGGGCCTTGAGCTCGTCCCAGCACATCTCCTTCGAGGTCGCCCGCGCGAGGTAGCCGTCGTGGAACTCGCGGCGGCCCAGCGCCGCGACCGAGGCCTCGAAGTCGGCGTGCTCGCGGGAGAAGACGAAGGGACTATCTGGTGTACCAGATTGCATTGATTTAGGATACGAGATCGTGGGAGGCGTGTCGAGCATCGAGAGCCGGGCCGCCGGTGGCTCCGTCCCCCGGGTGACGGCGCGCCGGATGATGCGCGAGGCCGTCGCCCGGCGGCTCGTCCCCGGCGACCGGCTGGCCTCGGAGCCGACCCTGATGAGCTACTTCGACGTCTCGCGCGGCTCGCTGCGGGAGACCCTGCGCGTGCTGTCCTATCTCGGCGCCATCGACGTGCGCAGCGGACCGGGCGGCGGCGCCCGGATCGCGCTACCCGGGCCGCGTGTCGTGGGCAGCGCGCTGGCCATCGCGCTGCAGTTCCGTGGCACCACGTTGCGCGGCCTGTTGGAGTCGCGAGCGGTGCTGGAACCCGTCGCGGCCCGGATGGCCGCGCAGCGCGGGGACGCCTCCGACCTCGCGATGCTGCGCGCCTGCCACGACCGCCTCACCGCCTCCTCGGCCTCCGCGCACCGGCGCCGCGAGCGCCTGGAGTTCCACCGGCTCCTGGCCGCGGCCACCGGGAACGACGTCCTGGAGCTGGTCCTCACGGCGCTGGCCTGGATGAGCGACGCGCTCGACCGGACCGGGCCGGGACCGGGAGACGGATCCGACGAGGCGCGGGGCGCCCTGCTGGCGGCGATCGGGGCGGGCGACGCCGCCGGCGCGGCCGGGCACGCGGCGACCGTGCTCGCCGCCACGACCGGCCGGCTGCGCGACGGCGCGGCGCGAGCCCTCGACGAGCGGGTGCTGTGGCCCGACGTCGACGAGTTGCCCGACATCGAGGACAGGAAGGACGTCGCGACATGGACGTAGCGATCGTGGGTACCGGCATCACCCGGTTCGGCATGTTCGTGGGCACCCGGCTGCGCGAGATGGCCGCCGAGGCCGCCGACGCTGCGCTGACCGATGCCGGGGTGGAGCCGGACGAGATCGGGCTGGTCGTGTTCGGCAACGCCGCTGCAGGCGTCCTCACCGGGCAGGAGATGATCCGGGCCCACACGGCGCTGGGCGGATCGCGCGTCGCCGGACGGCCGATGGTGTCGGTCGAGAACGCCTGCGCGTCCAGCTCGAGCGCATTCCACCTCGGGGCGATGGCGGTCTCCTCCGGCGCCTACGATCATGTGCTGGTGGTCGGCGCGGAGAAGATGACCGGCACCGACCGGACGCGCGCCGGGCGGGCACTGGCCACGGCAGTCGACGTCGAGCTGGTCGGGGAGCAGGACGGGTCTCGCCCCGTGTTCATGGAGATCTACGCGGCCGAGGCTCGCGCCTACCTGGAACAGACCGGCGCCTCGGCCCGCGACCTGGCACTGGTCGCGGCCAAGAGCCTGCTCAACGGCAGCCTCAACCCGATCGCGCAGAACCGCACGGCGCTCACCGCGGACGAGATCCTCGCCGCGCGGACGATCGTGGCCCCGCTGACCCGGCCGATGTGCTCCTCCATCGGCGACGGGGCAGCCGCCTGTGTGCTGACGCGGCCCGACCTGGCCCGCCGACGCGACCAGCCGTCCGTGCGAGTGCTGGCCTCGGCGGTCGGGGCGGCACGCGTCGGCGACGCCGGGGACGTGGTCGGGCGCACCGCCCGAGCCGCCTACGAACAGGGCGGCGTCGACCCGGACGGGATCGACCTGTTCGAGGTGCATGACGCCGCGTCACCCGCCGAACTCGTGATCGCCGAGGAGATCGGCATCGCCGCGGTGGGCGAGGGCGCCCGGCTCGCCCGCGACGGCGCCACGGGCATCGGCGGCACACGACCGATGAACGTGTCCGGCGGCCTGCTGGCCCGGGGCCACCCGATCGGCGCCACCGGGGCGGCCCAGATCGTGGACCTCGCCGACCAGCTGCGCGGCCGAGGCGGCGCCCGCCAGGTGCAGAAGGCACGGATCGGCCTCGCCGAGAACGCCGGTGGCTCCCTGGGCGACGGGCCCGCCGCCTGTGTCGTCACGATCCTGTCCGCCGTCGGGTAGCGACGCTGCCCACGGGCGGGGCGCCCAGCTGCGTCGATCGTGGCCAAGCTCGACGGCACGTCCGCTCGTTCGGCCGAAGCCCGATCTGGAGGTGTAACCGCGGCCGAATTCCGGCAGACGCGCGGCTGCCACCATTCTCAGTATCCTCATCCTGATCGTCCAGCCGGACAGCCCTGCCAACCGGAGGAACCCATGCATTTCGCCTTCGACCCCGACCAGGAGATGTTTCGCCGGGAGTTGGCCTCGTTCGCCGAGAAACAACTGGCCCCCCACTACCGGTCCGACGACCGGGCGGGCCGCATGCGCCCGGAACTACCCAGGCAGATGGCGTCGGTCGGCCTGACAGGACTGCGCGTCCCGGAACGTTTCGGCGGCCAGGATGCTGACGCCGTCACCACCGGCATGGCTGCCGAGGAGATCTCACGGGCCGACATCAACGCCTGCTACATCCTGCTGGTCGCCGCGCTCAACTCCGACATCCTGGTCGGCAACGCGAGCGAGGAGCAACTCGCGCGCTGGCTGCCGCCGATCGCCGACGGGTCGGCGATGTCGGCGCTGGTGCTCACCGAACCCGAGCACGGCTCCGACGCGGCGAACCTCGCCCTGCGCGCCGTTCCCGAGGGATCGGGCTGGCGCCTCGTCGGGGAGAAGACGTCGATCTCGATGGGCATGCTGGCCGATACCGGTGTCGTGTTCGCCCGCACTGGCGGGCCCGGCGCCCGGGGGGTCAGCGCGTTCTACGTGGACCTGCACGACGAACGGATCGCCCGCACCGCGCTGGACGACCACGGAGGCCGGGCCATTGGACGCGCGTCGCTGCATTTCGACGGTGTGCCGGTGGGCGCCGACGAGCTGATCGGGCAGGAGGGCGCCGGCTTCGTGTCGGTGATGCAGGGATTCGACTACTCCCGGGCGGTGATCGGCCTGATGTGTGTCGGCCTCGCCGAGGCGGCACTGGACGACGCCCTGGAGTACGCGCGCACCCGGGAGGCGTTCGGCGGACCGATCGGCCGCAACCAGGGCGTGGCGTTCCCGCTGGTCGAGCAGGCCACCCGGCTGGCCGGCGCTCGCCACATCTGCTACGAGGCCCTGTGGCGCAAGGACCAGGGACTGGAGCACTCGGTGGCCGCGAACATGGCGAAGTGGTTCGCCCCGAAGACCGCGGGCGAGGTGGTGCACCAGGCTCTGCTGACCTTCGGGCACGCCGGCTGGGGCAGCGACAGCCCGCAGGGCCAGCGACTGCGCGACGTGATGGCGTTCGAGATCGCGGACGGCACCGCCCAGGTGGCCAAGCTCGTGGTCGCGCGCCACCTCCTCGGCCGCAAGTTCGCCCCTGAGTGAGTTCACCACAGGCCCAGCACCCGCTATCCTCATGATGATTATGCGGTAGCGACGTGGAGGTCGACATGCCCGATGCAGTGATCGTCGAAGCCGTCCGGACACCGATCGGCAAGCGCGGCGGATCGCTCGCGGGCGTGCACCCCGTTGAGCTGGCGGCCCGGGTGCTGGAGGCGCTCGTCGAACGCACGGGCATCGACCCGGCGGTCGTCGATGACGTCGTGTGGGGCTGCGTGAACCAGGTCGGAGACCAGTCCGCGAACCCGGCGAGGTCGGCCGTGCTCGCCGCCGGCTGGCCCGAGTCGGTGCCCGGCACCACGGTCAATCGCGCCTGCGGGTCGAGCCAGCAGGCGCTCGACTTCGCCGCCGGCATGGTGATGGCCGGCCAGTACGACGTCGTCGTCGCGGGCGGGGTCGAGTCCATGAGCCGGGTGCCGCTCGGCGCCGGCCGGGACGTGGGCCTCCCCTACGGCCCGCGGCTGCTCGGCCGCTACGAGACCGAGCTCGGGGGCGGTACGTTCCATCAGGGCCGCGGCGCCGAGCTGATCGCCGCCAAGTGGGGCCTGACGCGCACGGCACTCGACGAGTTCTCCGCCCGCAGCCACGAGCGCGCCGCCGCCGCCATCGACTCCGGCGCGTTCGACGGGCAGCTCGCCACGGTCCCGCAGGCTCCCGGGCACACCGTCGACGAAGGGCTGCGGAGGGGCACCACCGCCGAGAAGCTGGCAGCGCTGAAGCCCTCGTTCGATGCCGACGGTGTGATCCATGCGGGCAACGCATCGCAGATCTCCGACGGGGCGGCCGCCCTGCTGGTGACCACGCCACGGCGCGCGGCGGAACTCGGGCTCACCCCGATCGTGCGGTACCACTCCGGTGCCGTGAGTGGTGCCGACCCGGTGATGATGCTGACCGGCCCGATCCCGGCCACCGCCAAGGTGCTGGGCCGGGCCGGGCTGGACATCACCGACGTCGGCGCCTTCGAGGTCAACGAGGCGTTCGCCCCGATCCCGCTGGCGTGGCTGGCCGAGACCGGGGCCGATCCCGACCGCCTCAACCCGCTCGGCGGCGTGATCGCCGTCGGACACCCGCTCGGGGCGTCCGGGGCCATCCTGATGACCCGGCTCGTGAACCACATGCGCGACAAGGGCCTTCGGTACGGCCTGCAGACGATGTGTGAGGGTGGCGGGATGGCCAACGCGACGGTCGTGGAACTCGTCGGCTGACCACCACCCGGCCTCCCTGCCGGCTCCCGGGGTCGGTAGCCGGCAGGGCAGCGTGGCCGGTACTGGGGGTCAGGCAAGTCCCAGCAGCGGCCGGATCCATGCCGCGATGTCGGCGACCGCCTTGTCCGCCTCGGTGGCGCGGCCGGCGAGGAACGTGAACACGTGCTGCATGTCCGGCACCACGTCGATCGTGACGTCGACGCCGACGGCACGTGCACTGGCCGCGAACCGTTGCGCGTTGTCCAGCAGGGTCTCGGCCCCGCCCGCGGTCATGTACATCGGGGGAAGCCCGGCCGGGTCGCTGTAGAGCGGGTTGGCCAGCGGGTCGATGGCCGATCCGTTCGGGCCCAGGAACATTCCCGACATCGCCTCCAGGATGGGTCGCTGCACCAGCGCGTCGGTGCCGGAGTTGGTGTCCAGGGTCTCGCCCTTGTGCTCCATGTCCAGCCACGGCGACATCGGGACGAGCGCGGCCGGGAGTGCATCGCCGTCGGCCCGCAGCTTGAGCGCCACGCTGATCGCGAGGTTGCCGCCCGCCGAGTCACCGGCTGTGGCGATGTGGCCCGGCTCGATCCCCTGGGCGGCCAGCCACCGGTAGGCGGTGACACAGTCGTCGAGCTGCGCCGGGAACGGGTGCTCGGGAGCGCGGCGGTAGTCGACGACGAGCGCCCGGCAGCCGATGGCCTTGGCCAGGTGGCCCGCCAGCTTGCGGTGGGTGTGGCGCGACCCGACGACGAAACCGCCGCCGTGCGTGTAGAGCAGCACGCGGTCGGCCGCGGCGTCGACGGGGGAACACCACAGCACCGGCACGCCGTCGGCCTCGGTCTCGGCGTAGGTCACGCCCTCCGGCTCGACGGTGGGCAGGTGCCATTCCTCGAACAGGTCGCGCAGAGCCGGCATGCCCATCTCCGGTTCGGCGGTCATCCTCGCCGACCAGTCGCTGTAGAGGTCACTGAGATACGCGGACTCGGCGCTCGCCATCGGACGCTCCCTTCCTCGGGTACCGGCAACCCTAGGGGCATCCCGGCAGGGTCGGGTGTGTCGGAACGCAACACCCGGCCCTGTCGGGCTCAGGCGGTGAACCCGCCGCCGCAGATCACGAGCTGACCGCTGACGTAGTCCGACTCGGGAATGCAGAGGAGGTAGACCGCCCCGGCGGCGTCGGCCGGGGTGCCCGCCCGCCCCAGCGGGATGCCGCGCTCCATCGACTCCAGCAGCTCCGGGTTGACCCCGACGGCCAGCTGCCGGCCCTGAATGTCGATCTTGCCGTCGCCCCCGGCGGGGACCTCGGTCAGCCGGGTGCGGATCAGGCCGAAGGCCACCGCGTTGACGGTGACGTTGTAGCGGCCCCACTCCTTGGACATCGCCCTGGTCAGGCCGATGATCCCGGCCTTGCCTGAGGAATAGTTGGCCTGGCCCGCATTGCCACCGGTGCCCGCGATCGAGGAGATGTTGACGACCTTGCGACACGGCACGTCGAGGCCCGCCGCCTTCTCCTTCTTCGTCGCGGCACTGATCACCGGCTGCGCCGCGCGCAGGATCCGGAACGGCGCCTTGAGGTGCACGTCGAGGATGGCGTCCCACTGGTCGTCACTCATCTTCTGGATGACCGAGTCCCAGGTGTAGCCGGCGTTGTTGACGACGATGTCCAGCCCGCCGAACGCGTCGACCGCGGTGCCGACGAACCGCTCGGCGAAGCCGTCCTCGGTGACGCTGCCGGAACACGCGACCGCCGCGCCTCCGGCCGCCTCGATCGCGGCCACGGTCTCCTTCGCCGGGTCGGCATCGAGGTCGTTCACCACGACCTTGGCGCCGTCACCGGCGAGCTTCTCGGCGATGGCGCGCCCGATCCCGCGGCCGGAGCCCGACACCAGCGCGACCTTGCCGTCCAGCTTGCCCATGTTCGTTCCACCTTCTGGTTCGGGCGCGGCCCGCACCGGGTCCGGCCTGCTCAGGTCCCGCTGAGCAGGGATTGCGGGATGTCGAGGGTGCGGGAGCGCACGTACTCCCCCAGTCCCTTCGCCTGGGCATCGGGACGGGTCGAGGACGCCACGCCCTCCCCCAGCAGTCCGTGCACCACGACGTTGAGCGCACGCAGGTTGGGCAGCTCGAACCGGTCGATGCGCAGCCGCGCCGCCTCCGGGCCGAGCAGCCCGCGCAGACGCTCGACGGTCAGATGCTCGCGCGCCCAGGCGTAGCCGGCGTCGTCGCGGGCCCAGAGACCGATGTTGGCGTTGCCGCCCTTGTCCCCGGACCGGGCGCCCAACACCGCGCCCAGCGGTGCGCGGCGAGTGGGGCCGGTCGGCTGCGAGGTGGCCGTGACGTCGGCGGTCTCCGCGGCCGGCACGGCGCCGGTCGGCGGATCGGCGATTCTCCGCCGCTCGCCGTCGGGCAGCACCACCACCTGCGTCACGCTCGACCGGGGTACGGCCGCGGGGCGGTACACGCCGAACGCCGACTCCGACGTGGGTGGCGTGGTGGTGTGGAAGCCCGCGTACCCGGCCAGGGCGACCTCCATGATCCCGCTCGAGAACGCCCGTCCGACCTTGCGCGGGTCGGGGTCCTTGACCGTGATCCGCAGGTGCGCGCAGGCCTGGTCGTTGCTCGGGGCGTCCCCTTGGTCGAAGCGCAGCAACCGGACGTCGACCTCGGCGAAGGAGTCCCGGCCGCCCAGGATGTCGAACAGCTGCTGCTGCACGAACGCGGCCTTCGCCTCCACGTCCAGGCCGGTGAGCACCATCGTCATCGTGTTCCGGTAGCCCCCGACATCGTTGAGCGCCACCTTCAGCGTCTCCGGTGGCGGGCTGCCGGTGGCCCCCGTGATGGCCACCCGGTGCTCGGCCTGCTGGGTCAGAGCCACGGTGTCGAAATGCGTCACGACGTCGGGGCCCAGGTAGGCGGGCTCGGCGATCTCGTAGAGCAGCTGGGCGGTGACCGTGCCGACCGAGACCAGCCCGCCGGTTCCGGCGTGCTTGGTGATCACCGACGAGCCGTCGGCCGCGACCTCCGCGATGGGGAAGCCCGGGTAGCGGCGGTCGGTGATCTCGTCGAGGAAGGCGTAGTTGCCGCCCGTGGCCTGTGGACCACACTCGATGACGTGACCGGCCACGACGGCACCGGCGAGCCGGTCCCAGTCGGTGCGCTCCCACCCGTGCCACCAGGCGGCCGGGCCGACGACGAGCGAGGCATCGGTGACCCGGCCGGTCACGACGACATCGGCACCGGCGCCCAGCGCTTCTGCGATGCCCCAGCCACCGAGGTAGGCGTTCGCCGAGACCGGCTTGACCTCACCGACCGCCGGCGTGATCGCGGCCAGGTCCCCGCGCAGGTCGTCACCCTCGACGTGGGCCACGCGGACCGTGACACCGAGCCGGTCCGCGAGCTCGCGCAGCGCGGTGGCCAGCCCCGCGGGGTTGAGCCCGCCGGCGTTGGCCACGATCTTGATACCGCGATCGGAGCAGGTACCCAGCACCTGCTCCATCTGCGTCAGGAACGTGCGGGCGTAACCGCCCGCGGGGTCCTTCGCCTGCGCCTTCGCGAGGATGAGCATCGTCAGCTCGGCGAGGTAGTCACCGCAGAGCACGTCGATGCCCTCCGCGCCCGCCCCGCCCTCGACCATCTCCCGCGCCGCGGAGATCCGGTCGCCGTAGAAGCCCGAGCAGTTGCCGATCCGTACCGGGTCCCTCACGCCGCACCTCCGTCGAACTGGCCTGCCGTGCGCCCGCCGCCGGGAGGTCCGGCGAAGGCCTGCGCGATGGAGAGCCACTGGTCGGCCAATGTTCCGGTGGCCTCCAGCGCGGTGTCGTCGCGATGCCGTCGTTGGGTGACGAGCAGGCAGAAGTCGAGTGCCGGGCCGGTGACCCGGTCGGGCACGCCGTCGGGACCCCAGGTCCAGATCGCGCCATCCGGAGCGGTGAGCTCGACACGGACGGGCTCGGTAGGCACCTCGAGGCCGTTGGCCATGTAGCTGAACGCCCGCGCGCCCACGCCGATGTGGGCGACGTGGCGCAACCGGGCCGAAGGCACGCGGGTCACCGCGAGCGCGTCGGCGACGTCCTGACCGTGCGCCCAGGTCTCCATGATCCGCGCGGTCAGCGAGGAGGCCGCGCTCATGGGGAGGCCGAACCACGGCACCCGCGCCGAGGGGTCGATCGCGGCGAAGGCGGCGACCAGAGCGCTGCGCGCGCCGTCGAACCAGGACAGCAGTTCCGCTCCCGGAATCGGCCGGTAGCGCTCGGCGATCGTGTCCGGGGAGATTCGGCCGTCGGCGAGCATGGGCAGCACCTCGGAGGTGAACCCCTCGGGGTCGGTGGCCGAGCGCACCGCGATGTCGTCGAAGAACGCCAGATGACTGATCTGGTCGCGGACGGCCCAGCCGGTGGCCGGGGTCGGGGCGTCCCACCCGGCCGACCCGTCGGGCAGATCGGCGATCAGCGACCTCAGGTCGGCCGTCTCCGCCTCGATGTCGGTGATCACGGACTCCATCGTCACGGCCACGGCTAGCGCCCCTTCCAGACCGGTGTGCGCTTCTCGCGGAAGGCGGTGGGGCCCTCCTGCGCGTCGGCGCTCAGGTACACCGGCTCCCAGATCTCGTCGGCCAGGTCGTAGGCCTCGGCCAGGTGGTGCTGCGCGGAGAGGTACACCGTTCGCTTCGCCGCGAGCACGGACAGCGGCGCGTTGGAGGCGATCCGCAGGGCGAGTTCCTGGGTTCGTGCCCGCAGCTCCGCCGCGGGCACGACCTCGTTCACCATGCCCACCTCGCGGGCGCGCTCGGCGGTGATCGGGTCGCCGGTCATCAGGATCTGCAGCGCGAGCCGCGGCGGCAGCAGCCACGACAGCGGCGCCGCCCACGGCGATCCACGGCCGACCTTGACCTCGCTGACCGCGAACGTGGCGTGCTCGGCCGCGACCACGAGGTCGCACTGCTGGGCCAACAGGAACCCGCCCGCGAAGGCCACGCCGTTCACCGCGGCGATGGTCGGCTTGACGACCTCGATGTTGCGCCCGAACTGCGGCGCGAAGTCGCGCGGCGGGACCGTGAGCGCCGTCTCCGACATCTCCTTCAGGTCCCCGCCGGCACAGAACGCCTTGTCGCCGGCCCCGGTCAGCACCAGGACCCTGGCCGAGTCGTCGCCGTTGAAGCGGCGCACCGTGTCGAACAACCCCTGCCGGACCGCGGCGTTGAGAGCGTTCCGAGCCTCCGGCCGGTTGATCGTCAGCCAGGCAACCCCGTCGACGACCTCGTAGATGATCGCTTCCTCGCTCAACGGTCCCCGTCCTGATCGGCGCCGACCCTCCGATGTGAGGGCATGTTCACTCGCGGCACCTTACCCAGCGGGGTGTCATGATGGCCAGATGGCGAACCCGAGCGAACCCGCCACTCCCCGGCGGCGCGATCCCGACCGGCGTGCCCGGATTCTCTCCGCCGCAGCCGCGCTCGCCGCCCGACGGGGTTTCCACGCGGTCGCGATGGACGAGATCGGGGCCGAGGCCGGCATCGTGGGCTCCGGTGTGTACCGGCACTTCACCAGCAAGCAGGACATTCTCGTCGCCCTGCTGGACCAGGCAATGGCAAGGCTGCAGTCCGAGGCGGCGGACATCCTGACCACCGCGCCCGACGACCGCTCTGCCCTGTCCCTGCTGGTCCGCGCGCACATCGCCATCGCGATGCACGATCGCGACGTGCTCACCGTCTACCACCGCGAGGCCTACAGCCTGCCCGACGCCGACCGTCGACGGCTGCGACGGGGACAGCGGCACTACATCGAGGAGTGGGTGGCCGTGCTCGGTCCGCTGCGGCCGGAGCTGACCGACGGTGACCTCCGGCTACTCGTGCACGCCGCGATCGGGGCTGTGCACGCGACGCTGTTCTACCGCAGTGGCCTGGCCGCCAACCGCCTGACCGAACTGCTCGACATCACCGCGCACGCCTGCCTCGGCGTCAGCCCGACCCCCGATCGACGAAGTGAACCCGAACTGACTAACTCTTGATTCGGTGCAAGCCGTTCGACATGCTCACCACAGGTCCCGAGAGAGGAACCGGCGATGGAGCTGGACGCCACCGCACTGCGCGGACGCTGCGCGGTGCACCGCTGGGACCGCACTTCGGTCGGCGACGTACTGGAGCGGCTGACCTGGAGCCGACCCGACGACGAGGGGCTGACCGGCCCTCCGGGCGCCTACGGCGACGACGCCTTCGCCCGGCTGACCCACCGCGGGGCCGACCATGCAATCCCGAGGCGAGCCGGGAGGCGAGCCGCGGAGGATGGTTCCACTCCCGCGACAGCGCCGTGGTCGACGACGGCCTGCGGATCATGGTCGACCGCTACACGGACATTGTGAAGTCCGGCGGAGAGAACGCGTCCAGCATGCGGGTCGAGTCGGTGTTGCACGCCCATCCGCGTGCTGCGCGCGGCCGTGACAGCTGTCGTGGTGTCCCGCCCGGGGCGGTCGCCGACGAGAACGACGAACCCGGGTTCTGCCGGGACCGCCTGGCCGGGTTCGAGCGACCCAGGCGCATCGTGTACGCCGACGGCATGCCCGAGACCGTCGGAGGGAAGGTCCCCAAGTACAAGCTGCGCGCCCAGCTGGCAGATCTCTACGTCGGCTGAGCCGGACTGTCGCGAAGCGGGACATCCGACTCCCGCACGGACGTGCTGGAGTATCCGGGGTGAGGGGACAGTCGATGGTGGCAGCTCCGATCGGGTCCGAGCTGATGGGCAGCCTGTTCCGACCGGCCTCGGTCGCGTTGTTCGGCGCCTCGCCCGACCCCACGCGTCCGGCCACCCGGACACTGCGCAGCCTGCTGCGCGGCGACAACCCGCCGCGGCTCTACCCCGTCAACCCGCGACACGCCTCCGTCGAGGGTGTCGCCTGCGTGCCCGACGCCGCCGCCCTGCCCGAGGCGCCGGACCTCGCGATCATCGCGGTGCGCGCCGAGGCGGTGCTCGACACGGTCGCGGCCGCGGCCGACCGCGGCACCCGGACGTTCCTCGTGTTCAGCTCCGGGTTCGCCGAGCTCGACGAGGCCGGTGCGGCACGGGAGCGGGCGCTGCGGGAGCTGGCACACGAGCGGGGGCTCGCCGTCGTCGGCCCCAACTCGCTGGGGGTCATCGACTTCGGCACCCGCTTCTACGGGACCTTCGGCTCGCTGGTCGACGGCGCGGATCTGACCCCTGGACCGGTCGCGCTGGTCACCCAGAGCGGCGCGATCGGCAGCTACGTCTGCGCGATGGCGCACGCCCGCGGGCTGGGCTTCTCGCACATGGTCAGCACCGGCAACGAGGCCGTGCTCGACGCGGCCCAGATCGCTTCGGCTGCCCTGGGCGAGCCCGGCGTGCGGGCCGTCGCGCTCTACCTGGAGGGCGTGCGCAGCGGCCGCCACCTGACCGACTTCTTTGCCCTCGCGCGCCGGAGGGACGTGCCGGTCGTGCTGCTGCGCGCGGGCGACTCCGAGCGCGGTCAGGCCGCCGCCCGCTCGCACACCGGCGCGCTCGCCGGGTTGGCCCGGGTCAGCGACGCCGTGCTGCAGCGCTACGGGGTCATCGGCGTCTCC
>NZ_JADQDD010000389.1 GCF_019263595.1 Pseudonocardia sp. KRD291 | reverse complement strand
GGCGCGGACCCCGGCGGCGCGGTTGCGGGCGCTGCTCGCCGCGGCCCCGGCGGACGGGCCGGTGCTCGCCCCCGGTGCCTACGACGCGCTGTCCGCCCGGCTGGTCGCCGACGCCGGGTTCCCGGCCGTGTACATGACCGGCTTCGGCACCACCGCGTCGTTGATCGGGCAGCCCGACATCGGCCTGCTCGGCGCGGCCGAGATGGCCGACAACGCGCGGCGGATGGCCGCGGTGACCGGTGACGTCCCGCTGATCGCCGACGCCGACACCGGCTACGGCAACGCGCTCAACGTCGCCCGCACCGTCGACACCTACGAGCGGGCCGGGGTGGCCGGCATCCAGCTCGAGGACCAGGTCACGCCGAAGCGCTGCGGTCACATGGGTGGCAAGGAGGTCATCGCCACCGCGGAGATGGCCGGCAAGATCCGCGCCGCCTGCGAAGCCCGCCGCGACCCGGACACCGTGATCATCGCGCGGACCGACGCGGTCGCCACCGACGGCGTCGACGCGGCTCTGGACCGTGCCCGGGCCTACCGCGACGCCGGCGCGGACGTCCTGTTCGTCGAGGCCCCGACCGGGGAGGCCGACATCGAGAAGATCGCCGGTGCGCTCGCAGGCGGGGCCCCGCTGCTGTTCAACTGGGCCGAGGGCGGCCGCACTCCGCCGCTGACCCTGCCGCGGCTGCGTGAGCTGGGGTTCTCGCTCGTGCTCTACCCGATCGGGACGCTGCTCGCGGCGACCGCCGGGGTCCGCTCGCTGCTGGAGACGCTGCGCCGCGACGGCACCCCGGCCGCCGCGCTCGGCTCCCCGCAGCAGATGACCCTGCCCGGCTTCGACGAGTTCACCGAGCTGGTCGGGCTGTCGGCGATCCGCGAGCGCGAGACCCGCTACAGCTGAGCCCCCTCCGGTCGGGCCGCTACAGCTGAGCCCCCTCCGGGGGCCGGGCCCGCCGACGCCTACCCTCGGTCCCCATGACCCAGCCGAAGGTGAGGGTGGCCGTCGTGTTCGGCGGGCGCAGTTCCGAGCACGCCATCTCGTGCGTCTCCGCAGGCAGCGTGCTCACCCACCTGGACCCGGACCGGTTCGAGGTGGTCCCGGTCGGGATCGCCCCCGACGGGGCCTGGGTGCTCGGCCCGGACGACCCGGCGGTGCTGGCGATCTCCGGTCGCGAGCTGCCGCAGGTCGACGGGAGCGCCGACGCGGTGGTGTTCCCCGGCGAGCCGTCGCGCGGCCTGATCCGCCTCGACCCCGGCCGCGCCGGCGAGGCGCTGGGTGACGTCGACGTGGTCTTTCCGATCCTGCACGGCGCGTTCGGCGAGGACGGCACGATCCAGGGCCTGCTGGAGATGGCCGGCGTGCCCTACGTCGGCGCCGGGGTGCTGGCCAGCGCCGTCGGCATGGACAAGGAGTTCGCCAAGAAGCTGCTGCGCGCCGACGGCCTGCGCGTCGCCGAGGGCGTCGTACTGCGCCCGGGCACCGACATCGGGTTCGCCGACCGGGACCGCCTCGGCCTGCCGTTGTTCGTCAAGCCCGCCCGCGCCGGGTCGTCGATGGGCGTCACCCGGGTCACCGACCCGGCCGCGCTCGACGCCGCGATCGCCGACGCCCGCACGCACGACCCGAAGGTGCTCGTCGAGTCCGGCGTCGTCGGCCGCGAGGTGGAGTGCGCGGTGCTGGAGTTCCCGGACGGCTCGGTGCGCGCCAGCCTGCCCGCCGAACTGCGCTACGGCGGCGAGTTCTACGACTTCGAGTCCAAGTACCTCGACGTCTCCGAGCTCGACATCCCGGCCAAGCTCGACGACGACGTGGTGGAGAACGTGCGCGCCCAGGCCGTCGCGGCCTTCCGGGCGCTGGACGTGCAGGGGCTGGCCCGGGTGGACTTCTTCGTCGGCCCGGACGGTGCGATCACCGTGAACGAAGTGAACACGATGCCCGGGTTCACCCCGAGCTCGGCGTTCCCGAAGATGTGGGCGGTCACCGGGCTGGACTACCGCGAGCTGTTGTCCACGCTCGTCGACACGGCACTGGCGCGGGGGACCGGCCTGCGCTGAGTGCGGCTGCTGCGCCGGGGCCCGCTCAGCGGACCCGGACCGGCTGCGGCGGCAGGGACGCCGCGACCGCGTCGGAGACCGCCTGCAACGGCCCGCTGCCGGCCTCGGCCGGGGCGGACAGCGTCAGGTACACCCCGCGGTCGACGACGGCGTAGGTGCTCGAGCGGGTGCCCGCCGCCTCCGCCGTCCCCGCCGCGTCCGGCAGCGGGAGCCAGTTCACGCCGTTCACCAGAACCAGCGGCGAGGACGGCCCGAGCTCGGCGGGCCGGGGGACCCCGCAGCGCAGGACCACCGGTTCCGGCGCGGCCGCCCAGGCCCGGGCCCCGTCGACGGCGGGGGAGACCGGGCGCGGCTCCAGCGAGCCGCCGTCCGAGGGCAGCGCCGCCGGGAGGAGCCTCAGCAGGCCGGCGCACGCCGCGGACGACGCCGACGGGTCGGTCGCGGGCCCGACGTCGATCGGGCCGGTGACGGGCGGGGCGTCCGGTGCGGGTCCCGCGTCGGCCCCTGAGAGACGCAGCGTGATCCCGATCCCGGCGACCACCAGCGCCAACAGCAGCGGCAGGGCCACCGCGACCGCGACGATCGGCCGGACGCGGGTGCGTCCGGCCTTCTCGTCGCCACGTGTGGACAAGGGTTCAGCCGAGCTTGACCACCGGGCACGTCAGCGTCCGGGTGATCCCGTTGACGTTCTGGACCCGTGCCACGACCAGCGTGCCCAGTGCGTCGACGTCGTCGGACTCGGCACGCACGATCACGTCGTACGGTCCGGTGACGTCCTCGGCCGAGATCACGCCGGCCAACCCGGCGATCTCGGCGGCGACGGCGGCGGCCTTCCCGACCTCGGTCTGGACGAGGATGTATGCCTGCACCACGGCGTGCCCCTTTCCGGTCTGCGCACTCCTGCCGGACAGTTGTCCCGGCACCATCGAAGAAGCCGAACGTACCGGAGGTCGCCCCCGTGCCCCCATCTGCGATCACGCCCCCGGGCGGATCAGAGGCGAGCGTCTCACTCTCCGAGGTCGGCGAGTTCGGCCTGATCGCCCGGGTGACCACGGACCGTCGTCAGCCGGACACGACGCTGCTCGGTCCGGGCGACGACGCCGCGGTCGTCGTGGCGCCGGACGGGCGCGTCGTCGCGTGCACCGACGTGCTCGTGCAGGGCGTGCACTTCCGGCTCGACTGGTCCACCCCGGAGCAGGTCGGCCGCAAGGCCGCGGCCGCGAACCTCGCCGACGTCGCCGCGATGGGTGCGGTCCCGACGGCGCTGCTGGTGGGGCTGGCCTGCCCGCCGTCGACGCCGGTGGACCAGCTCGAGGCCCTCGCCGACGGTCTGTGGGCGGAGGCGTCCTCGGTCGGGGCGGGCGTGGTCGGCGGCGACGTCGCGTCCGCGTCGACGATCGTGGTGTCGGTGACCGCGCTGGGCTCGCTGCAGGGGCGCGAACCGGTGACCCGGGCCGGGGCGCGGGCCGGCGACGTGGTCGCGTTCGCGGGGCGCCTGGGCTTCTCGGCGGCCGGGCTGGCGGTGCTCGGGCGCGGGTTCCGCTCACCCGCCGCGCTGGTCAACGCCCATCGGATGCCGGAGCCGCCGTACGCCGCGGGCCCGCAGGCCGCGCTGGCCGGGGCCACCTCGATGATCGACGTCTCGGACGGTCTGCTCGCCGACCTGGGCCACGTCGCGCGGGCCTCCGGCGTGGTCGTGGACCTGCGGTCGGCGGCGTTCGCGGTACCGGACAAGCTCTCCGAGATCGCCGGTGCGCTCGGCGCGGACCCCCTGCAGTGGATCCTCACCGGGGGCGAGGACCACGCCCTGGTCGCGACGTTCGGCGCGGGCACCGCCCTGCCCGAGGGCTGGACCGCGGTGGGCCGGGTCGCCGACGGTGACCCGCAGGTCCTCCTCGACGGGGCCCCGCACGACGGCGCAGCAGGTTGGGACCACTTCGGCGCCTGAGCGGCCCGCGGACGGGACGAGCGCGGCCGTCGTCGCGTGGTGCGCCACGAATGTCGCGCTCGTCGCGATCGCCCGCCTCAGATCGTGGTGCGGCGCCAGAACATGATCATGCGCTTCCACATCCGGCGGAGGCCCGGGTGACCGGGCTCGGAGCGCTGCGGGTGCGGGAACGGGCGGAACTGCGGCAGGTCCGCGGGCCCGCGGGCGTCGACGTCGCGGTGCGGGAGCTTCATCCCGTCGGCGGCCGGCAGGGTCGGCGGGTCCAGGCCGACGAGCGTCGGCGGGAACTGCTGCGGGTCCGGGACGTGCGGGCCCGCTGCGTCCGGTGCGGGGACGTGCGGGGCCGCCGCGTTCGGCGCGGGGACGTGCGCGGCCGCCACGTTCGGTGCGGGAGCGTTCGTGGCCGCTGCATCCGGTGCCGAAACGTCCGGTGCCGGAACGTCCGGTGCGGGGGCGTTCGGTGCCGGAACGTTCGGTGCGGGGGCGTTCGGTACGGGGACGTTCGCAGCCACGGCGCTCGGGGCCGGGCTGTTCTGGCTGGGAACCTTCGTCGGCTCGGGGGCCTTCGTCGGGGTCGGTCCGGTCTTCTCCACGACCCGGCTATCGCTGTCCGTGGTGGGGCCGTTACCGACCGGCGAGGTCTCCTGCATGTCTGCCCATCGTAGTCGCGGAATCGGTCCAGAGTGAGGTACCCGCCCGCCGGATGGATCACTCGCGGTCGGGGCGGTCGTCGCGCACCACGTCCGGCTCGGTCCCACGTCGCGCACGGTAGTGAACCGGTCCTCCGATGTCGTGGCGTCGTGGATACCGCCACACGGAGCAGCGACGACGGCACGGCCCCGGTTACCGTACGTCGAGGTCATCCCGCCGCCGTCCCCGAGATCGGAGCGAACATGTCGTCCGCGACCGTCGCGACGATCGCGTGCCTCGCGCTGGTGGTGGCGGTGGCCACGACCGTGTGGGTGGTGGTGGCGCACCGGCGGACCGATGCGCTGGCCCGCTCGCTGACGGCCCGCAAGTGGGACATCGTGACCCTGCGTGCCGAGCTGGGTGCGGTCCGGCGGCGGATTCAGGACGAGGACGCGAACGGGGACGC
>NZ_JADQDD010000388.1 GCF_019263595.1 Pseudonocardia sp. KRD291 | reverse complement strand
GACGCTCGCGCCCCGCTCGGCCGGTCCGACGGCGTCGCGGAACGCCGCGAACAGCTCCCGGCCGGTCCCGAACGTAGAGTCCACCGGCGGGACGGACCCGTCGCGGGCGGCCATCTCGTGTGCGTCGACCAGCAGCTCCAGGGTCCCGGCCAGGGTGTCGAGGCGGATCACGTCGCCGTCGCGGACCTTGCCCAGGGGCCCGCCCTGCGCGGCCTCCGGGGTGACGTGCAGCGCGGCCGGGACCTTGCCCGACGCGCCGGACATCCGGCCGTCGGTGACGACGGCGACCCGGTACCCGCGGTCCTGCAGCACCCCGAGCGCTGGGGTGAGCTTGTGCAGCTCCGGCATGCCGTTCGCGCGGGGGCCCTGGTGACGCACGACGGCGACCATGTCGGCGTCGAGCTCGTCGCGGCCGAACGCGTCGAGCAGCTGTGCCTGGTCGTCGAACACCCGTGCCGGGGCCGTGACGACCCGGTGCTCGGCATCCACCGCGGACGTCTTGACCACCGCGCGCCCGAGGTTGCCGCCGAGCACCCGCAGTCCACCGTCCGGGGCGAACGGGTCCGCGACGCCGCGCAGCACGGTCTTGTCCAGGCTCTCGGTGGGGCCGTCGCGCCAGACGAGGTCCGCTCCCCCGTCCCCGCTGCCGCCCAGGAACGGTTCGGCGGTGTAGCGGTGCAGGCCGTGCCCGACGACGGTGTCGACGTCGTCGTGCAGCATCCCGGCCCCGAGCAGCTCGCGGATCAGCAGCGACATCCCGCCCGCGGCCTGGAAGTGGTTGATGTCGGCGGTGCCGTTCGGGTAGATCCGGGTCAGCTGCGGCACGACCGCGGACAGGTCGGAGAAGTCGTCCCAGGTCAGCTCGACGCCCGCGGCCGCAGCCATCGCGACCAGGTGCATCGTGTGGTTCGTCGAGCCGCCGGTGGCCAGCAGCGCCACCACCCCGTTGACGACGGCGTTCTCGTCGACGACCTCGCCCATCGGCGCCGTCGACGGGTCCAGCGCCCGGCGGGCGGCCTCGTCGGTCAGGGCGTCGCGCAGCGGGGTGCCCGGGTTGACGAAGCTCGCGCCCGGCAGGTGCAGGCCCATGACCTCCATCAGCAGCTGGTTGGAGTTCGCGGTCCCGAAGAACGTGCAGGTCCCGGGACCGTGGTAGCTCTTCGACTCGGCTTCGAGCAGCTCCTCACGGCTGGCCTTGCCCTCGGCGTGCAGCTGGCGGATGCGGGCCTTCTCCTTGTTCGGCAGGCCCGAGGTCATCGGGCCTGCCGGGGCCAGCACGACCGGCAGGTGCCCGAACGACAGCGCGCCCATCACCAGCCCGGGGACGATCTTGTCGCAGACGCCGAGCAGGACGGCGCCGTCGAACATGTCGTGCGAGAGCGCGACCGCCGTCGACATGGCGATCACGTCCCGGCTGAACAGGGACAGCTCCATGCCCTCGCGGCCCTGGGTGATCCCGTCGCACATGGCGGGCACGCCGCCGGCGACCTGGGCCACCCCACCGGCCGCCCGCGCGGCCTGCTTGATCCGCGCCGGGAACGTCTCGAACGGCTGGTGCGCCGAGAGCATGTCGTTGTAGGCGGACACGATCGCGACGTTGCGGGCCGGCGTCGCGGTGAGCGTCAGCTTGTCCGGGCCGCAGGCGGCGACGCCGTGCGCGAGGTTGGCGCAGCCCAGTCCACTACGGCTGGGCTCGCTGCGCCCCGGGGCGGCGTCCGGTGTGGAGCCTGCGGCGCGGATGCGCCCGAGGTAGGCGGCGCGGCGGGCGGCGGAGCGGGCGCGGATCCGGTCGGTGACGGCGGCGACGATCGGGTGCATCGGCACCTCGTCCGGGCGGTCGGTGCCGGTGGCGGGCGGGGTAGCGGTCACGGTGCGTCGGTCTCCTGACGAGGCGGTGGTGTCGAACCGTGCAATGAGCACTCTAGAGCGCCACTTCCGCACTCACAAGACGTTACTGTTCCCACATCGGCGTTAGCGCAGGTCAAAGACACATGTTCTACTGGTCGAATGCGAGGACGCACCCCGACCACCGCGCCCGCCACCGCCGGCGAGATCTTCCGGCTGGTCCGCGACGGCGAGGCCGGAACCCGGACCGAGATCGGCCGGGCCACCGGCCTGTCCCGGACCGCGGTCGCGGCGCGGGTCGACCGGCTCCTCGCCGAGGGCCTGGTCACCGAGGTCGTCGGCGCGGCGGCGACCGGCGGACGTCCGGCGGCGCGCCTGGTCTTCCACGCCACGGGTGGCACCGTGCTCGCGGTCTCGGTCGGGGTCAGCCGGACCAAGGCCGCGATCTGCGACCTCACCGGCCGGGTGATCGCCGAGGACGCCCTGGACCAGCCGGCGTCGATCGGGCCGGACAAGCTGCTCGACGCCGTGATCCCGATGCTGGAGGGGCTGCTGGCCACCACGGGCGCCACCGAGTCCGGGATCCGCGGGATCGGGCTCTCCATCCCGGGCACCGTCGACCGCGACGCGGGCGCCAGCATCGGTGTCCCGTCGCTGCCCGGCTGGGAGGGCGTGGCGCTACCGCCGCTGCTGACCGAGCGCTTCCCGGTGCCGGTGCGGGTGGACAACGACGTGAACGTGATGGCGCTGGCCGAGCACGCCGCGCACCCGGGCGTCGACGACCTGCTGATGGTCAAGGTCTCCACCGGGGTCGGCGCCGGCGTGGTGGCCGGCGGCGTGCTGCAGCGCGGGGCGTGGGGTGCGGCGGGCGAGATCGGGCACACCCCCGTGCACGACGGGCCGGGCGTCGGCTGCGGGTGTGGCAACGTCGACTGCCTGGAGGTGCTGGCCGGCGGTGCCGCGCTGATTCGCGACCTGACCGCGGCCGGACGCGAGGTGCACGCCATCGCCGACGTGATCATGCTGGTCAAACAGGGTGACCCGGAGGCGGTCCGGCTGGTGCGCACGGCCGGTCGGCGCCTCGGCGAGGTGCTGGCCGCGGCCGTGAACCTGATCAACCCGGCCATGGTGACGATCGGCGGCGACCTCGTCGGCGCCTACGACCCGCTGGTCGCCGGGGTCCGGGAGGCGATCTACCGGCAGTCGATGGCCGCCGCGACCCAGGACCTGCGGATCGAGCCGGGCCTCACGCACGGGCGCAGCGGCGTCACCGGCTGCGCGATCCTGGTGCTCGACGAGGTGCTCGCCCCCGCCTCGGTGGATGCGGCGCTGTCCGACCCGGATGCCTGAGCGCTCATCGCTCCGGCGTGCGCAGCAGGTCGAACCGCATCGGGCGGCTCAGCACGAACCCCATCCGCCGGTAGAGCCGCAGGGCCGTCTCGTTGGACGCGGCGCCGTGCAGGATCGGCCGGTCCCCGCGCGCCACGATCCCCGCCGCGACGGCCCGCACCAGCCGTTCGGCGAGCCCCTGCCCGCGCGCGGACGGGTCCGTGCAGACCGCGCTGATCTCGGTCCGGCCGGGGACCCGCAGCCGCTCGCCCGCCATCGCGACCAGCTCCCCGCCGCGCCGGATGCCCAGGTAGGTGCCCAGCTCGGCGGTGCGCGGGCCCCACGGTCCGGGCCGGGTGCGCTCCACCAGGTCGCGCATCGCGTCCCGGTCGCCGACCTCGAGCTCGATGGCCTCGGGGTCCGGCGCGGCCTCGACGCCCGCACCGTCCATCTGGACGCCGTCCAGCGCCCGGACGGTCTCCCAGCCCGCAGGCGCAGCGGCGCCGGGGCCGGCCAGCACGAGTGTCTCCCCGGGCCCGGCCAGCGCCGCGAGGTCGGCCCAGTCGCGGGCGTCCGGGTCCGCCGGCAGGCCCGCGAACGGGGACACGTCCGGGTCGAAGCGCACCGCCCGTCCACGGCGGTCGCCGAAGGTGCGCAACGGCCCGGTGAGGGCTGCCGGGACCGGGTTCACCAGCGGGTCGTCCATGGCGTCGATCATGCCTACCCCGGCGCGCGCCGGGCACGCGGGTTCCCGCGCGCTGCGCCGGGCCGGACCCGCTGCTCCGGTAGCGTGACGGCGGTGACTTCCGTGTCGGAAGAAACCACCCGCAACGGTTGGGGCCGCCTCGACGGCAGCCTGCTCGCCGTCGCCGTCGAGGTGCTGCGCCACGGCCCGCTGCCGCGCGCGGAGCTCTCCCGCAGGCTCGGGCTGTCCCCCGGCTCGTTGACCCGCCTGACCCGACCGCTGCTCGACGACGGCCTGCTCGTCGAGGGCGGCCCGCAGCGCCGGCGCAGCACCGGACGGCCGTCGGTGCCCCTGGACGTGCGCCCCACCCGGGCCCGGTTCGCCGGCGTGACGATCACCGCCGACGAGCTGTTCGCCGTGGTCACCGACCTGCGCGCCGAGGTCCTGGACCGCCGCACCGTCGCGCTGCCCGGCCGGTCCCCGGACGAGGTGGTGCGCGCCGTCGCCGACCTCGTGCACGCGCTGGCCCGGGTGCACGGCCCGCTCGCCGGGGCCGGGGTCGGCATCGGCGGGCTGGTCACCGAGCACCGCGACGTCGTCGTCGCGCCGTTGCACGGCTGGGAGGCCGCCGTCCCGCTGGCCGCGCTGCTCACCACCGCGACCGGCGTCCCGGTGTCGGTGGACAACGACGTACGCGCCCTGACCGCGGCCGAGCACTGGTTCGGGCAGGGGCGGGGCCTGCACTCGTTCGCGCTGGTCACGATCGGCGCCGACGTCGGCTGCGGACTCGTCGTGCACGACCGCCAGATCTGCGGGGCGCGCGGCCTGGGTGGCGCGGTCGGGCACCAGCCGCTGGTCCCCGCCGCGCCCGGCGGGCCGTGCGGGCTCGGGCACGCCGGCTGCGCTCAGGCCCTGCTGGGCAGCGGCGGGCTGAGCGCCGCGGCGGCGGCACACCTGGGCCGTCCGGTCACCCGCGACGAGCTGTTCGAGCTCGCCGGCGCCGGGGACGCCCGTGCCCGGTCGGTGCTCGACGCCGCCGCCCGCGGCCTCGCGCTGCTGATCGTCGGCCTGACCGGCGCGCTCGACCCGGAGCTGGTGCTGGTCTCCGGGCAGAGCGCCGAGCTGCTGGCGATCTCCCGTGCCGCGTTCGACGCCGAGACCGCCCGGCACGGCCGTCCCGGGTTCGCGCCGGTGCCGGTCCGGGTCGCCGCGTTCGGCCACACCGACCGGGCCCGCGGGGCCGC
>NZ_JADQDD010000387.1 GCF_019263595.1 Pseudonocardia sp. KRD291 | reverse complement strand
GTCGTGGAGCCATGATGCGGGGATGGATCATCTTGCGACGCGTGCGGTGCACGCCGGCAACGACGTCGACCCGGGCACCGGCGCGATCCGGCGACCGCTCGTCACGGCCAACTCCTACGCGCTGCCCGAGGACCCGTCCGAGCTGGACTGGTCGGGTACCGCGACGGCGCTCTACACCCGCAACGGCGGGGCGAACCAACGGTGGCTGGAGCAGAAGCTCGTCGCCCTGGAGGACCCGGCGGGCGGCGGTGACACCGGCGCGGTCGCGCTCGCGTCCGGGGTCGCGGCGCTGCACGCGGTGTTCTTCACGTTCCTGCGATCCGGCGACCACGTCGTGTCCTCCGACGTCACCTACGTGGCCACGCACCGGCTGCTGACCGAGCTGCTCCCGGACCGGTACGGCATCACCGCGACGCTCGTCGACTCCTCCGACCCGGACGCCGTGCGGGCCGCGATCCGCCCGGAGACCCGGCTCGTGCACGTGGAGACCCCGGCGAACCCGACCACCCGGATCACCGACGTCGCCGCCGTCGCCGCGATCGCCCGCGAGGCCGGGGCGCTGTGCTCGGTGGACGCCACGTTCGCCACCCCGGTACTGCTACGCCCGCTGGAGCACGGCGCCGACCTCGTCGTGCACTCGCTGACCAAGTACATCAACGGCCACGGTGACGCGATGGGCGGCGCGGTGCTGGGGCGCGCCGAGCTCGTCGAGCGGGTCCGCGCGGACGCGATGGTCGACGTCGGCGGCGTGATCAGCCCGTTCAACGCGTGGCTGATCATGCGGGGCTCGGTCACGCTGCCGATGCGGATGCGCGCGCACTGCGGGAACGCCCTGGCCGTCGCCGAGTTCCTGGAGTCCGACCCGCGCGTCGCCTACGTCGCCTACCCGGGCCTGGCCTCGCACCCGCAGCACGAGCTGGCCGCGGCCACCCTCGACGGGGGCTTCGGCGGGATGCTCGCCTTCGCCCTCGACGGCGACCCGGCCCTGCAGAACCGGTTCGTCGCGGCCCTGCGGATCATCACCTCGGCGGTGTCGCTGGGCCACGACGAGACGCTGGTCGTGCACGTCGCGACGGGAGAGGACGGCCGGGCGGCGCACTTCCCGGAGCCGTTCCGCCGCTACGGGCACCTGCGCCTCTCGGTCGGGCTGGAGGACCCGCGCGACCTGGTCGCCGACCTGGCCCAGGCCCTCGACACGGTGCTCCCGCGCCCGTGAGCCGGCCGGAGGGGGTCAGCTCACGAGCGGGTGGATCGCCCAGAACGCGCACGCGGCGGCCAGCCCGGCCGCCGGGATGGTCAGCACCCAGGCCACCGCGATGTTGCCGGCCACGCCCCAGCGCACCGCGCTCAGGCGCTTCGTCGCGCCCACCCCGAGGATCGACGACGTGATCGTCTGGGTGGTGGAGATCGGCGCCGCGAACGCGAACGCCGTCGTGTAGAGCACCGCCGACGCCGTCGCCTCGGCGGCGAACCCGCGCGGGGGATCGAGGTCGATCATGCGGCGCCCGAGCGTGCGCATGATCCGCCAGCCGCCGGCGTAGGTGCCCGCCGACAGCGCACCGGCGGAGATCAGCACGACCCACCACGGCACGTCGAAGCCGGTGTGGAAGCCGCCGACCACGAGCGCCAGCACGATCACGCCCATCGTCTTCTGCGCGTCCTGCAGGCCGTGCCCGAGCGCCATCGCCGCCGCCGAGACGGTCTGGGCGTGCCGGAACCCGCGGGTGAGCCGGGACGGGCGCCCGCGCCGGAACAGCCACAGGATCGCGATCATCACCAGGCCCGCCAGCACGAAGCCGACGACCGGGGAGAGGACCATGGGGATGATCACCTTCTCCAGCACCCCGGACCACTGGACCCCTCCGGACGAGGCGAGCGCGGCGCCGACCAGCCCGCCGATCAGGGCGTGCGACGACGAGGAGGGCAGCCCGAACCACCACGTGATCAGGTTCCAGATGATCGCCCCGACCAGCGCCGAGAGCACCACGACGAGGCCGGAGATGCCCCGCGGCGCCTCGATGATGCCGCTGCCGACGGTCGAGGCCACCTCGGTGCCCAGGTAGGCCCCGAGCAGGTTCATCACCGCCGCCATGGCCAGCGCGACCCGGGGGGTGAGCGCACGGGTGGCGACCGAGGTGGCGATCGCGTTGGCGGCGTCGTGGAAGCCGTTGGTGTAGTCGAAGCCCAGCGCCACGACGATCACCAGGACGACGGCGGCGAGCTCCACTCAGGCTTCCTTGACCGCGATCGACTCGACGGTGTTGGCCACCGTCTCGAACGCGTCCGCGGCGTCCTCGAGGGTGTCCACGACCTCCTTGAGCTTGATCGCCTCCAGCACGGCGGCCGGGTCGGTGATCGGCTCGGCGGGGGACAGGATCCCGGCCAGCACGCGGTGGTAGACCTCGTCGGCCTCGTTCTCCAGCGAGTTGACGTCGATCCAGTACTCCTGCAGCTGCGACATCTTCTCCAGCCCCGGCATGGCCTGTGCGGTGCGCGCCGCGGCCCGCTGCAGCACGTCGACCTGGGAGTCCACGCCCGCGGGCAGCGGGCCGAGCCGGTAGAGCACGATCCGGTCGGCGGCCTCCTCGATCGCGTCGCAGACGTCGTCGAGCGAGGAGGCCAGCCGGTAGATGTCCTCCCGGTCGAACGGGGTCACGAACACCTTGTTGAGCTTGACCATGATCTCGTGGGTCAGCTCGTCGCCTGCGTTCTCCGCGTCCTTCACCCGCCGGGCTATCTCCGGGCGGGCCGCCGGTTCGGCCGCGACGAGCTTCGCGAGCTCGTCCGCGGCGACGACGATGTTCTCCGCCGCACGGGTGAACAAGGGATAGAACCCGCGTTCATGCGGCGTCAACCGGAAAGCCATGCGCCGTTCGTACACGGTCGGTCATCCGGCGCGGTGGCCGGGTCAGCCGATCAGCGACCGACCGATGATCTCCTTCATGATCTCGTTGGTGCCGCCGTAGATGGCCTGCACCCGCGAGTCCACGAAGGCCTTGGCGATCGGGTACTCCATCATGTAGCCGTAGCCGCCGTGCAGCTGCACGCAGCGGTCGACGACGCGCTTGAGCAGGTCCGAGGTCCACCACTTGGCCTTGGCGGCGTCGGGCACGGACAGCTCGCCCTCGACGTGCTGGCGGATGCAGCGGTCCACGAACACCTGCGCGATCGTGACCTCGGTGTCCATCTCGGCCAGCTCGAAGCGGGTGTTCTGGAAGTTCGACACCGGACGGCCGAACGCCTTGCGGTCCTTGGTGTACTCCAGGGTCTGGCGCAGCGCCGTGGCCGCACCGGCCACGCTGCCGACGGCGATCGACAGGCGCTCCTGGGCCAGGTTCTGCATCAGGTAGATGAAGCCCTGGCCCTCCTGGCCGAGCACGTTCGCCGCCGGTACCCGGACGTCGGTGAACGAGAGCTCGGCGGTGTCCTGGGCCTTCATGCCGACCTTCTTCAGCCGGCGTCCGCGCTCGAAGCCCTCCATCCCGCGCTCGACGACGAGCAGCGAGAAGCCCTGGTGCTTGGCCTCCGGATCGGTCTTCGCGACCACGATCACCAGGTCGGCCATGATCCCGTTGGTGATGAACGTCTTGGAGCCGTTGAGGATCCAGTCGTCACCGTCGCGGCGGGCGTTGGTGGCGATGCCCTGCAGGTCCGAGCCGGTGCCGGGCTCGGTCATCGCGATCGCGGTGATGATCTCGCCGGAGCAGAAGCCGGGCAGCCAGCGCTTCTTCTGCTCCTCGGTGCCCAGGCGCAGCAGGTACGGCGCGACGACGTCGTTCTGCAGCGGGAAGCCGATCCCGCTGGCACCGGCGGAGGAGATCTCCTCGGTGAGGATGGCGTTGTAGCGGAAGTCGTCGACGCCACCGCCGCCGTAGGACTCGGGAACGGCCATGCCCAGCAGGCCGGCCGCACCGGCCGCCTTCCAGACCTCGCGGCTGACCTGCCCGTCGTCCTCCCACTGCTCGTGGAAGGGCATGACCTCCTTGGCCAGGAACGTCCGGCACAGGTCGCGGAACGCGTCGTGTTCGTCGGTGAAGATGTCGCGCTGCATGGCAGTGAGTGTCACATACCGACGGGTAACTTCGCCTCGGTCGCGGGGGCCGGGGATGACCCGGCCGGGCCGATAGGGTGCGCACATGGGGCGGGGCGCATGAACCTTCTGGACGCGGCGGCGAACGTCTGGGACAAGACGGTGACCGGGCACGTGGCGAACCTGCACCGGATGCCGCGCGAGGCCGTCGTCGGGTCGCCGTCCGGGATCCTCTACCGGTACCTGCCGCGGTCGGGCGTCGACCAGGTCGGCGGCCCGCCGGTGCTGCTCGTGCCGCCGCTGGGCGCCCCGGACTTCGCCTACGACCTGCGTCGCGGCTGCTCGCTGGTGGAGCACCTGCTGCTGGCCGGGCGGCCGGTCTACCTCGTCGACTACGGCCCGATGTCGTTCGACGACCGGGGCCTGGGCATCGAGGACTGGGTGGACGACGTGGTGCCGCGGATGACCCGCGAGGTCGCCGCGGAGACCGGCGAGGACGTGCACCTGGTGGCCTGGTCCCTGGGCGGGATCTTCGCGCTGCTCGCGGTGGCCGCCGCCGCGCAGGCGGGGGAGTCCCTCCCGATCCGGACCGTCAGCGTGATCGGCACCCCGGTGGACATCTCCAAGGTGCCGCTGGTGGCCCCGATCCGCCCGCTCGCGCAGATCACCGGCGGCCGCGTCGTCTCCTCGATCTACCACGCGATCGGCAGCTTCCCGGCGCCGATGGTGAGCTGGGCGTTCCAGCTCACGGCGGTGGACAAGCTCGTCACCCGGCCGCTCGCGGTGCTCTCCCGGCTCGACGACCGCGACTGCCTGGCCCAGATCGAGGCCGTCGACCACCTGATGGCGAACATGCACGGCTACCCCGGCCGGGCGTTCGGGCAGCTGTTCCACCTGCTGGTACGCGGCAACGGCCTGTCATCGGGGGCCCTGACGCTGGGCGGGCGCCGGATCGAGCTCTCCGCCGTCGACGTCCCGGTGCTGGTCGTGGCCGGACAGGACGACGTGATCGCCCCGCTGAGGTCGGTGCGCCGCACGGTGGAGCTGCTCACCGGGTCGCCGGAGGTCCGGTTCGCCACCGCCCCGGGCGGGCACCTGGGC
>NZ_JADQDD010000386.1 GCF_019263595.1 Pseudonocardia sp. KRD291 | reverse complement strand
TGCCACTCTAGTTCGCGGCCAGTGGGCCCACCGGCTGCAGGGGCCGGGCCTGGGTGCGGCCGGTCCTGGCCGGAGTCAGTCCTCGCGGCGCAGCAGCAGGCAGCCCGCCTCGGGGCCGCCGCCGATGCCGACGGCCGCGACCTCCACGTCCTTCGGGATCTGCCGCTCCCCCGCCTCGCCCCACAGCTGGGTACAGGCCTCGTGCAGGAACCCGTATCCGTGCAGCCGGCCCGCGGAGAGCTGGCCGCCGTGGGTGTTGACCGGCAGCTCGCCGTCGAGGGCGATGCGCTCCGGCTCGCTCAGGAACGCCCCCGCCTCGCCGTGCTTGCAGAAGCCCAGCGCCTCGATCCACTGCAGGCACAGGTAGCTGAACCCGTCGTAGAGCTCGGCGAAGTCGACGTCGGCCGGGGTGAGGTTCGTCTGCGACCACATGTGATCGGCAGCGTCGTGCGCCGCCATCGTGGTCAGGTCCACCCGCTGGTCCCAGGTGTGTCGCTCGTAGAGGCCCGAGCCGGCGGCCTCGATCGCGATCCGCGGCCTGCCCGACTCGCCTGCCGCGTCCCGCCGGGACAGCACGATCGCGGTGGCGCCGTCGCACGGGACATCACAGTCGTAGAGCCCGAACGGGTAGGACACCATCCGCGCGGAGAGGTAGTCGTCCATCGTCATCGGGGCGGTGTAGATCGCCTTCGGGTTGCGCGCCGCGTTACGCCTGCCGTTGAGCGGGATCTGCCCGAGCTGCTCGCGGGTGAGCCCGAACTCGTGCATGTAGCGCATCGCGTACAGCGCGATCCAGTTCGCCGGCGACGCCGCCCCGAACGGCATCCGGAACTCGGCGTGCCCGGCCGCCCGGGTGGGCCGTCCGGTCAGGGCAGCTGCGCGACCCTGCGCCTGCGCGCTGGACTCGAAGACGCTGCGGAAGCACAGCACGTGCGTGGCCCGACCGGTGGCGATGGCCGCCGCCGCGTCGAGCAGCGTGCCGGCCTGGCCCGGGGTCTCGACACCGCTGAGGTGCCAGGTGGTGCGCAGGCCCAGCGCGTCGCGTACGTCGTGCGTGGCGGCACCCACGAACCCGCCCTCGGCCGCGACCGGGCCGGGGTAGCTGGCGACCCCGTCGATGTCCGACGGGTCGAGGCCGGCGTGCGCGATCGCCTCCAACGCCGCGTCGATCGCGAGGTCGATCCCGCCGCGGCCGAGCTTGCGCCCGACCTCGGACTGGCCGACGCCGGTGATGACGGTCCTGTCGTCGACGAAGCTCACGCCCGGTCCCCCTTGCCCGCGGGCCGGAAGACCGGCACCCACACGTCCTCGTGCTGCTCGAAATCCACCTCGACCGCCATCCCGAACCGCACGGACTCCGGGTCGCAGTCAACGATCTGAGTGGTCAGCCGGGTGTCCGGCTCCTCCTCCAGCTCGACGAGGGCGACCACATACGGAATCGGGAACGCCTCGCCGAACCACGGGTGGTGGTTGAGGGTGTAGGACGCGACAGTGGCGCGGCCGGAGACCGGCTCGGGGCCGACCTCCCTGCTGCGGCAGCGGAAGCACGCCGGGGCCGGCGGGTGGAAGTACCGTCCGCAGGTTCGGCAGCGGTGGATCCGCAGCTCTGCATCGGCCCCCCCGGTCCAGAAGGCCCGGGAGTCCGCCGTCAACTCCGGCAGGGTCCGGAAGTCCGGTCGCGTCATCGGTCGCCCCTCTTCCTGTCCCGGCGACGACGCCAGGACGACAGCACGTCAGAAACCTAGCCAAATAGTCCCGCGCTCGCAATGACCGGATGCCACCTGATGTGGACCATTAGAAGGTGGACGCTATTGTCAGAATTGATGTCGTCGACCTAGACTCCGAGACATCGGCGGCGAGGTCCGGACCGCCACCCCCGACGTCAGCCACCCGCGAGGAGCCCCCATGCCCGACGCCGTCGTCGTCTCCGCGTGCCGCACCGCCATCGGCACCTTCCGCAAGGGCTCGCTGGCCGACACCAGCGCGCTCGACCTGGCCCACACGATCGTCGAGGCCTCGGTGGAACGCAGCGGCCTCGCCGCCGCCGACATCGACGACCTGGTGCTGGGCGAGGCGATGTACGGCGGCGGCGACATCGCCCGGCACGCCGCGGTCACCGCCGGCCTGGTCGAGGTCCCCGGCGTCGCACTCAACCGGCACTGCGCCTCAGGGCTGACCGCCGTCGCAACCGCGGCCGGCAGCATCCGGGCGGGGATGGACTCCGCGGTGATCGCCGGGGGCGTCGAGTCCCGGTCGACCGCCCCGGTCTCGCGCTACCGGCAACCGGGCACCCAGGACTGGATCGAGAACTGGGCGTCGCCGACACACCCGGACCGGCCCGACGCGCCGAACATGGACATGTCGATCACCGTCGGCTGGAATGCCGCGCAGATCGGCGAGGTCACCCGCGAGGAGATGGACGCCTGGGCGCTGCGCTCGCACCAGCGCGCCGTCGCCGCGATCGACGAGGGCCGGTTCACCGATGAGATCGTGCCGATGAAGGTCCGACGCGCCGACGGGTCGCACACGGTCTTCGAGATCGACGAGCACCCGCGCCGCGGGACCACGATGGAGAAGCTGGCCTCGCTCAAGCCCCTGCACCCGGAGATCGACGGGTTCAGTATCACGGCGGGCAACAGCTCGGGCATCAACGACGCCGCCGCCGCGGTGACCCTGACCTCGGACACCCTCGCGGCCGGCCGCGGACTCACCCCGCTGGCCGTCGTGCGGTCCTGGGCGTCGGTCGGGGTGGACCCCGCGCAGACGGGCCTGGCGCCGGTCCGGGTGATCCCCAAGGCGCTGCAGCGGGCGGGCCTGGCCGTCGGCGACGTCGACCTGTTCGAGATCAACGAGGCGTTCGCCTCGATGTGCGTGGCCACCACCCGGCGGCTCGGCATCGACGAGGAGATCGTCAATGTCAGCGGCAGCGGGTGCTCGCTGGGCCACCCGGTCGCCGCCACCGGCGCCCGGATGGTCGCCACGCTGGTGCACGAGCTGCGCCGCCGCGGTGGCGGGATCGCGGTCGCCGCGATGTGCGCGGGCGGCGGGATGGGCTCGGCCATGGTGTTGGAGGTGGCGGCGCCGTGACCTCCGAGGATGCTGTGAGCGACCAGCCGGTCCTCGTCGAGCGCCGCGGCCCGCTCACGGTGGTCACGCTCAACCGCCCGCACGCCGCGAACTCGCTCGACGGCCCCACCATGACCGGGATCGGGCGCGCCCTCGCCGAGGCGGAGGCGGACGACGAGGTCCGCGCCCTGGTACTCACCGGCGCCGGCGAGAAGATCTTCTGCGCGGGGATGGACCTCAAGGCGTTCGCATCGGGCGGCCTCGAGGTCGACGGCCCGGGCCTCGACGTCCTCACCGCGCGGGTGTACCCGAAGCCGGTCGTCGCCGCCGTGAACGGGACCGCCGTCGGCGGCGGCCTGGAGCTGGCCCTGGCGTGCGATCTGGTGGTGGCTTCCGAGACGGCCCGATTCGGTCTACCCGAGGTGTCGCGCGGACTGATCGCGGCCGGCGGCGGGACCCGGCTCCCTCGCCGGATCCCGCTCGCGTACGCCCTCGAGCTCGGCCTCACCGGCGAGCTCGTCGACTCCGCGCGGATCCGGGAGATGGGCCTGGTCAACCGGGTGGTACCGGCCGCCGAGGTGCTGCCCACCGCACTCGCGCTGGCCGAACGGATCGCCGCGAACGGCCCACTGGCGGTGCGGGTCACCAAGGAGCTGATGTACGGCGAGATCGGGGACCCTGACCGCGAGGCACTCGCCGCGGCGGTCAAGCCGGTGTTCGACAGCCACGACGCCGCGGAGGGTGCCCGCGCCTTTGCGGAGAGACGCACCCCGCATTGGACCGGGCGCTGAGCCACAGGGAGGACGATCATGCATCTCGGGATGCTGCTGGAGATGGCGTCCGACGGTCACGGCGACCGGGTGGCCCTCGGCCCCCGGGCGGGCGGGGTGACCTTCGCCGAGCTGGGCCTGCGCGCCCGCCGGGTCGGGGCCCTGTTCGCCGCGTCCGGGGGCGCGCAGGTCGGGCTCGTCGATCTCAACTCCGACGCCGTCCCGCTGACCCTGTTCGGTGCGGCGCTCGCCGGTAAGCCGTACGTGCCGCTCAACTACCGCCTCACCGACGCACAGCTGGGTGCCGTCGTGCGCCGGATGGCGCCGGCGACCCTGGTCGTCGGGGAAGGCGTGGCCGAGCGGATCGGCTGCGTCGAGGGCGTCGAGCTGCGCGACGTCAAGGAGATCCTCGACGTCGCCGAGGACCCCGGCGCCCCGCTGCTCGACATCCCCGCGGGCGACCCGGACGACATCGCCGTGCTGCTGTTCACCAGCGGTACCACCGGCGAGCCGAAGGCCGCGGTGCTGCGGCACCGCAACCTCACCGCCTACATTCTGTCTACTGTAGAGTTCGCGGGATCGGCCGAGGGCGACGCGTCGCTGGTCAGCGTGCCGCCATACCACATCGCCGGGGTCTCGGCGGTGCTCTCGAACGCCTACTCCGGGCGCCGGGTGCTGCGCATGGCCGCGTTCGACCCGGCGGCGTGGGTGGACCTCGCCCGCGAGGAGTCGGTCACGCACGCGATGGTCGTGCCGACGATGCTGGACCGGATCCTCGACGTCGTCGAGACGGACGGGCGGGGCCTGCCCGCGCTGCGCTCGCTGTCCTACGGCGGCGGGCCGATGCCGGTCGCGGTCATCGAGCGGGCGCTGCGCCTGCTACCGGGCGTCGGGTTCGTCAACGCCTACGGTCTCACCGAGACCTCCAGCACCGTCGCCGTCCTGGGCCCCGAGGAGCACCGTGAGGCGTTCGGCTCCGTCGATCCCGCCGTCCGGGCCCGGCTGGGCTCGGTCGGCAGGCCGCTGCCGTCGGTCGAGGTCACCGTTCGGGACGCCGAGGGCGCTCCCGTGCCGGTCGGCGAGCGCGGCGAGATCTGGGTCCGCGGCGAACAGGTGTCCGGGGAGTACCTGTCGCATACCGGGACGAACGCCGAGGGCTGGTTCACCACCCGCGACGCCGGGACCCTCGACGCGGGCGGCTACCTCTTCGTCCACGGCCGGCTCGACGACGTCATCGTCCGTGGCGGGGAGAACCTCTCCCCCGGCGAGATCGAGGCGGTTCTGCTCGAGCACCCCGCGGTCG
>NZ_JADQDD010000385.1 GCF_019263595.1 Pseudonocardia sp. KRD291 | reverse complement strand
ACCGGTGCCACGCCCCACGCGACGATCCCGCGCAGGCCCGACGCGAGGGCGACGAGCAGTCCGGGACCGATCATCCAGAACGCGGCGACGAGCATCACCGGGACGGCGGCGGTCCAGCTCATGCGGAGTCCGACTCCTTCGTTCCCGGGTGGGTCCCGCCCGATCGGGTGGGGATCCGCGCATCCGTCACCGGGTGCAGTCTCCGGGGACGGCCCCAGGATAGCGACGCCGGTGACGACGACCGGGAGGACGCCGGAGGCGGCGGGTGCGGGGACGCGGCACCGGCGCGTCTACCCTCGTGGGTCGTGACCTTCGATGGATACGACCTCGTCGTCGTCGGCTCCGGTTTCTTCGGGCTGACCGTGGCCGAGCGGGCCGCCTCCGAACTCGGCAAGAAGGTGCTCGTGCTCGAGCGCCGCAGCCACATCGGGGGCAACGCCTACTCCGAGGCCGAACCCGAGACCGGTATCGAGATCCACCGCTACGGCGCGCACCTGTTCCACACCTCGAACAAGCGGGTCTGGGACTACGTGAACCGGTTCACCGCGTTCACCGGCTACCAGCACCGGGTGTTCGCCAAGGCAGGCGACCAGGTCTACGCGTTCCCGATGAACCTCGCGCTGATCAACCAGTTCTTCGGCCGTTCGCACTCGCCGGACGAGGCCCGTGCGCTGATCGCCGAGCAGTCCGCCGAGGTCGACACGAAGGACGCGACCAACCTCGAGGAGAAGGCGATCTCGTTGATCGGGCGCCCGCTCTACGAGGCGTTCATCAAGGGGTACAACGCCAAGCAGTGGCAGACCGACCCGAAGGAGCTGGACGCGTCGATCATCACGCGGCTCCCGGTGCGGTACACGTTCGACAACCGCTACTTCAACGACACCTACGAGGGCCTTCCGGTCGACGGCTACACCGCGTGGCTGGAGAGGATGGCCGGCCACGAGAACATCGAGGTCCGCCTGGACACCGACTACTTCGCGGTCCGCGACGAGATCCCGGCCGGCGTCCCGGTCGTCTACACCGGGCCGCTGGACGCCTACTTCGGCCACAGCGAGGGCGAGCTCGGCTGGCGCACGCTGGACTTCGAGATGTCGGTCGAGCCGACCGGCGACTACCAGGGCACCTCGGTCGTCAACTACAACGACGCCGACGTGCCCTACACCCGGATCCTGGAGTTCCGGCACATGCACCCGGAGCGCGACTACCCCACGGACAAGACGGTGATCGTGCGCGAGTACTCGCGCTTCGCCGAGTCCGGCGACGAGCCGTACTACCCGGTCAACACCCCGGAGAACCGCGCGAAGCTGGAGCGCTACCGGGAGCTGGCCCGCAAGGAGACCGCGAACCGCAACGTGCTCTTCGGCGGGCGCCTGGGCACCTACAAGTACCTGGACATGCACATGGCCATCGGCTCCGCGCTGACCATGTTCGACAACCGGCTCGTCCCGCACTTCACCGAGGGCAGGCCGCTCTCGGGCACCGAGGCCGAGGACTAGGCCGAGGGGGCGGACCGCTCGAACGACGTCCAGGTCGTGGCGTCCCAGGTCCCGGACCGGCGCAGGGCGTTGCCGCAGTGCCAGAACACCTGGTCCGTGCGGACCTCGACGGTGATCTCCGGGACGAACTCGCCGATCGCGAGCGACTCCCGGTAGTCGGCGCCGCGCACGACCGTCGCGACGCCGTTGATCCGGAGCATGTCGGTGACCCCGGGCCGGACGAACAGCATGCCGACCCGCGGGTCGACGAGCAGGTTGCGCAGGCTGTCCAGGCGGCGGTTGCCGCGCCGGTCGGGGAAGGCGAGCGTGTGGTCGTCGAGCACCAGGACGCTGCCGGGCAGGTCGCCGCGTGGGGAGACGTCGAGCAGGCCGTCGGCGTCGGTCGTCGCGAAGAAGAACAGCGGTGACCCGGTGACGAACGCCTGTTGCACCTCGTCGAGGTGGTCGGTGTCCTTGTCCGCGATCTTCGGGTGCGGGGGGTCGACGATCTCGCGCAGTTCGTCCTCGGTCGTGATCTCGGTGCGCGCCACGGCCCCAGACTAGGTGCGCCCGACCCGGCGCGGACGTGTGTCCGGCCACCCGACCCCGGCTGGAGGCCTCCGGACAATGAAGATCACCGACATCACGCTGGACCGGCTCCGGTACGACCTCGACCCCCCGTTGCGCGCGGCCTGGGACCCGCAGCCGCGCCGGTCGGTCGACGCGACGATCGTGCGGGTGCACACCGACGAGGGCGTCACCGGCATCGGTTCCGGCGACACGATGGACGGCTTCGACGCGTTCCGGCACCTGTTCGTCGGCCGGGACCCGCTCGAGGTCAGCCGGCACGTGCGCGCCATCGAGACGTGCAACGTCCACGGCGGCCACTACTGGCCGCTCGAGGCCGCGCTGTGGGACATCGTCGGCAAGGTGGTGGGGCAGCCGGTGTCGGTGCTGTTCGGCAACGCCGCGCGCCGCGTCCCCGCCTACGCCTCCTGCTGCGTGCTGCGCTCGCCCGCCGAGCGGCGCGAGGTCGCGCACCGGGTCGTCGCCGAGGACTTCCGGGCGATGAAGATCCGGATCGACCGCGACCGGGTCGAGGAGGGGGTCGCCGCCGTCGCCGCCGTCCGGGACGCGCTCGGCGACGACTACACGATCATGGTCGACCTCAACCAGTCGTGGCGGATGGCCGGCGACACGGCTCCGGCCACCGACCTGGCATCGATCCGGCGCCTCGTGCGCCGGCTCGGTGAGCTGGGCGTGTTCTGGGTCGAGGAGCCGCTGCCCTACGCCGACGTCGAGGGCTTCCGGACGCTGCGCGCGGAGAACCCGGGCCTGCGGATCGCGGCCGGCGAGATGCTCCGCTCGATGCCGGAGCTGCTGCGCTACCTCGAGCGCGACGTCCTCGACGTCTACCAGTGCGACGTCGTGCTGGCCGTGGGCATGAGCCGGGCCCGCACGCTGGCCGAGTTGGCCGCGCTCAAGCACCGCGCGTTCACCCCGCACAGCTGGACCAACGGGATCGGCGTGCTGGCCAACCTGCACGTCGCGGCCGGGGTCGGCGGCGGCCCGTTCTTCGAGTTCCCCTACGACGCGCCGGACTGGACCCCGCAGCGGCGCGACTTCATGCTCGCCGAGCCGCTGCGCGTCGACGACACCGGTCACCTGGCCGTCCCGGACGCCCCCGGCCTGGGCGTCGTGCTCGACGAGGACGTCGTCGAGCGCTACCGGGTGGGTGCGTGAAGCCGGTTGCGGGCCCCGGGAGTGCGCCCGTCGTCTCGTCGACAGTGAGGCGAGGCTCGCCTATGTTCAGCGGGTGATCCGATCGCTCGCCGCGGTGTCCGCGCTCGTCCTGCTCCTGCTCACCGGTTGCTCGGCCGGTCCCGCCGCGTCCGCGAGCGGCCCGTCCCTGGACACGATCTTCGGCCCGGTGCAGGTGCCCGCGGCCCCGCAGCGCGTCGTCGCGCTGGGCTGGGGCGACGCCGAGGCCGCGCTCGCCGTCGGCGTGGCGCCGGTCGGCGCCAGCGACTGGCTGGCCTTCGGCGGCGAGGGCGTCGGCCCGTGGGCCGCCGGGCGCTACCCCACCCCGCCGCAGATCACCGGCACCCTCGACATCGACTACGAGCAGGTCGCCGCCCTGCGCCCGGACGTCATCCTGTGGACCCGGTCGGACAACACCGAGGACACCTACCGGCGGCTGAGCCGGATCGCGCCGACCGTGGCCGCCCCGGCCGCCGTGGCCAACGCCTACGGCACCACCTGGGACCAGCAGGCCCGGCTGGTGGCGAGCGCGGTCGGCCGCCCGGCCGAGGGCGAGGCGCTGGTGGACCGGGTGGAGCAGAAGTTCGCGGCGGTGCGGGCGAAGCACCCGTCCTGGGCCGGGCGCACCGCGACGATCGGGGTGCGCAACGCCGACCGCTACGCCGCCTATGTGCCCGGCGGGACGCGGGCCGACTTCGTGACCGCGCTCGGGTTCGTCATCAACCCGGAGATCGTCCGGGAGAACGCGCGCAACTTCTCGGTCACCCTCGGCACCGAGAACGTCGGACGGCTCGACGCCGACATCGTGCTCCTGTCGCTGATCGGTGCCTCCGGCGACCAGGTCCGCAACGACCCGCTGGTGCAGCGGATGCCCTCCTTCCGGGACGGCCGGTTCATCGTGCTGGAGGACAAGACGGTGGCCAGGGCGTTCTCCGCGGCCACCGCGCTGGGCACGGAGTACGCACTGGACACCACGGTCCCCCTGATCGAGAAGGCCCTACCCGGGACGTGATCCGCGGTCTCGGTGCATCAGCTCGTCAGCGAGGCGGGTGGATCCACTCGGACACGGCCGTGGCGAACAGAGCCAGGTCGGACGGGTCGTCCAACCTGGCGAGCACCACTCGATCGTCGACATCGACGTAGTCGTGAACGAGAACGTTGCGAAAGCCGACCGCGCGGGAGAGCCTCTCGGCGAGATCGGTCGATATCACGCCGTGACGGCCGAGCACGCGGACCGCGTCGGCGTTGTCCCGTGGAGGTCCCCAGCCCTCCGACGAGCAGATGTGATGCGCGACGTCCACGCATCCTTCGATGGCGGTGACGAACACGTACTTGATGCCCCTGATCCACAACGGGTCGGCGCGCCGGATCGCGTTCGCGGTGGACTCGTCACCGAGTACAGCCAGATCATCGGTGATCGCCCTGAGCAGTCGTGCCACTCGTGCCTGGTCAACCACGACGCAGGCTCTCCAGGAACTCCTGGTGGCTGCGACGCATACGGGGGAGCTCGTCGGCGTAGATCTTGCGCACGGTGGCGACCCACCGCACACGGGCGGACGGGTCGTCGTCGAAGAGCAGCCGACCGTCCTGCGCGACCCGTCCGGCCAGCTCGAGGGGAGCATCGTTGAGGACGAGCAGATCGACTCCTGCCGGAAGGTCCACCTCGAACGATGGCGGCGGGTCCGCCGACCACCAGGCGGCGACGTCGATGTCCGAGTCCGGCCGGTGGGTACCCGCGGCCCGGCTTCCGTGCAGAAGCGCGAACCGGGCGCCCGCGGCGCGCAGGGCATCGATCGTTCCCGTCGGTACCGGGTCCGGAACGTCGGTCATGTGCACGAGTGTCGCACCGCCGACTGGAGGCCGGGGCCGTGATCCGCGGCGCGCCGTCCCCGCCTCACGGCTCGGGCGAC
>NZ_JADQDD010000384.1 GCF_019263595.1 Pseudonocardia sp. KRD291 | reverse complement strand
CGTCCCCCGCAGACCGGGCCGGACGAGAGGTCCACCCTGCTGGGCTTCCTCGACCATCTGAGGGAGGCGGTCGCCGCCAAGGCCGAGGGAGCACCCGACCCGCAGGTCCGTACGCCCGGCGTGCCGTCCGGCACCAACGTCCTCGGCCTGGTCACGCACCTGACGTCGGTCGAACGGTTCCACTTCCTCGGCGAGGACGTCCGGGACTGGGCTGCGACCATGCACGCGGACCCCGGGCAGATGACGGAGGAGGTCCTCGCCGCCTACCGGGACGTCGTCGGGCGGGCGAACGAGGTCATCGGCGGGTACGCCGACCTAAACCTTGCCGCGCCGCTGCCCGCGGGGAGGACGTCGGCGCCGTCGATGCGGTGGCTGCTGGTGCACATGATCGAGGAGACCGGGCGGCACGCGGGCCACGCCGACATCCTCCGCGAGCAGATCGACGGCGCCACCGGCCGCTGAGCACGCGGCGACCGGAGTGGGTCAGTCGTCGAGGGGGCCCTCGCCCAGCTCGTCCTCCTCGGCGCCGCGCGCGGCGATCGCCTCCCGGACCACTCCGTAGGCGATGGAGCCGCCGTAGCCCTTGCGGGCGAGCATCCCGACCAGGCGGCGGGCCGCGGTGACGCGCTGCTCCTTCGTCGCGATCGGCACCGTGCGCAGCTTGCGGTCGACCAGCTCGCGGGCGCGGGCCTCCTCGGACTCGGCGTCGATCTCGGTCAGCGCCTCGTCCGCGATCTCCTTGGCCACGCCCTTGCGGTGCAGCTCGGCGGCGATGGCGCGGCGGCCCAACCCACGCTGCTTGTGCCGGGACCGGACCCACTGCCCGGCGAACGCCTCGTCGTCGACGAGGCCGACCTCGTCGAAGCGCTCCAGCACCCGCTGCGCGACCTCGTCGGGGATCTCCTTGCGGCGCAGCGCCTGGGACAGCTCCTGCACGGTGCGGGCCCGGTCGGTGAGGAGCCGGAGACAGATCTCCTTCGCCCGCGCCTCGTCGTCGGGCGGGGAGAACGCCAGGCCCCCACCACCACGACCACGGGACGCCCCGTCCGAACGCGTGCCACGCCCGCGGCGGGACCTGCCGTCGCGGGCCGGTGCGGTGTCCGGCTCCGCGACGGGTTCCGGCCGGGCAGGTGGAGCGGACCCGTCGCCGTCGGGTCGCGCGGTGCCCGCGGCCTCCGCGAACTCCGCGGCCTTCGCGACCTCCGCGGCTTTCGCGACGTCGCCGGCCGGCGGCGTGGCGCGCCGGGCCGAGGTCCGTTTCCGATCCGGGCGTGGGCTCGACGACCGACCGGTCGCCGGGCGGCGGCCGTCGAAGCTCGCGACGCGGACATTCCCGCCGCCCTCGCCGTCACCGTCCTCCGACAGGTCGTCGAGGCTCACGGTCCGCACCGTGGCAGGTCCGTCGGCGCCGCTCACGTCCGGGACGGTGTCGGTGGACGACCCGCCGAGGTCGTCGAACGAGGCCACCTGGGCACCGGCGGTCTCGTCGGTGTCGAGGCCGGCGAAGTCCGCGACCCCCGCCGGAGCGCCGTCCCGGTCCTCCGCACCTGCGCCGAGGACCGGTTCGGCCTCCGGCACAGCATCCGGAGGCGTCATGCTCAGAAGTCGACCGGGGCCGGCAGCGGCTCGGACGACGCAGCGGCGGCGACCGTGGGATCGGCGTCGAGCACCGGGCCGATGCCGAGCTTCTCCTTGATCCGCTTCTCGACCTCGGCCGAGACGTCCGGGTTCTCCTTGAGGAACTTGCGGGCGTTCTCCTTGCCCTGGCCCATCTGGTCGCCCTCGTAGGTGTACCAGGCACCGGACTTGCGGATGATCCCGTGCTCGACACCCACGTCGATCAGGGAGCCCTCGCGGCTGATGCCGACGCCGTAGAGCACGTCGAACTCCGCCTGCTTGAACGGCGGCGCGACCTTGTTCTTGACGACCTTCACCCGGGTCCGGCTGCCGACCATGTCAGTGCCGTCCTTGAGCGTCTCGATCCGCCGGATGTCCAGGCGCACCGAGGCGTAGAACTTCAGCGCCTTGCCGCCGGTCGTGGTCTCCGGGGACCCGAACATCACGCCGATCTTCTCGCGCAGCTGGTTGATGAAGATCATGGTGGTGCCCGACGTGCTCAGCGCGCCGGTGATCTTGCGCAGCGCCTGGCTCATCAGCCGGGCCTGCAGGCCGACGTGGCTGTCGCCCATCTCGCCCTCGATCTCGGCCCGGGGCACCAGGGCGGCGACCGAGTCGATCACGATGATGTCCAGCGCGCCGGAGCGGATCAGCATGTCCGCGATCTCCAGCGCCTGCTCACCGGTGTCCGGCTGGGAGACCAGCAGGTCGTCGGTGTTCACCCCCAGCGCCTTGGCGTACTCCGGGTCGAGCGCGTGCTCGGCGTCGATGAACGCGGCGATTCCGCCGAGGGCCTGGGCACTGGCCACCGCGTGCAGCGCGACCGTGGTCTTACCACTGGACTCCGGGCCGTAGATCTCGATCACCCGGCCCCGGGGCAGGCCGCCCACGCCGAGGGCGACGTCGAGGGCGATGGAGCCGGTCGGGATGGCGCTGACGGGCGGACGGTTGTCGTCGCCCAGACGCATCACCGAGCCCTTGCCGTGGTTCTTCTCGATCTGGGCGAGGGCGAGTTCCAGCGCCTTCTCGCGGTCCGGAGCGGTCATCTCTTGCCACCTCGCTGATCTGCCATCGGATGCTCTGGTCTGCCGTGCTGGGGTCTGCTGTGCCGGCGATGCCGCCGTCTTGCGGGGAGCCACGGGACAACCGTATGGGGTCGCACCGACAGTTCCGCCGGTCGGATCGCCGTCTGTGGACGGCCGCACCATGTTGTGGACAACACGCTATACGAACGCACGTTCGAGATGTCACGCCGACACGCCGACACGACACCCGGTCGCGCCGAACGGTCCACGGCGCCCGACGCACCGGCCGTGGCCGGCGGGCGGGCCGGTCGGCTCAGCGCCGGACGGGAGGCACGTCGTACGCCTCGCAGACCGCGAGCCAGATCCGGCGCAGGTCGATCCCGGACTCGATCGCCTGGTCCACGGTCTTCCCGTCGAGGGCGGAGAACACGTGGTCACGGGCCAGCGAGCCGGCCCGCAGCACACCGAACTCATCCTCCATCAGTCCCCGGAACTGGCTCATGCGCACCCGTCGAGGATAACTTCCGGCCCCGACCGGCCCGGTGGCCCGCGCGTACCGTGGGCGGTATGTCCGATCTGCTGATGCTCGCGCAGGCCGATCCGACCGGGTTCGGCTCGCCGCTCGGCCGGATCGTCGTCCTGGTGGCCCTGCTGGCCTCGCTCGTGACGCTGGTGCGGCTGTGGATCCGGTACCGCAAGCGGTGAGGCGACGGGTCCGGGACGCGGGCGCCGGGCCGCGCGGACGGCCTGGCTAGGCTCGCCCGCCGGAGCACCACGAGCACGCGGAGGGACGTCGATGGCACGCACCGGAAGAGCCGACCAGCAGGACGACGCGGAGCTGCGCGGCGCCTACCGGATCGTCGCCGACGAGCTCGAGCAGGCGGTCCGCGACACCCTGTCGAGCCACGAGCCCGACCCGGCCCGGCTCGCGCTGCGCAAGCTGACCGCGATCGACGCCGACTTCCCCGATTCCGAGGCCCCTCCCGGGTGGTCGCTGGCCTTCCTCGTGCTCGCCGACTGGATCGACGCCGCGCGGATCGCGCTGGAGGCCGAGACGGACCGGGTCGACCGGGCACTGGACTGGATCGGGACGAACCTGGGGCCGCGCTACCGGTCCCGGGCCCGCTACACGATCCCGCCGTTGCAGACGCTCGAGGGCGCGCAGGAGACCTCGCACTTCATCGACGCACTCGGGGACGACTTCCTGGCCAGCCTCGTCTGGACGATCGCGGCGCTGAGCGCGCTCTACGGCGACGACGACGCCGGCTGGGCCCGCGCCCTGCACGGCGGAGACTGAGGCGGGCGCCCGCCCGCGCCGAAACTGTCGGGGTCCCGGCGCATGATGGGGACCGTGAGCGCACTCGAGGGCTTCTCCCCCGCCACCCGCCAGTGGTTCGAGGGGGCCTTCGCCGCGCCCACCGCCGCGCAGGAGGGCGCCTGGTCCGCCGCCCAGGCCGGGCGCAACGCACTGGTCGTGGCCCCGACCGGGTCCGGCAAGACCCTCGCCGCGTTCCTCTGGGCACTCGACCGGCTGGCCTCCGAGCCGGTGCCGGACGAGCCGAAGCACCGCTGCCGGGTCCTCTACGTCTCCCCGCTCAAGGCCCTCGCGGTGGACGTGCAGCGCAACCTGCGCTCCCCGCTGACCGGGATCCGCCAGGCCGCGCAGCGCCTCGGCGAACCGGTCCCGGACATCACGGTCGGCCAGCGAACCGGCGACACCCCGGCCGACGAGCGCCGCCAGTTCGCCCGCACCCCGCCGGACGTGCTGGTCACCACACCGGAGTCGCTGTTCCTGCTGCTCACCTCCGCCGCCCGGGAGTCGCTGCGCGGCGTGCGCACGATCATCGTCGACGAGGTGCACGCCGTGGCGGGCACGAAGCGCGGCGCGCACCTTGCGCTGTCGCTGGAGCGTCTCGAGGAGATCGTAGAGACGCCCCCGCAGCGGATCGGGCTCTCCGCGACGGTCCGCCCGGTGGACGAGGTGTCGACGTTCCTGTCCGGCACCCGTCCGGTCGAGATCGTGCAGCCGAGGACCGCGAAGACGATCAACGTCCAGGTCCAGGTCCCGGTGCCCGACCTCGCCGCGCTCGACGAGCGGCCCGCCCCGGGCAGTACCGACGAGGAGGTCGTCGGGTCCGCGGCCGGCACCGCGCAGAAGCCCTCGATCTGGCCCGCGGTCGAGCAGCGGCTGCTGGAGCTGGTCCGCGCGCACCGCTCGACGATCGTGTTCTCCAACTCGCGTCGCCTGGCCGAACGCCTCACCTCGCGGCTCAACGAGCTGGCCGCCGAGGAGGCCGAGCAGCAGGACCCGGTCGACCTCGACGGGCCGCGGAGCGCGTTCCCGGCCGAGGCGGTCGGGCAGTCCGGCGTCGGCGGCGGAGCGGCACCGACCGTGGCCAAGGCCCACCACGGTTCCATGTCCCGCGACCAGCGGACCCTGGTCGAGGAGGAGCTCAAGTCCGGCGTCCTGCCCTGCGTGGTCGCCACCTCCAGCCTGGAGCTGGGCATCGACATGGGCGCGGTGGACC
>NZ_JADQDD010000383.1 GCF_019263595.1 Pseudonocardia sp. KRD291 | reverse complement strand
CGGCGGCCAGGATCGCGTCCACCTCGTCGGCCTGCTGCAGCACCCGCAGCGCCTGCGGTGGCATCCCGGCCGGCCAGAGCGACGCCGGACGCGAGCGCAGCCGGGCGGCGATCTCCTCGCGCACCCCCGGCCGGTGCCGGGCCACACCGAGATCGGTCAGCACCGACGCCGAGGTGCGGACCTGCTCGCGCAGGTCGGCCTCGGCCTGGTTCAGGGCCACGTACTCGGGCACCGGGCCGGGGTCCGGGACGCGGTAGACGGTCCAGCGCACGACGCCGTCGGTGATGTCGTCCGGCACGACGCCGAAGCCGGCGTCCGGGAACAGGATCCCCTCGCCCGCGCTGGTCGCCTCCCGGCTGAACGGCCCCGGGCCGGGCAGCCCGCGCACGTCGCCGGGGGCGGGCAGCACCAGCCGGGCCTGCCCGCGCGGGGTGATCCGGCGCAGCGCGGCGAGCAGCATCGTGACCGACGTCGGCGCGGAACCCGGGCCGGGCACCCCGGTCCACTCGCCGGTGTCGGCGTCGGCGGCGAGCACGTCGTGGGCCTGGGACCAGGGCGCGAGCGAGTCCAGGACGTCGTCCGGGGCGGCGGCCCCGGCGAGCCACGCCGAGGCCCACACCGCCAGGGTGGCAGAGGCGCGGGGCACGAGCGCCAGGCTAACCATCGGGTACCCGGGGTGCGCCAGCGCCGTGCGGGTGATCGTCATCGCGCTCGGTGACCGCTGCGTATCGCCGCCGGCCACCGGTGACACCGCCGTTCGGTGACCCGTTGCGCCGCCCGCGTGGTGCGCGGCCCGGGCCGGGTGCGCGCCGCGTGTCGCGGCGGGGAAGGCGGCGGGTCCGCGGCGATACTCGGGACGTGAGCCCGCGACCGACGCCCCCCACGAACGACTCCCGCGCCCACGACTACCGGGGAGCGTTCACCGCCTCCGGCACCCGCACACAGACCCGCCGGGAGATCCCGCAGGTCACCGCGGAGCCGGGTCTCGTCGTGGAGGACCCGGCCAGCGGGTTCTGCGGCGCCGTCGTCGCGATCGACTCCCGCGAGGTCACGCTCGAGGACCGCCACGGCGGACGGCGGGTGTTCCCGCTGCGCCCGGCCGCGTTCCTGTTCGAGGGAGCGCCCGCGACGCTGGTGAAGCCGGCTCCCGGCGCCGCGGCCGGACGGGCGCTGTCGGCGTCCGGGTCGGTGCACGTCGCGAACCTGAAGGCGCGGACCGCGCGCGCCGCGCGGATCTGGGTGGAGGGCCTGCACGACGCCGAGCTCCTCGAGCGGGTGTGGGGCCACGACCTGAGGGTCGAGGGCATCGTGGTCGAGCCGCTGCACGGCGTCGACGACCTCGCCGCCGCGGTGCGTGAGTTCGGGCCCGGCGACAGCCGCAAGCTCGGCATCCTGGTCGACCACCTCGTCGACGGTTCCAAGGAGACCCGCCAGGCCCGCGAGGCCACCGCCGTCGCGGGGGAGCACGTGCTGGTGACCGGGCACCCCTACGTCGACGTGTGGGAGGCCGTGAAGCCCGCCGTGGTCGGCATCCGGGAGTGGCCGCGGATCCCGCGCGGCACGGACTGGAAGACCGGCGTGTGCTCGGCGCTGGGCTGGGGCGAGCCGGCCGACGGCGCGCGGCGGGTGCTCGGCGCGGTGCGCAGCTACCGGGATCTGGAGACGCCGCTGATCGGCGCCGTCGAGCAGCTGATCGACTTCGTGACCCAGGCCGGGCCGTCGGCGGAGTAACGATCCGGCGACCGGAAACCCCTGATCGGAACCCCTGCCGATCGTCTTCTGGCATCCTGGGGGCATGTCCCCGGCGCTGATCTGGCTGCTCGCCGGCGTCGTGCTGGTCGGTGCCGAGGCGGTCTCGGGCGAGCTGTTCCTGCTGATGCTCGGCGGGGGAGCGCTGGCCGCGGCCGGTGGTGCCGCGCTGGGTCTGGGCTTCGTCGGCGCGGCCGTCGTGTTCGCCGCGGTGTCGGTGGCGCTGCTGCTGGCCGTGCGCCCGATCGTGCGCCGCCGCCTCGAGGCGGGCATGGCCCCGCTGGAGACCCACCACGGCACGATGGTCGGCCGCGACGCCGAGGTGGTGCACCGGGTGGACGGCGAGACCGGGCGGGTCCGGATCGCCGGCGAGCTGTGGTCGGCCCGCTCGAAGGACGGCCACGAGGTCATCGAGGAAGGCGCCGTCGCCACCGTGCTGGAGGTCTCCGGTGCGGTCGCGCTGGTCACCGGGCGCGGGGAGCTGCCGGGCACCGGCGCGTGAGGCCCGGCACATGAGACCGAGCGCATGAGACCCGGCGCATGAGACCTGGCCCTCGGAGCGGGGGCCGTGAAGGGACGCGACCCCGGTCCGGGGTCGTGGACAGCCCGGCCCGCGGGGCCGGGGCACAGGGAGCGCCGGCCCGGCCGGTGCACACCGAGTACGGGGGAGGGCCGGATGGAACCGGGAACGTTGATCTTCGTTGTGATCCTGCTGGTACTGGTGATCACGGTGGTCGTGAAGTCGATCGTGATCGTGCCGCAGGAGTGGGCCTACATCATCGAGCGGCTGGGCAAGTACAAGGGCACCCGCGAGGGCGGCCCGGCGATCCTCATCCCGTTCGTGGACCGGACGCGTGAGCGGGTGGACCTGCGCGAGCAGGTCGTGTCGTTCCCGCCGCAGCCGGTGATCACCCAGGACAACCTGACGGTCAACATCGACACCGTCGTCTACTTCAAGGTCAACGACGCCAAGTCCGCGGTCTACGAGATCGCGAACTACATCGCGGGCGTCGAGCAGATCACCACCACCACGCTGCGCAACGTGGTCGGCGGCATGACGCTGGAGCAGACCCTGACCTCGCGGGACCGGATCAACACGGTGCTGCGCGGCGAGCTCGACGAGGCCACCGGCCGCTGGGGGATCCGCGTCGGCCGGGTCGAGATCAAGGCGATCGACCCGCCCGCGTCCATCCAGGAGTCGATGGAGCGCCAGATGAAGGCCGACCGCGAGAAGCGGGCCATGATCCTCAACGCGGAGGGCCAGCGGGAGTCGGCGATCCGCAGCGCCGAGGGCCAGAAGCAGTCCCAGATCCTCACCGCCGAGGGCGCCAAGCAGGCCGCGATCCTCGACGCCGAGGCCGGGCGGCAGTCCGAGATCCTGCGAGCCCAGGGACGCCGGGCCGCGCAGTACCTCGAGGCGCAGGGTGAGGCGAAGGCGATCGAGAAGACGTTCGCCGCGATCAAGAAGGGCAAGCCGACCCCGGAGCTGCTGGCCTACCAGTACCTGCAGACCCTGCCCGAGATGGCCCAGGGCGAGGCGAACAAGGTCTGGATGGTGCCCAGCGACTTCGGCAAGGCCCTCGAGGGCTTCACCCGGATGCTCGGGGCGCCCGGCGAGGACGGCGTGTTCCGCTACGAGCCCAGCCGGACCGACGACGTCGACACCGCCCCGGAGAACGACGACGAGGCGGTGAAGGACTGGTTCGACGTCTCCACCGACCCGGAGATCGCCCGCCAGGTCGCCGAGGCCACCAAGGCCGCGCAGAAGGAGGTCCCGCCGGTCGGGTCCGACGTGCCGCCGATCGCGGGCGCGGCCGCGGAGGAGGCCCAGCGGGGCATCGAGGCCGCCACCAACCCCAACGGCCAGGCCTGAGCCTTCCCGGCACCAGCGGCGCCCCCGTTTCCGACGGGGGCGCCGTTCGTCGTGCCCGGGGAAGAGGCTCGGGAGCTCAGGCCAGGACGAAGCCGAAGGGGAGCTCCAGGCGGTGGCGGGCCAGCAGGTCCGCGTCGGCCAGCAGGTCGCGGGTGGGGCCGTCCGCGGCCACCACGCCGCCGTCGAGCACGACGCTGCGCGGGCACAGCTGCAGCGCGTAGGGCAGGTCGTGGGTGACCATCAGCATGGTCCGGTCCAGCCCGAGCAGGACCTCGGCCAGCTCGCGGCGGGCCACCGGGTCCAGGTTGGACGACGGCTCGTCGAGCACCAGTATCTCCGGGTCGCAGGCCAGCACCGTGGCCAGGGCGACCCGCCTCCGCTGCCCGCCGGACAGGTGCAGCGGCGAGCGGCCGGCGTGCTCGCCCATCCCGACCGCGTCCAGGGCCTGCCGGACCCGGGCGGCCAGCTCGGCGCCGCGCAGCCCGAAGTTCGCCGGCCCGAACGCGACGTCCTCGCCGACGGTCGGCATGAACAGCTGGTCGTCCGGGTCCTGGAACACGATCCCGACCCGGCGCCGGATCTCCTGCAGGTTCGGCCTGCCCACCGCCAGCCCGCCGACCGAGACGCTGCCCTCGCCGCCGGCGAGGATGCCGTTGAGGTGCAGCACCAGGGTCGTCTTACCCGCGCCGTTGGGTCCGAGCAGGGCGACCCGTTCGCCGGGCGAGATCGTCAGGTTCACTCCGTAGAGCGCCTGGTGCCCGTCCGGGTAGGCGAACGCCAGGTCGTGCACGTGCAGCGAGGGCGCGCTCACGTCAGCGCTCTCATGTCAGGACCCACCCGGTACCGGCCAGCGCGACGGCGACCGCCACCGCGGAGAGCCCCGCCGCCCACTGCCGCGACGTCCCGGGCGCGTCCGACATCGGCGGCATCGCACCGGTCCAGCCGCGGGAGAGCATCGCCAGGTGTACCCGCTCGCCCCGCTCGTAGGACCGGACGAACAGCGCGCCGACGCCGCGGGCGGTCGCGGCCGCCTGCCAGAGGAACCGCGGGTCGTGCCCGCGGGAGATGCGCGACAGGCGCATCCGCCGGGCCTCGCCGGTGATCACGTCGGCGTAGCGCAGCATCAGGGTGGCGATCGTGGTGACCAGCGCCGGGGCGCGCAGGCGCTGCAGCCCGAGCAGCAGGTCGCGCATCGGCGTCGTGGCGGCGAGCGTGAGCGAGGTCAGGACGCCGAGCGTCCCCTTGACCACGATGTTCCACGCCCCGAGCAGGCCGGGCTCGGACAGGGTCGTGCCCCACCACTCGAGAGTCGGCGCCGGTCCGGTGAACGGCAGCAGCACGGCCAGCACGAGGAACGGTGCCTCGATCACCGCGCGGCGCAGGATCCAGCCGAGCGGGATCCGGGCCGCGGCCCACACCGTCGCGAGCAGCACGACGAACCCGGCGAAGACCCCGAACGCCTCCCGCGGGGTGGCCACGACGCACACCACGACCAGGAACGCCGTGACGATCTTGACCTCCGGCGGGAGGCGGTGCACCGGGGAGTCCCG
>NZ_JADQDD010000382.1 GCF_019263595.1 Pseudonocardia sp. KRD291 | reverse complement strand
CACCTTGCGTCCGGCGCGGCTTCTACGGCAGCCTGGCCCAGCTCGGCTCGCCGGTCGGCGGCATCGTGTCCAACGCGCTGTTCTTCCTGCTCGCGGCCGTGCTCACCCAGGATCAGTTCCTGGCGTGGGGCTGGCGGGTGCCGTTCCTGCTCAGCATCCTGGTCGTGGGTCTCGGACTCGCGCTCCAGCTGCGTCTGGAGGACTCGCCCGCGTTCGTCCGGATCGCGGCGTCACAGGTCCGCTCCCGGATCCCGGTCTTCGAGGTCCTGCGCACCCGGCCGGGGCAGGTCCTGCTGGCCGCCGGGTCGTTCGTCGCGGCGAGTGCGAGCCTGTGGGTGTTCGTCACCTACCTGTTGCAGTACGGGACGAGAAACCTGGGGCTGCCGCAGTCGACGATGCTGCTGCTGGTCACCGTCACCCAGGCGTTCCAGATCGTGTCCATCCCGCTCGCCTCGATCCTGTCCGACCGGATCGGGCGCCGGATCACCTACCTGTGGGCCGCGGCCGCCTCGGCGGTCTGGGCGGTCCCGGCGTTCCTGCTGATCGACACCGGCTCGGTGTGGCTGATCGTGCTGGCCCTGGCCGTCGTGCACCTGGTGCTCGGCGCGATGTACGGCCCGCTGGCCGCGCTGTTCTCGGAGATGTTCGGGACCCGGGTGCGCTACAGCGGCGCGTCGCTGGGCTACCAGATCGGCACCGTGGTGGGCGGCGGGTTCGCCCCGATCATCGCGACGTCGCTCTACGCGGCCTCCGGCACGTCGGCCGCGATCTCCGGCTACCTCGTCGTGGTCTCGCTGATCACGCTCGGCTCCGTCGCGTTGATCAAGGACACGTCGTCGGTCGAGCTCGACGACGGCGCCGCGGGCTCCGGCCCTGCCGGCTCCGGCGCTGCCGGAATGGATCATCAGACTTATAGTGAGCAACGCTAAGCACGACGCCGGAGTGGGGAGCGAAGGACGCGTGATGCGCCGTCCGGACGGGGGGATGCGCCGTGAGTGAGCCACTGCCGGCCCGCGACGACGCCCGGGAGCTGCCGCGGCCGCTGCCGCGCTGGTCGCTGCGCAACCGGCGGGTGCGGACCCGGCTGCTGGCCCTGATCGCGGTGCCGACGATCGTCGCGATCGTGCTCGGCGTCGTCGTCACCGCGGCGGCGCTGAGCAGCGCGACCGCCTACGGGCGGACCACCGCCCTGGCCCGGCTCGCGGGCTCGGTCACCGCGACCACGGCCGACCTGCAGGCCGAGCAGGCGCGCGCCGCGACGTTCGTCGGCGCGGGCCGCCCGGGCGCGCTCGCCGGCGACCTGGCCGGCGCCCAGGCCCGCACCGACGGCGACTCCGCGCAGCTGCGGCGCGACGCGGACGCCGTCGACGACTCCTACGCCGAGGCCACCCGCGACCGGGTCCGCCGGGCGCTGTTCCGCCTGGACACGCTGCCCGCGCTGCGCTCGGCGGTCACCGCGGACCGGCTCCCGGCCGGGGTCACCGTCGACAGGTACTCGGCGGTGGTCACCGACCTGGTCGCGGTCGACGACGAGATCTCCCAGGACTCGAGCGACCCCGCGCTGTCCGCGTCGGTGCGCGCGCTGGGGTCGCTGTCGCGGGCCAAGGCCGCACTCGCCGCGCAGCACGGGCTGCTGGGAGCGGCGCTGACGGCCGGGAGGTTCGAGCCGGGCGGGTTCGACGCGCTCACCCGGGCCGTCGCCGCGCAGGAGAGCGCGCAGGCCCAGTTTCGCACCTCGGCGACCGTCGCCCAGGTCCAGAGCTTCGACGACGTCGTCGCCGGTGCGGACGTCGACGACACCAGCGCGCGCCTGACCGGTGTCACCGCCGCCGGCGCGGTCCCGGGTGGCGCGGTGCCCGGCGGGGCACCGGCCGCGCAGGGCTGGGACGTCGCGGTGTCCGGGACGGTGGACAAGCTCGGCACGGTCGAGGCCGGGGTACTGGGCTCGATCGCCGACCGGGCCCAGGCGCTGCGGACCGAGCAGGTCGAGCGGGCGATCCTGGCCGCGGTCGTCGCGCTGCTGGTGATCGTCGCGGTGCTGGTGGCCACGATCGCGGTCGCCCGGTCGCTGGTCCGGCCGCTGCGGGCACTGCGCTCCGGCGCGCTGGCGGTGGCCCAGCACCGGCTGCCCGACGTCGTGTCCCGGCTCGGCAGCCAGGACCCGGACACCGTCGACACCCGGGTCGAGCCGATCGCCGTGCACTCCGCCGACAGGATCGGGGACGACGAGATCGGCGAGGTCGCCCGGTCCTTCGACGAGGTGCACCGCGAGGCGATCCGTCTGGCCGGGGCCGAGGCGCGGCGCCGCGCCCAGACCGGCGCGCTGTTCGTGAACCTCTCCCGCCGGACCCAGTCGCTGGTCGACCGCCAGATCGAGCTGATCGACGACCTGGAGCAGGGCGAGGAGGACCCGGACCGCCTCGGCAACCTGTTCGCGCTCGATCACCTGGCCACCCGGATGCGGCGTAACGGCGAGAACCTGCTGGTCCTGGGCGGGCAGGAGCCGATGCGGCGCTGGAACCGGGTGCTTCCCCTGCTCGACGTGCTGCGCGCGGCGATCTCGGAGGTGGAGCGCTACGAGCGTGTCGACCTGGCCGAGGTGCCGCCGGTGTTCGTCGCCGAGGACGCGGTCTCCGACGTGGTGCACCTGCTCGCGGAGCTGCTCGACAACGCGACCGCGTTCTCGTCGCGGTCCTCGCGGGTGCAGGTGGTCGCCACGGCGCTGCCCGACGGGTCCGGGTTCGTCGAGATCACCGACCGCGGCATCGGGCTGACCGGGGCCGAGTGCGCGGAGCTCGACGCCCGGCTCGCGGAACCGGCCGAGATCGACGCCGGGGTGTCGCGGCGGATGGGGCTCTACGTGGTCGCGCGGCTCGCGTCGCGCCAGGGCGTGCGGGTGCGGCTGCACCCGGCCGAGCCGCGTGGCGTCACCGCGACCGTCGCCCTGCCGGCCACGATCCTGACGACGGCGCCGAGCACCGAGCCGGCGCGGGCCCCGGCCGGCGGCGGAGACCGCGGCGGACGGGACGACGGCACGGCGCACGGTGCATGGATCGGGGAACGCTGGTCGCAGGCGGTGTCCACGCCAGGGCCCGGCCCGGACAGCTGGTTCGGCGGGGGGTCGCTGGCGGCCGGGGCGGCCACGGCGGCCGGCGCCGCTCCCGGTGGCGGGCCCGCGCCGCGTCACGGGGTCGAGCCCGCCCGTCCCGCGCCCGCCGAACACTCGGCCGGCGACGCGTTCGGGGCCGCCGCGGCGTTCTCGCCGACCGCGAGCGGCACGACGTCGGCCGGCCTGCCGCTCCGGGCCCCGGGCGCGAACACGGTCCCCGGGGCGCTGCCGGACACCGCGGCCCGGCCCGGCGCCGAGACCCGAGGCCCGCGCGGCGGGGCACACGAGGCGGCGGACGTCTCCGGCCCGGCCGGGGAGGACGACAGCACCCGCCCGCTGCCGGTGGTCCGCCCCGACGGCACAGGCGGCACGGACGGCACGGGCGGCACCGGCGACCCCGACAACGCCGGGGCCTCGGACCGCTCGCCCGCCTCGATCCGCCGCCGCTACGCCGGCTACCAGCAGGGACGGGCACGCGGACGGGTCGCCGCCTCGCCGCACCGCCCCGAGGGGGACCCCCGCGGCGCCGTGGTGAGCGAGCGGACCCCCCGGGACACCGCTGTCACGGCGTCGGGTGACCGGGCCGACGCCGGGGCGTGGGCCGCACCGGCGGTCCGTGCACCGACGGCGGCCGGGACCACCTCGTCCGGGCTGCCCCTGCGCGACCCGGGTGCCAACTACGTGCCCGGCGCGGTTGCGGAGGAGGAGCCCGTCTCACCGGCGGGGGACCCGGCACCGGCCGGGCAGCAACGGCCCCGGGAGCAACCGGCGGCCTGGGACCGTTCCGCGGACGCGGTCCGGCGGCGGTTCGCCGCGAACCAGGAAGGACGTCGGCGCGCAATGGAGAGCAGGAGACGATGACAGCACCCGAGCAGGACTTCGACTGGCTCGTCACGGACTTCGTCGAGCGGGTACCCGGTGTGGCGCACGCGGTCGTGGTCGCCGCGGACGGCCTGCCCATGGCCCGGTCCGCGGAGGTCCCGGCCGACCGGGCCGACCAGCTGGCCGCGATCACGTCCGGGCTGGCCAGCCTGACCACCGGCGCGTCGCGGGTGTTCCAGGGCGGGCCGGTCGAGCAGACCGTGATCGAGATGCGGCACGGCACGTTCATCGTGATGGCGATCAGCCACGGCGCGGCGCTGGCCGTGCTGACGTCGCCGAACTGCGACATGGGCCTGGTCTCCTACGAGATGGCGCTGCTGGTGGAGCGGGTCGGCAAGGGCATGACGCCGAAGCCGCGCTCGCAGGAGGCCGGCGCGCGCTGATGACCGAGCAGGACCGCACCGACGCGCGCCGGCCCGGCCCGGGCACGGCGCGCTCACCGGTCCGCCCCTACACGCTGACCCGGGGACGGACCGCGTCCCGGGAGGCACTGCCGCCGGAGACGGTGGTCGTCGCGGCCGACGAGCCCGCCCCGGCGACCGTGAGGTTCCCGGTCGTCCCGGAGCCCGCAGCCGGTGAGCTGCGGGCACTGGCCCACGGCATGCACGGCCCGGTCTGGCTGCCCGGCGACGACGGCTTCGACGCCGAGATCGCGGCGTCCTCGGCGACGGTGGTGCACCGCCCGCACGCGGTGGTCGGCGCCCGCGACGCCGACGACGTCGCGGCCGTGGTGCGGTTCGCCGCCGAGCGTTCGCTGCCGGTCGCGGTGCAGGCGACCGGGCACGGCGCGGTCGCACCGGTGCGCGGCGGGCTGCTGGTCTCCACCCGACGGATGCGCGAGCTGGCCGTCGACCCCGGAGCCCGGACGGTGCGGGCCGGCGCCGGGGTGGTGTGGAGCGAGGTGATCGCCGCGGCGGCCCGGCACGGGCTGGCGCCGCTGTGCGGCAGCGCGCCCGGTGTCGGGGTCGTCGGCTACACCCTCGGCGGCGGCCTGAGCCCGGTCGCCCGCTCGTTCGGCTACACCGCCGACCACGTGCGCGCCGTGCAGATCGTCACCGCGGACGGCCGGGTGCGCTGGGCCGACGCCGGGCACGAGCCGGAGCTGTTCTGGGCGGTGCGCGGCGGGAAGGGCAACTTCGGCGTCGTCACCACGATCGTCCTCGACCTGCCCGCCCCGGCGCG
>NZ_JADQDD010000381.1 GCF_019263595.1 Pseudonocardia sp. KRD291 | reverse complement strand
CGACCGCGCAGACGATCGACGTCACCAGCAGCTGCGGCGGGACCTCGCCGGTCACCGCGTCGCCGAGGATCACGATCGCCACGGTGCCCGGGATGCAACCCAGGACGGTGCCGGTCAGGTACGGCCCGAACCGCACCGCGGAGAGCCCGGACAGGTAGTTCAGCGCCGCGAACGGCACCATCGGGATCAGCCGCAGCGATGTCACCGCGAGCGTGCCGTGGTGGTCCAGCCGCCGGCGCACCCAGACGGCCTTGGGGTGCGCGGCGTAGCGCCGCACCAGACGGGCGCCGGTGTAGCGGACCAGCAGGAACGCCAGTACCGCGGCGATCGACGTGCCGAGCAGCGTCAGCACCGTGCCCCAGACCGACCCGAACAGCACCCCCGCCGCGACGGTGAACACGGTGCGCGGGAACGGCGGCACGTTGAGCAGCACCTGCAGGGCGACGAACACGACCGGCGCCCACGCCCCGGTCGCGGTCACGACGCGGCGCAGGTCGTCCAGACGCGGGACCACGCCGACCCCGTGCACGCGGGCGAACACCACCGCGAGCACGGCGACGAGCACCACCCCGAGGCCGGCCAGAGCCGGTCGCCACCACCGCACGACCCGACCGTACCGGCGCCGGGATGCGGGCTCCCCGCGCGGGGCCCGCTTCACAGCCGCAGCTCAGGCAGGGTTCGCCCGGCGTTTACCGTGGCGGGGTGAGCGGTAACGACGACAGCCCCGACACCACCCCCGACACCCCGCACGGCCTCGACCCGGACGGCCTGGCCGTGCGCCGCGAGGTGCTCGGCCCGGACTACGTCCAGGCGGCGATCGACAAGATCGACGACACCACCGAGGAGTTCCAGCGGCTGATCACCCGCTACGCCTGGAACGAGATCTGGACCCGCCCCGGGCTCGACCGGCGGATGCGCAGCGCGGTGACGCTGACCGCGCTCGTCGCGCACGGGCACTGGGAGGAGCTCGAGCTGCACCTGCGCGGTGCCCTGCGCAACGGCCTGAGCCCGGCCGAGATCGTGGAGATCCTGATGCAGACCGCGATCTACTGCGGCGTCCCGGCCGCGAACTCGGCGTTCCGGATCGCGAAGCGGGTGCTCGCCGAGGAGGCCCCGGCCTGAGACGGGCCGGCCCGGTACGGGGCCCTGCCTCAGCTCCCGGCCAGCGCCAGGACGTGCGGGACCAGTGCCCGCAGCGCCGCCCCCCGGTGCGACAGGTCGTCCTTCTCCTCCGACGACAGCTCGGCCGAGGACCGGGACCCGCCGTCCGGAACGAAGATCGGGTCGTAGCCGAAGCCGTTGTCGCCGCGGGGTTCGCGTGCCACGGTGCCGCGCCAGTTCCCGTGCACGACGGTCTGTCCCGGCACGTCGCCGTCGGCGTCCGGGACGGCGGCGCCGCCGGAGCCCGGCACGACCAGCGCCGCGGCGCAGACGAACGCCGCTCCACGCCGCTCGTCGGGGACGTCGGCGAGCTGGCCCAGCAGCAGGCGCAGGTTCGCCTCGTCGTCGCCGTGGTGCCCGCACCAGCGCGCGGAGAGCACGCCCGGCATCCCGTTCAGGGCGTCGGTGGTCAGGCCCGAGTCGTCGGCGACGGCGACCAGGCCGGTCGCGGTCGCGGCGTCGCGGGCCTTGGCCAGGGCGTTCTCGGCGAACGTCGCCCCCGTCTCCGGGGCCTCCGGGAACTCGGGGACGTCGGCCAGGCCGAGCACCTCGACCCCGTCGAGCCCCGCGCCCTCCATGATCCGGCGCAGCTCGACGAGCTTGGACGCGTTGCGGGTGGCCAGCAGCAGCTTCACTTCGCCTCCTCCGCGGCGGCCGCCGCGCGCGGGTGCGGCGCGGCGAGCGCCTCGTTCTGGATCGTCGCGAGCCTGGCGATCCCGGCCAGCGCGGAGTCCAGCATCGCGTCGAGGGTGGACCGGGAGAACGTGGCGCCCTCGCCGGTGCCCTGGACCTCGATCAGCGTGCCGGTCTCGGTGGCGACGACGTTGGTGTCCACCTCGGCCCGCGAGTCCTCCTCGTAGGGCAGGTCGAGGCGGACCCGGCCGTCCACGACCCCGACCGAGATCGCGGCGACCTGGGCGTGGATCGGCTTCGGGTCGGCCAGCTTGCCCCGCTCCCCCAGCCACGTCACGGCGTCGACGAGCGCGACGTAGGCGCCGGTGATCGCGGCGGTGCGGGTGCCGCCGTCGGCTTGCAGCACGTCACAGTCCAGGGCGATCGTGTTCTCGCCGAGGGCCTTGAGGTCGATGCAGGCGCGCAGCGAGCGGCCGATCAGGCGGCTGATCTCGTGCGTGCGCCCGCCGACGCGGCCCTTGACCGACTCGCGGTCGGAACGGGTGTTCGTCGCCGAGGGCAGCATCGCGTACTCCGCGGTCAGCCAGCCCAGCCCGGAGCCCTTGCGCCAGCGCGGCACCCCCTCGGTCACGCTCGCCGCGCACAGCACCTTCGTGTCGCCGAACTCGACGAGCACCGAGCCCGCCGGGTGCTTCTGGAAGCCGCGGGTGATCGTCACCGGGCGCAGCTCGTCGTCGGTCCTGCCGTCTGCCCTGCTGTCTGCCCTGCCGTCTGGTCGCGTCACCGCGCCATCGTAGGAAGGCGCTGCGGCGCTGCTCCGCCCGGCCGTCGGCGGGCTCAGATGTCGAAGGCCTCGTCCGGGTGCACGAGGTCGATCGGGCCGTCGAACGCGCCCTTGGCCTCGGTGAGCAGTTCCTCCGGGTCGCACCAGGCCGGAACGTGGGTGAGGAGCAGCCGCGACACCCCGGCCGCGGCGGCGTGCTCGCCGGCCTGCCGCCCGGACAGGTGCACCCCGGGCGGCTGGTCGCCGGTGTGCGGCCAGCTGGCCTCGCAGAGCAGGACGTCGGCACCGCGGGCGGCGGTGACGAGCCCGTCGCACGGGCCGGTGTCGCCGCTGTAGACGAGCGTCCGTCCGTCGTGTTCGACGCGCAGCGCGTAGGCCTCGCACGGGTGGTCGACCGGGGTGGCGCCGAGCCGGGCGTCGCCGATCGTCGTCTCGGCACCGGCGGTCAGCGGGTGGAAGGTGAACACGTCGGTCAGGTCGGTCACGGCCCGCTCGGCGGCCGACGGCGCGTAGGCGGCGGCGAACCGGTCCGGGGCCTCCGCGGGTGCGTGCACCGCGAGCTTCGACGCCCTCGCGTCGTAGGGCGGGCGCGGGTGGTAGCGGCGGTGCACGACGAGGGAGGCGAAGTCCGAGCAGTGGTCGGCGTGCAGGTGGCTGAACGCGACCGCGTCGAGCGAGAACGGGTCGAGGTGGCGTGCCAGCGCGCCGAACGTGCCGTTGCCGAGATCGAGTGTGAACCGCGTGTCGCCGGCCTCGACGAGGTAGCCCGACGCCGGCGAGCCCGGCCCGGGACCGCTGCCGGAACACCCGAGCACGATCAGCCGCATGTCACACGCTAACCCGCACGCCCCGTCCGGCGCAGCCACCAGAGCCCGACGAACGGCAGCACGAGCGGGATGAACCCGTAGCCGATGCCGTAGTCCGACCACACCGTCGCGTCCGGGAAGTCACCGGGCACCAGAAGCGTGAACGTGCCGACGACCAGGACCCCGACCAGCTCGAACGTGACCGAGGCCCAGGCCAGCCTGCGGAACCCGGGACCGGTGCCGGCCAGGCCGACCGTGGCCAGGATGTAGACGACCCCGGCCAGGCCGGAGAGCGTGTAGGCGATCGGTGCGTCCCCGAAGTCGCCGGCGATCTGCACCCCCGCCCGGGCCGTCGCGGACAGCGCGAAGATCCCGTAGACGGCGATCAGGACCCGTCCCGGTCCGGTCGCGGTCGCGCGCGGGTGACGGGCGGGCTCAGACACCGCCGGCCGCCCAGAGCCCCTGCAGACGCAGCACCGCCACCGCGGTGCCGATCGCGCCGATCGCGATCACCGCGCCACCCCAGCGGGTCGGTTCGGCGGTGGCGAACTGCAGCGCGATCGGCATCACGCACACGCTGACCACGAGGTAGATCAGGAACGTGCTCTGCTCGGGCAGCGTCACGCCGCCGAACACGCGGAACGCCGCGAGCACGGCCTGCCCGACCAGCAGCACCTCGCAGATCCCGACCGCGATCCGGTGCACCTGGTCGGGCGGGCGGTTCAGCGCGGTCGTGACCAGGCCGAACAGGGCCGTCGCGACCGTGGCCACGAGTATCACGAGCACCAGCAGGCCGATCACGGGCGCGACGCTACTCCAGGGGCACCGGCCCGCCCGACGACCGGGCCGATCTCCGGGCCGAGGAAGCGCCGGCCCAGACGGCGGAACGGCTCCGGGTCGCCGGTGGCCAGGAACCGGTGCGGCGCGGCCGGCTCGGTGGCGTCGCGGAGCAGGTCCCGGGAGTGCAGCGTGCGCACGACGTCCTGGGCCGTCTCGTCGGCGCTGGAGACGAGCGTGACGTCCGGTCCGAGCACGATCGACAGCACACCGGTCAGCAGCGGGTAGTGCGTGCAGCCGAGCACGACGGTGTCGCACCGGGCCTGCTGCAACGGCTCCAGGTAGCTCTGGGCCAGGCCGAGGATCTGCCGTCCGCTGGTGGTGCCGCGCTCGACGAAGTCGACGAACCGCGGGCAGGCCACCGAGGTGACCTCGACGTCGCGGGCGGCGTCGAACGCGTCGGCGTAGGCGCCGGAGGCGATCGTGGCCTTCGTCCCGATCACGCCGATCTTCCCGGTCCGGGTGGCGGCGACGGCCCGTCGCACGGCCGGGCGCAGCACCTCGACGACCGGGACCGGGTAGCGCTCGCGGGCGTCGGCCAGGCAGGCGGCGGACGCGGTGTTGCACGCGATGACCAGCGCCTTCACCCCGCGCTCGACGAGGTCGTCGCCGATCGCGAGCGCGTGCCGCCGGATGTCGGCGATCCGCAGCGGGCCGTACGGGCCGTTCGCGGTGTCGCCCACGTAGACGATCTGCTCGGCCGGCAGCTGGTCGATCACCGCGCGGGCCACGGTGAGGCCGCCGACGCCGGAGTCGAAGATCCCGATCGGGGCGTCGCGCAGGTCGCTCACGACACCGATGCTAGGGCGCAATCGGCTCGCGGCGGCGGGCGGGAGGTTCGTAGGCTCTCCCCTCGTGACCGACTCGACCGAGACCCGCATCCGCGGCGCGATGGCGAACTGCTCGCGCGGCGAGGCGAAGCGGATGACGCTGCCCGCGTGGGTGCGCGAGGTCGGCCTCGACCCG
>NZ_JADQDD010000380.1 GCF_019263595.1 Pseudonocardia sp. KRD291 | reverse complement strand
GGAACGAGCCGCACGCCTCGGGGCCGCAGAACCCGCAGTCGTCCCCGGCGCGGAAGTGCTCGTGCATCTCCTCCGGGTGGCCGCACAGGCACGTCCGCACGTCGGTCTCCGGCGGGGCCGGCGTCGTCACCGGCGGGCCCTGTACGGCCCGCTCCTGCGGTGCCGGGCGCTGGGCCGGGATCGCGGCGCCGAGTCCTCCGACGGCCGGCAGGCCGGTCGGCGGCGTCAGTACCGCCGCGCTCGGGGCCGACGACTCCCGGTCACCGCCTGGACGGCGGGACGAACCCCTACCACTCCGCTGCGTTTCACCCATGGGTGACCTCCTGTTCGCGACCGGGCAGCTGTGCCCTGCTTCCGGCCACAGTATGCGATCACATCGCCGCTCAGGGCTATCACACGTTCGTGAACCGTCAGAAGTGACGACTCCGGGCGGACGGGAGGGTCAGGACGGCCAGACAGCCGACAGGGTCCTGGACCGTTCGGAGCTGCAGCGAGCCGCCGTTCTGCTCCGCCATCCGACGGCTGATGTGCAGACCGAGGCCCGAACCGCCGGCCGACTCGTCGTGCACACCGCGTTCGAAGACGCGGTCCTCCGCGCCCGCGGGCAGGCCCGGCCCGGCGTCCCGGACCTCGATGACGACGGTGTCCCCGTCCCCGGGGCGGCCACGCACCGTCACCGGCGAGCCCGGCGCGTGCCGGGCGCAGTTCGCGAGCAGGTTCGTGACGATGTGCGAGGTGACCGACGGCGCCGTGGCCGCGCACAGGTCGGCCTCGGCCTCCAGCTCGATCGGCAGTTCCACCTGCAGCTCGACGAGGCTCTCCAGCAGCGGCCGGAGCAGGTGCTCGGCCGGCTCGCCGTGCGTCGCGTCCATCTCGGCGTCGGTGGCCGCCATCTGCACCGCGAGCGGCGACTCCAGCATCAGGCGCAGCCGGCCCAGCTCGGAGAGCAGCGCCAGGCGCAGCCGTTCGGCGTCGTCTCCGCCACCGCGGCTGCTGAGCAGGTGCGCGGCGCCGGCGAGCCCGGCCAGGCCGTTGCGCAGCTCGTGGTCGCGCTCGGCGGCGAGCAGCGTGGCGCGCTCGAGGTGCAGGGTGGCCCGGCCGAGCTCCTCCTCCTGCACGCTGTACTCCGACTGGAGCTCGTTGACCTGGCGCAGGACCATCTGGACCAGGGCCAGCAACACGATCGCCATGCCGAGTGCACGTAGCGACGGGTAGATCAGGTTCGTCATCGGCAGGCCGGGCACGACCTGACGGTGCAGCTGCGACACCGCGATCACGCTCAGGCCGAGCCCGAGACGGGACCGCAGCCGGCTCTGCCTCCGGTAGCCGTCGAGGAGGAAGACCACCGCGACCACGGTCCAGCCCACCAGCGTGACCACCGAGGAGAACGGGGTCATGCTCAGCCCGTCGGTGAACCCGGTCGGCTCCGCGCTGTTGAGCAGCGCGCCCAGGCCGAGGCCGACGACGAGCAGCGCCCAGCCGCCCCAGCCGCCGAGGCGCGCCGGGGGGCGCAGGCCGACCAGCATGATGACCAGGGCGACCGTGAGCAGCAGCAGGCTCGCCAGCCGGTTGGTCGAGGTGCGCGGCTCGCCGGTCAGCAGGGCGGCGTTCGGCAGCACCACCAGCCCGTAGAGCAGCATCGCCGCCCCTATCCAGGACGGGCGGTGGTCGCCGAGGAGCCGGGCCGCGACCAGGGCGGTCAGGGCCGCGGCGATGCCGAGCGCGGCCGCGACGAAGGTGAGGTCGGCCGACGCCGGGAACAGGTCCAGCCGGCCCTCGACGAACTCGGACCCCGCGACCACGATCACGATGGCGCACAGGACCAGGACGACCCCGCCGTCGGTGACCTGGGCGGCGACGAACCTGGCCCGGCGCAGGCGCCCGAGCACGCTGGTCACACCTACCGCCACGTCCGTCCCCCGCTCCCCACGATTGATGAGCGCAAAGTCTATGGCGGGCGTTACAGCAGGCGGCCGCCGTCACCCGGGAAGACCAGTGCCGTCGCGGTGGGCGGTCGCGGGGGTGCGACCTCAGCTCCCGCCGTGGGTCCGGCGGAACAGCGCGACGGCCTCGAGCTGGGACCCCACCTCGAGCTTGGTCAGGACGGCGCGGATCTGGGTCCGCACCGTGGCCAGCGAGACGACGAAGTGCTCGGCCACGGACTGGGCGCGCTTGCCGGCCGCGAGCAGCGCCAGCACCTCGCGCTCGCGCTGGGTCAGCTTGTCCAGCTTGGTGGTGACGTCGCGACGCTCGTTCTCCCGGGCCAGGTGCATCTCGATCAGCTGTTCGCGACGGCCGGGAGGCATCACCGAGCGGCCGGCGCGGGCCTCCCGGATGGCACCGATCAGCGTCGGGAACGGCGCGTTCTTGGGCACCCAGACGAACCCGCCCGCGGCCAGCGCCGCGCCGATCCGGCCGGCGTCCGAGCTCCCGGACAGCACGACGACCTTCCAGCCGATCCCGATCAGCGGCGCGACGAGGCGGACGCCGTCGATCCGGTTGCCGTCGGCGTCGCGGCCCAGGTCGAGGTCGAGTACGGCCAGGCCCGGCGGGGAGATCCGCTCGGCGGCGTCGAGCACACCGCGGGCGGACCGCACCGGGAAGAACCGGGCGTCCTCCCCCTCGGCCTTGAGGCTCAGCGCGAGCGAGGAGCCGACCAGCTCGTGGTCGTCGACGATCAGGACGGGACCGGACGGCGTCATCGTCCGATCACCCCCCGCGGTGCGCGCCATGGGGACACCCTAGATCCGGAGGGACCCCCGTGGTGCGACCTGTCCCTCCGGACTTTCCGCCGATGTCGAGCGGGTGACGCTAAGACCGGCTCCCGGCCTGGTCGGCGAGCATCCGCAGGCCGCTCATCAGGCCGCCGAACAGGTCGCCCTCCTTGAACGAGGCCACCATGCTCATCAGGGCGAGCTTGGCGCCGCGGTCGGGCAGCCGGATCTTGGCCTCGGCACCGGTGACGATCTCCAGCCGCCGCTGCTCGGGGCTGACGGCGACCAGGACGGCCTCGTCGAACCCGTCGATACGGCCGTGCAGGTCGACGGCGGTGCGGTGCGCGTCGTCGCCGAGGTCGCCCAGGTAGATCGCGAACCGCAGCCCGGTCTCGCGGCTGGTCAGCGTCAGGGCCTCGTCGAGGCGGGAGAGCTGGACCGGGGTGAACGGGTGCTCGTTCCCGGCCGGCTCAACGTAGTTCTCGGCCGCGGAGACGCGACCGGAGTTCGTGACGACCGTGCCCTCGGGCAGGTCGGGGTCCACGGCGACGATCGAACCGCCGTGCCCGTGCTCACCACTTGCCACCGGTACCTCCCCGCGTGTCCTCGATCTTCGTCACGCCACTGCCGATCACGGGGGCGTCGCCGTGCGCCGGCAGGTGCGCGCCCTCCGGGTTCGCGGTCCAGAACAGCGGCTCGTACGGCCAGGCGTCGCCGGCCTTGTAGCGGGCACGACGGCGACGGGAGCCGGCGCTGGTCCACAGCGCGATGGCCCCGTACAGCACGCCCGGCGCGACCACGAAGGTCAGCAGGGTCTCCAGGACGGTCACGGTCGAAGAACCTATCCGATGTCGCCGTCGGGCACGTCCCGAGGTGGTGCATCCGACAGGCGCCCGGAGCGGATCGCGCGCAGCAACGCGTCGTGGTCGCGTTCGGTCTGGTCGGCGTAGGCGCGGGCGAAGCGACACAGCGCATCCCGGACCTTCCCGCCGCCGCCCAGGTACCCCGCGATCATCGACGCGCCACTGGTCCGGGCGTGCCCCTTGGCCAGCAGCATCCCGCAGACCGCGGCGTAGTCGGCCAGCGCCGTCGCGTCCAGCCCGTCCAGGACCACGGCGCCCTTCATGTCCCGGAACTGGCGCACGTAGTACTGCCTGGGCTCCCCTCCCCGCCGGTCGCCGATCGTGGTCCAGCCCAGCAGCGGGTCGGAGACGGTCTGCAGCGCCTGCTGGTACTCCACGACCCGCTGCCCCTGATGGTCGTGCCAGGCCTCGTTGCCGTGCACGAACGGCGCGACGACCGACCGTCGCGCCTGCTTGAGCTGCAGGAACAACACGTCGTCCGGGCTGGAGCCCTCGCACAGCGCGAGGTAGGCGCGCAGCCCGACCGAGCCGACGCCGACGACCTTGTGCGCCACGTCGACGGCGCGGTAGCCGCCGAGGATCCGGGCCCAGTGCGGCGGCAGGGTCTCCAGGTAGTCGTCCAGCGCGGCGAGGATCTGCCCGCGGTGCTCGTCGTCCGGGCGGGTGATCAGCGGCGGTTCGACGACGATCCGCCGCGCGCCGCCCTCGGAGGTCGCGAACCGCGGCAGCGCGCGGTCGCTGGTGCGGGTCCGGGCGCGCTTGGCCGCGTTCGCCACCGCGGCGCGCGACCTCTTGTGCCGGGCCCCCTTGTGCAGCCGTTCGGCGTCGAGGCGCTCGAACGAGCGTTCCAGCAACGGCGCCTCGGCGAGCCGGGCGATGTGGCGGTGGTAGGCCTCGACGCACCGGGCGACGGCGTGGCCGCACTGGTCCTCGGTCGCGTCGTTGTCCCGTCCGGCCACCCAGGTGCTGGCGACGAGCCGGCGCAGGTCCCACTCCCACGCGCCGGGGTGCGCCTCGTCGAAGTCGTTGAGGTCGAACACGAGCTCGCGCTCCGGGGACGCGTAGAAACCGAAGTTGCCCAGGTGCGCGTCCCCGCAGATCACCGGGTGGATACCGGTGGAGGGCAGCACGGCGAAGTCGGCCGCGTGGATCGCCGCCGCGCCGCGCAGGAACGCGTGCGGCGACGCGCTCATCCGCTTGATCCGCTCCGGGACCAGGCTCGGTACCCGGCCCGCGTTCGTCGCGACCACCAGGTCGATCGGGTCGACCCGGCGCAGCGCCTGCGACCAGCGGTCCAACGACGAGCGCGGCGCGGTCCTGCGCAGCCTCCGTCCGATCCCGTAGCGCTCGGACCGCGGGGTGGCCGCGCGGGACAGCGACGCGAAGTTCTCGCCGTCGGAGCCGGGCAGGACGGGGTGGGATGTCACGGGGCAGTCATACCCGCGGTCTCTGACCGGTGCACGCCGCAAGGCCGCACCGGTTCCGCTCGGTCAGCGCCCACCGCGGCACCGGGCGTCACGAACCGGCGGCCCGAACCGCCCTTTCGTGCACCCCGACGGGACGTGGTCGATCGAGCGCCACGCAATGGCGGCTCATCGACCAGAACGTGAC
>NZ_JADQDD010000038.1 GCF_019263595.1 Pseudonocardia sp. KRD291 | reverse complement strand
GAGGTGCTCGCCGAGTCCGGCGTGGCGCCCGGGCGCGTCGCCGCCCTGCGCTCCTGCGGCGCGATCGGCTAGGGCGCGTCAGCGGCGCAGCAGCGCCGGGAGGTCGCAGGTCCGGGCCCGGGCGGCGACCGCCTGCCGGTCGAAGTCGTTGATCTCGGCGAGCAGGTCCGGGGTGAAGATCGTGCCCGGGGCGACCGGTTCGGAGATCATGCCGCCCGCGACGGCGACGTCGACGGTCTGCTGCACGGTCTCCGGCGTGACCGCGCCCCACCGCTCGTCGACCGGGAACACCTGTTCCAGTCGGGGGCGCATCTCGTCGAGCCCCTTGCGCAGCGCCTCCTGATCGGACACACCCGCTGCCTTCGCCTCCGGGTACACGCTCCAGTGCACCCGCAGCGCGCACTCCGGGTTGGCCCGGGCGAACTCCGAGCCCTCGGCGATCCCGCGCCCGAGCTTGACCAACCGGTCGCGGTCGTCACGCACCCTCTCCGGCCGCGCGACCACGCTGCCGGCGAACCCGTAGTCGTCCATCGGGGAGGCGATCCGGCGCAGCCCGTAGCCGGTGGCCTCGATCTGGGCGTTCACCGAGTCGTAGCCCATGTAGGCGTCCACCTGGCCCGACCGCAGCGACTGCGCGGCGCTGCCGCCGATCCCGATGTCTACGTAGCGCACCGTCGTGGGGTCCAGGCCCTGTGCCCGCATCGCGGCCGTGACCAGCCGTTCACCCTCGCCGGCGAGGCTGTAGAGGCCGACGGTCCGCCCCTGCAGGTCGGCGAGCGTGCGGATCGGGCCGGCCTCGGGGACCGTCGGGTAGTACGGGTTGCCGGGGATGTAGGCGTAGAACGCGGTCGAGTCGGCGTTGCCGTTGACGTGCGCGGCGAAGTTCGACCGGCTGCCCGCCGCGCCGACGAGGATCTTGTCGGTGGCCACCGCGGTCATGATCGCGCCGCTGCCGTCGAAGGGCTGGACCTTCACGTCGAGGCCCTGCCCGCTCCAGTAGCCCAGGGCCGTGGGCACCGACGTGTAGTACGCCGACCCGGGCAGCTCCGGCGCGTTCACGCCGAACGTGACGGTCGGCGACGACGCGTCGGACCCGGCCCCGCCGCAGGCCGTCAGGCCCGCGGTGAGCGCGACCGCGGCGAGCACGGCTCCGGTCCTGCGCAGCGAGGTGGTTGCGGGCATGGGCATGGCGTCCCCGTTCGTCGGTGAATGGGTGTGTGTCAGGAGGAGAGGGTGTGCAGCGCCGCGTCCATCGCGTCGAGGTGCGCCCGCACCGCCTCCGGCCCCTCGATCACCAGCCCGTGCGCCGGCGCGATCCGGGTGACGGCGCGGCCGGCGAACAGGTCCCGGGTCCTCTCGCGCAGGACGGGGGTCCGGGCGTGGGCGAGCCAGCCGAACTTGGCGCGCAGGTGGGCGATCACCTCGACCGGCTCGGGCGCGACGTCGTCGCCGCGCAGCACGCGGGGGCCGTCGCGGCGGGACTGCACGGAGTGCCCGAACGAGTCCGAGGTGAACAGCGTCCCGGTGGCCTGGTCGAAGCCCCACCAGGTGGCCAGCAGGCGGATGCTCGGCCGCAGGATCTCGACGCCCCGGGCCGGGCCCACCGCCACCGCGAAACCCGGTGCGGTGCGTTCGAGCTGGATCCGTTCGCGCCGCCCCGCGCCCCGGCCGGACCCGGCGGCCAGCTCGCCGAGGGCCTCGAACGAGTCGAACGGGTTGGGGCCGCCGCCGGCGTAGAGGCGTTCGACCGGGAACCGCCGCGCGATCTCGCCGAGGCCGCCGGTGGTGTCCGGTTCGGCGCGGGTCACCAGGACCGAGACCGGCGTGCCGGCCGGGACGAGCGTCTCCAGCTGGTCGGCGACCGTCTCCCGCAGCACCGCCGGCCCCGGGTCGATCACCAGGACCGAGCCGGCCTCGCGCAGCACATAGCAGTTCATCGGCTGCCACCCGCGCACGTGCGGCGGCACCCAGCTGATCCGCCCGTCCAGCTCGACGCCGTCGCCGAGCAGGTGGAGCCGGTCCGGGACCAGCTCCACGACCGGGGCCCGCGCGGGCACGCTCATGCGGAGAACGCGTGCCGGTGCGCCTCGCGCATCACCGGCATGATCAGGGCGAGGTCGTCGACGACGCTGCCGTGCGCCGGCGCCAGCAGCCGTGCCGGGTAGCGGCGCAGCAGCGCCTCGAAGCGCTCGAAGTAGGGCCCGATGTCGACGTAGCGGCTCCAGAACAGCGACGACTTCGTCAGGTGCGTGGCGAGGTCCAGCGCGGGCGGGTGGTCCAGCTCGCTGGTCAGCAGCGCGCACTCGCCCGGCCGGTGCAGCGGCTCGTCGACGTCGCCCGCGAGGTCGGCCGAGACCTGGGGCAGGTGCCCGTAGCCCAGGGCGTCGACCGGGAACAGCACCTTCCGGCTGCGCTCGTAGCCCCACACCGTGGTGGGCAGGTCCTCGATCACGGCGTCGAGCAGCACGAAGACGTACCCGCCGCCGAGGTCGATCTCGGTGCCGTGCGACACCGGCCGCATCCTCGCGACGTGGTCGGGGAAGTAGAGGTGGTAGTCGCGCAGGTCGCCGACGATCTCGACGCCGGGGTACCGGTCCACGATGCGGTCGAGGTTCCCGGCGTGCGGGATCTCCGGGTGCGACGGGACGAGGTAGTCCAGCGGCCGTCCGCCGAGGACGCGATCCAGGTCGTCGGAGACCTTCGACCAGGCCCCGGGCGGTGCGGTGTCGAACATCAGCGTCGCGTCCGCGCCGACGATCACGTAGGCCGAGGTGTGGAAGTGCACCGGCTCGTCGAACGCGGCGCTCTCCAGGCAGGCCCCGACCCACCACACGCCCTCGCTGATCTCGCGGGGCAGGTCCCTGGTGGACGCGACCCCGGGCATCGTCGTGCTCATCGGGCGGACTCCGTTCCGAACTCGCTCCAGTGCGCGGCCGGCCGGGTGGCGGGCAGGCGGTACTTCGCGACGGCGTTGCCGCCGAGGATCTGCGCCCGTACGTCGGCCGGGACGCCGGCGAACCCGATCCGGGTGCTGTAGTCGCCGTCCCAGTGCGGGTAGTCGGTGGCGAACTCGAGCGTCTGCGGCCCGAGCCAGTCGATGACCCGGGCGAGGTGGCGCGGGTCCCGCGGCTCCTCGACGGGCTGGCGAGTGAACGACACGTGTTCGCGGACGTACTCCGACGGGGCCCTGCGCAGCCGCGGCACCTCCGAACCCAGTGCGCGCCAGTACTTGTCCAGGCGCCACAGCAGCGGCAGGCACCAGCTGTAGCCGCCCTCGACGAACGTGAACCGCAGCTCCGGCCAGTGGTCGAAGACGCCCTCCTCGAGCATGCTGACCAGGTGCGTCGCGTAGAGCACGGAGAACTGCGCGTGGTTCTCCAGGAACGTCGTCGGCGGGCCGGACGAGGTGAACAGCGCCGGGCCGGGCCGCTGCAGCGTCACGTGCGTGCAGACGGCGAGGTCGGCGTCGACGGCGGCCTGGTACACCGGCCAGAACGGGCGGTGCCCCAGCGGCGTGCCCAGGTAGGGGTTGAGCATGACCTGCACGAAGTGCGGGTGCCCGGCCCACTTGTGGATCTCGGCGACGGCCAGGTCCGGGTCCGAGCTCACCCGGATCGTGCCCTGGTAGCGACCGTGCCCGTTGTAGGCGCCCAGCCAGGTGTCGGCGAGCCAGGCGTTCGTCGCCGCGGCCATCGCCGCCTCGTGCTCCGGGTTCGCCGCGGACCGCTCGGTCAGCGGGATGATCACGGCCAGGTCGACCCCGGCCTCGTCGAAGAGCTGGCGTCCGGTCAGGGCCGGGTCCGAGCCGGCCGGGGTGCCGTCGTCGCCGAACGCATCCAGGCGACGGCCCTCGTTCGGCGGCGCGAAGATCACCGACGTGCCGAGCATCCCGTTCCCGTAGAGCAGGTCCCGCAGGTGTCTCCACTCCGACGGCAGGTGGTCGGCGATCTCGGTCGCGCTGCGCGGGTTGACGTGGATGTCGCAGTCCACGACGCGCACGGGCACCCGGCCCGTCCCGGGTCCGGACGTCCCGGCGGTGGTGGTCGCGGTGGCGGTCACGCCGTCTCCCCTCGGTCGAGCTCGTAGAGCCGTGTCGCGTTGCCGTGCAGGATCCGTTCGCGCGCCTCCGCCGCCGCGTCCGGGTAGACCAGACCGGGCGGCAGGAAGTCCCAGTTCGGGTAGTTGCTCCCGTAGACCAGCAGTCGGTCGGCGTCCACCATGGACAGCCACTCGCCCGCGACGGCGGCGTCGTCCGGGCCGTCCATCCGGTGCGCGACGAACCGGACCTGCTCGGCGAGGTACTCCGAGGGCAGCCGGGTCATCCACGGCATGTCCACCCGCATCGCGCGGTAGTCCTTGTCCAGGCGCCACATCATCGGCCCGAGCAGGTCGAAGCCCCCGTCGGCGAACACCACCCGCAGGCCGGGGAGGTGGTCCAGCACGCCCTCGGTCATCAGGCTCGTCAGGTGGTTGACGAACATGAACGGCGCGACGGCCGCATGCCCGAAGTGGGTGTGCAGGTATCCCGCCGGCGTCGGCGCGTGCTCGACGCCGGTCTCGGCGTCGGCGTGCACACAGACCGGGAGGCCGTGTGCCGCCGCGGCCTCCCAGACCGGCCAGAACTGACGCTTGCCGTAGGGCTGCAACGACTGCATCGGGACGCCGACCTGGACGAAGCCCGGGTGCGCGGCCCATCTCTCGATCTCGGCGACCGCGGCCACCGGGTCACCGGGCGCGACGCGGATCGTGCCGTGGAACCGGTCGTGTGTGGGGCCGAGCCAGGTGTCGGCCAGCCACGCGTTCGTCGCCGAGCAGACCGCGCCGAGCAGGTCGATGTCGGGCAGCAGGCCCAGCGTCAACGGGTGCAGTACGACCCGGTCGACGCCGCCGTCGGTGATCAGGTGCCGGTGGAGCAGGTCCGGGTCGGATCCGGGCGGGCCGGCGTCGGAGTAGGTCTCGCGCAGGTGGTTCCCGGCCGGGTTGGGGTAGTAGTAGCCGTCCCCGCTCGGCAGGCGCCGGGTCTTCCAGAGCCGCGGGAGGTAGGCGCGGAACTCGGCCTGGCTGCGCGGCCGCACGTGCACCGACGCGTCGACGATCGCGCACGCCGGAGGGCGGCCGCCCCGCGCGGCCGTCTCCAGCGAGACGGTCGCGAGTCGCGCCGGGTCGTCCCCGGCCAGCTCGGTGCCCTCCCGCCGCGCTGCTCCGGCCGCACTCATGTGCGGGCCTCCGCCCGGGTGCGGGTGCCCCGCCCGCTCGCGGTGTCCACCAGGACCTGCCCGTCGAGCACCCGGACCTCGTAGGTGCTCAGAAGGTAGGGCGGGTCGACCAGGGACCGGCCCTCGGGCAGCTTGAACTCCCAGCCGTGCCAGGGGCAGCGCAGGATCTCCCCGTCGTGAGCCCAGCGCCGCTGCTGCGGACCGTCGGAGACGACCGTCCCGGTGAGCAGGCCGTCGCACATCGGCGCGCCGGCGTGCGGGCAGCGGTTGCGGATCGCGACCAGCTCGCCGCCGATGTTGAAGACGCCGATCTCGATGCGGTCGACGCTGACGACCACGCGCGATCCGGGAGGCAGGTCCTCGGTCGCACAGACGACACGCTCGGTCACTTATGCCTCTCCCTCTGTGATCCGGCGATACGTGTCGCGCCCACCCGCAGTCTCAACGGTTCGGACGACATTCGTCGGGGACGACGTTGCTTCGCCGAGGTCAGCGGCGGTCCTCGGGGCCCGTCCGACCCGGACGCGGCGTGGCAAGACTTCGAGATCTCGAAGAGGTGCTCGACTTTCAGTCCACCATCGTGGTTGCGGGCGGTCAATACCCGATCGGCGCAACCGGGACGAACTTCGTAGGCCCGGAACTTGTTGACCGGACTTGTGAGGTAGGGCACGGTTCGAATCTGTGAACCGGGATTCGAGTTTCGGGAGACCGACTCCGACCTGGGGCGACGCACAAGGACGTGCACCGGTCGAGGGCGAGAGGAAGACGTGACGATGTCGACGAGGTCCAGGGGGAGAGCGGCCCGGCCGGCGGCGATCGCGATCGCCGCAGCCTTGGCCCTGAGCGTGGCCGCCTGCGGGGGAGCACCGGCCGAGACGGGGGCACCGGACGCACCCGTCACGTTCGGCGTGACCGGGCCCGAGCTGCCCGGCTCCGCGTACTACTCGTCGATCCCGACCTCGCTGGGGTACTGGTCCGACCAGGGCCTGAACGTGAAGTTCAACGAGTTCAAGGGCACCGGTGAGGTCATGACCGCGGTCGCCACCGGCAAGACGACCATCGGGTCCGGCGGCACCAGCGGGGTGATGGCCGCGCACGTCAACGGCGGTGCGGACATCAAGACGTTCTACTCCTACATCCCGAACAACCCGTACTGGCCGGTCGTGCTGCCCGACAGCCAGGTCCGGTCGCTGGCCGACCTGCAGGGCAAGACGGTCGGCACGTTCAGCCTGGCCGGGGACGGGGCGGGCCTGCTGCAGGGCGTCATGCGCGAGCAGGGGCTCGACGCTGACTCGATGAACATCGTCGAGGTGGGGACCGGCGCCACCGCGCTGCAGGCCCTGCAGACCGGCCGGATCGCCGCCTACATGGGCTACGACTCCGTGTACGCCGAGATCGAGGGGCTGGGCAACCAGCTGCGCAAGGTCGACTCAGCGATCGACCGGTACGGCTTCCTCGGCGGCATCGTCGCCCGGCCGGAGTCCTTCGCCGAGCAGCGCGACGTGCTGGTCAAGCTCGGCCGGGGCATCGCCGAGGGCAGCACGTTCGTCAAGGCGAACCCGGAGTGCGCGCTGCGCGTGCACTGGGCGACGTACCCGCAGTCGAAGCCGGCCGGCGTGCCGGAGGCCGAGGCCCTGCGGCGCGGGGTCACCGGTGTGATGGCGCGCCTGAAGAACCAGTTCCCGGTGGACGGCCAGTGGGGCCGGGTGGCCCCGGAGACCGTCCGGAAGCGGATCGACGTCGCCGTGACCGGCGGGACCATCCGCAAGCCGGTCGCCGCCGACGAGATCTGGACCCCCGAGCTCCTGGACGAGATCAACGCGTTCGACAAGGCGAAGGTCGAGCAGCAGGCGCGGACCTGCGACCTGCCGACGCTGGTCAAGGCGCAGTGAGAGGCGGAACCCGACCCATGACGAACGCGAGCAGGAGCGTCGAGCGGCCCATGACCGATGCGGAGGGCAGCCCCCAGGACGGCGGGCCGCGGTCGATGCGCCTGCGCGTCGAGGACGTGTCGAAGGTCTACTCCGGTGCGGACGGCGTCGACAGCGTCGCCGCGAAGGGCGTCTCGTTCGACGTCCGGGACGGGGAGTTCGTCTCCCTCGTCGGACCCAGCGGCTGCGGCAAGACCACCATCCTGAAGGCCTGCGCCGGCCTGATGCCGATCACGAGCGGCCGGATCGACTACGAGGGCACCGGACGCCCGGCGAAGGCCGGGACCTACGGGATGGTGTTCCAGACGCCCACCCTGCTGCCCTGGTGGACGGTGCTGGAGAACGTCGTCCTGCCGGCCCGGGTGCTCGGCCTCGACATGGCGCGCTCGCGCCGGCGCGCCGCGGAGCTGCTGGAGCTGGTCGGCCTGACCGGGGTCGACGACCGCTATCCCGGCGAGCTCTCCGGCGGCATGCAGCAGCGTGCCTCGCTGGCCAGGGCGCTGCTGCACGAGCCGGACATGGTGTTCATGGACGAGCCGTTCGGCGCGCTGGACGCGATCACCCGCGACACCATGAACGACCTCCTGCAGACGGTTCAGCGCGAGCTGCGCCAGACGGTCCTGTTCGTCACGCACTCGATCCAGGAGGCGATCTGGCTCTCCGACCGGGTGCTCGTGATGTCGCGCGGCCCGGGCCGGGTGATCGACGACGTGCCGATCGACTTCGCCCGCCCCCGGGGCATCGCGCTGTCCGCCGACGAACGTTTCCGCGAGCTCGAGCTGATGCTCAAGCAGGAGCTCTACACCAGCCTCGACGCCCCCGGCCTCGACACCACGAGTCTCGACGCCACCGGCCCCGACCAGGAACTGGAGCGGTCATGAGCACCAGCCCGGCCGACCTCGCCACGCCGGCGCCGTCGACTCCGCGAACCTCGCCCCGCCGCCCCGGCGCCGCGATGCACACGCTGCGCATGCGCGGCGCCACCGTGGGCCTGATCGTGCTGATCCTGCTGATCGCCGAGGTCGGCTCGCGCAGCGGCTTCATCTCGGACCTGATCATCCCGGCGCCGACCGACGTCTGGGCCGCCCTGCTCGACCAGTGGCAGACCGAGGGCTTCTGGGGCGACGTCGGCTCGACCGTGACCGCGATGGTCGTCGGCTTCGTGTTCGCCGCGGTCGGGTCGTTCCTGGTCGCCGCCGTGCTGATCCTGGTGCGCGGGCTGGAGGAGATCACGATGCCGATCATCATCGCGATCGAGACCATGCCGAAGATCGCCATCGCGCCGATCATCATCCTCTGGCTCGGCTTCGGGCAGCTCGGCAAGACCGTGATCGTCGGGTTGGTGACGTTCTTCCCGATCCTGATCAACACGTTGCAGGGCCTGCGGGTCACCAACCGTGACGAGTACGACCTGCTCCGGTCGCTGGGGTCGAGCTCGGTCCAGCTGTTCCGCTACGTGCGCCTGCCCCGGGCCCTTCCCTACATCTTCGCCGGACTCCGGGTCGGCGCGGTGTTCGCGCTGATCGGCGCCGTCGTCGCGGAGTTCGTGGGATCCGAGAACGGCCTGGGCGCACTGATCATCACCGCGCGCTCGCAGTTCAACGTCCCGGCCGTGTGGGCGCTGCTGTTCGACCTGATGGTGATGGGCATCGTGCTCTACGCGATCACCTCGTGGGCCGAGCGCCGCCTGCTGTTCTGGTCGAAGGAGCAGGCGGGCACATGACCGGTCCGGCCGGGCGGGCCACCGCCCCGTCGCCGGGCACGGTCGGCGCGCTGCTCGGCCCGCGGTCGATCGCGATCGTCGGCGCGTCCGACCGCTCGCGGTGGTCCGTGGCGATGCACGCGAACCTGACCGACGGCGGGTTCACCGGGGACCTGCACCTGGTCAACCCGCGCTCACCGTCCGCGCACGGGCGGGCGACCGTCCCGAGCGCCACCGCGATCGAGGTGCCGCCGGACCTGGGCGTGGTGATGGTGCCCGGCCCCGCGGTCCTCGACGCGGTCGCCGACCTCGGCCGCGCCGGTGCCCGCGCCGCCCTCGTGCTGACCTCCGGGTTCGCCGAGACCGGAGACGCCGGACGCCGCCTGCAGGAGGACCTGCGCCGGACCGCGGCCGACCACGGGGTCGCGCTGCTCGGCCCGAACAGCCTCGGCTTCCTGAACCTGGTCGAGGGCGTACGGGTTTGGGCGACCCCGGTGAAGACCCCGTCGGCCGGGCACGGGGTGGGGATCGTCTCCCAGAGCGGTGCCGTCGCGTACTTCCTCACCAACCTCGCCCACCAGCAGGACGTCGGGCTGAGCCACGTGGTGGCGACCGGCAACGAGGCCGACCTGGACGCCACCGCGGTGGTGCAGTACCTGGTCGACGACCCGCAGACCCGTGCGGTCGCCCTGTTCGCCGAGACCGTGCGCGACCCGGACCGCTTCGTGGACGTGGCACGGACCGCACTCGCGGCCGGCACCCCGATCGTCGTGCTGAAGGTCGGCTCCAGCGAGGCCACGGCGCGCTCGGCGCTGGCGCACACCGGCGCGCTGGTAGGCGACGACCGCGTGTTCGACGCGGTCTGCGAGCAGTACGGCGTCGTGCGCGTCGGCTCGCTGGAGGACCTGGTCGCCACCGCCGACGTGCTGGGACGGACCGGCGAGCTGCGCCCCGGCGGCCTCGGCGTCGTGTCGAACTCGGGCGGGATCTGCGAGATCGCGGCCGACCTGGCGCAGTCCCGCGGCGTCGAGCTCCCGGAGATCTCGCCGCGGACGACGGTGGAGCTGGCCGACGCGCTGCCGGGCTACGCCACGATGCACAACCCGCTCGACCTCACCGGAGGGATCGAGCCCGACGGCGCCGGGCGGCTGGTCCGCGCCCTGGGCGACCAGGACGACGTCGCCGCCGTGCTGGTGCCCTACTACCCGGTCCCGACGACGCCGGACTCGCGCAGCACCCGGCTCACGGAGCTGCACCGCAGCATGGGCCGCGCGCTGCGCGGGAGCGCCGCGGCGGGGATGGTCGTGAGCTACCACGACACCGTCGTCACCGACCTGACGAAGCAGATCCTCGCCGAGGACGACATCCCCTACCTGGCCTGCGGTCTCGACCGGGCGATGGGCGCGGTGGCGCGGGCGTTCCGGTGGTCCGAGCGGCGGCGTGCGGCAGCGGTCGGAGCCGGTCCCGGGGCCGCCGGCGACGGCCCGGCGATCGACGAACGGCCGCGGTCCGAGCACGAGGTGCTCGACCTGCTCGCCCGCCACGGCGTCCCGACGGTCCCCGCCGGGGTCGTGACCACCGAGGACCAGGCCGTCGCGCACGCGGCGGGCCTCGGCGGTCCCGTCGTGCTGAAGATCGCGTCCCCGGACATCGGCCACAAGAGCGAGATCGGGGGAGTGGCCCTCGACGTCCGCGGCGCGGACGGCGTGCGGGAGGCGTTCCGGCGGGTCGCCGCGGCCGGCCGGGCCCGGCCCGGCGCCCGGATCGACGGGGTGCTCGTCGCCCCGATGCGCCGTGACGGCGTCGAGCTGTTCGTCGGCTTCACCCGGGACCCGCAGTGGGGCCCGGTCCTCGCGATCGGGCTGGGCGGGATCTGGGTCGAGGTGCTGGGCGACACCCGGCTCGCGCTGCTGCCGGTGGGGCCCTCCGAGATCCGCGCGATGCTGACCCGGCTGCGCGGGGCGCGGCTGCTCGCGGGCGAACGCGGAGCGCTTCCCGCGGACCTCGACGCGGTCGCCGAGGTGATCGCGCGGATCGGCGCGGTGGCGCTACGGCTCGGTCCCGACCTCGCCGCGCTCGAGGTCAACCCCCTGCTCGTGCACGGCGACCGGGTCGAGGCGGTGGACGCGCTCGCGGTCTGGGGCGCCGACGCGGACCCGGGCGGCAGGCACACCACCACGGACCTGGAGAGGACCCCGACATGACGACGTACGCGAACCCGGCAGCACCTGAGGACCGGCAGGCGGGCGGTGCGGTGGTCCCCGCGTACCGGGCGATCGCGGCGGCGCTGGCCGACCTGGGCGTCGACGAGGTCTTCGGCCTGATGGGCGACGACACGGTCCGGCTGGTCTCGGCGCTGGTCGCCCGGGGCGTGACCTACCACAACGCCCGCCACGAGAACGCCGGCATCGCGATGGCGGCCGGCTACGCGTCCGCGTCCGGCCGGCTCGGGGTGAGCGTGATCAGCCGGGGCCCGGGCACCACGAACGGGGTGACGGCCGCGGTCAACGCGGCCCGCGGGAACGCGCCGGTCCTGATCGTCACCGGCGACGAGAGCCTGCGCCCGCCAGCGAACACGGTCCTGCTCCCGGACGGCAAGGCACTCGACGCGACCGCCCTGGCCACCGACGTCGGCGTCCCGGTGTTCACCGCCCGCAGCGCGGCGACCGTGGTCGCGACGGTGCGGGAGGCGGCGCAGGCCGCGTCCGAGGGGCGCACTGTGCTGATGACGGTGCCGATGGACCTGTTCGACGCCGACGTGCCCGACGCCGGCCCGATCGCGCTGGAGCCCGTCGGGCGCACGCCGGTACCGGCCCGCGACGCCGCCCTGGCGGCCGCGGTGGCGGTCCTCGGGGGCAGCAACAGGCCGATGATCGTCGCCGGGGCGGGGGCGTGGGCCGCGGGGGCGCGCGACGCGATCGTCGAGCTGGCCGAGCGGACCGGCGCGATGCTGGCGACCAGCCTGCGCGGCAAGGACATGTTCCACGGTCACCGCCTCGACGTCGGCATGATCGGGTCGTTCTCGCACTCGGCCGGACGCCGGTTCTTCGAACAGGCGGACAGCGTCCTGGTGTTCGGGGCGAGCCTGAACCGGCACAGCACCAGCAGCGGGACGAGCCTGCCGCCGGTGCCGCTGGTGCAGGTCGACGCGGACCGCGACGCCATCGGGCGGTTCCACTGGGCCGAGGTCGCCGTCGTCGGCGACTGCCGTCTGGTGGCCGAGCAGCTGCTCGCGACGCTGCCGGAGCGGGCGGCGAGGGACAAGCCGTGGCACACCGAGGTCAGCCTGGCGCCGCTCGCCGGGCACCGCCCGGCCGACGACGTCGACGACGCGGGTACGCAGTGGACGGTCGACCCCCGCACGCTTCTCCTCGAGCTCGACGAGCTGCTCCCGGCCGACCGCGCCGTGGTGACCGACAACGGCAACTTCTTCGGCTTCGTCCCCCCGCACCTGCGGGTGCCGTCCCCGGACCGGTTCAAGCAGAGCTCGGACTTCGCGGTGATCGGCCTCGGGCTGGGCACCGCGCTGGGCTGCGCGCTCGCCCGGCCGGGGGTGTCCACGGTGGCGATCGTCGGCGACGGCGGCCTGCTGATGGCGCTCGGCGAGCTGGAGACCCTGGCCCGCCTCGACGTGCCGCTCGTGGTCGTGGTGATGAACGACTGCGCCTACGGCGCGGAGCGCCACTACCTGGAGAACCGCCGGTTCTCCGGGCGGACGGCGATGTTCCCGGACACCGACTTCGCCGCCGTGGCCGAGGCGTTCGGGATCCCCTCGGTCACCGTGCGGTCGGTGGCCGACCTGCGCGCCGCGCGGTCCGCGCTGAGCGACCGGGACGGACCACTGCTGCTCGACTGCAAGGTCACCCCCACCGTCGTCGCGCCGTTCCTGGCGTGACATGAGCGGTCCTGGTGCGGACCGGTCGGGGATGTGGGCGCAGCGGCTGGTCGCGCCGTGCCGGTTCGCCGAGGTCGAGGTTCCGAGGCCGCTCGCCGGGGACCTGGCCGACGGCGAGGTCCTGCTGCGGGTGCTCGCCGGCGGGATCTGCGGCAGCGACCTCCCGGCCTTCCGTGGGGCCCCGTCGCCGCACCTGCGCGTCACCACCCCGGACGGCCCGGGGCCCGCGGGCTTCCCGATGCACGAGGTCCTCGGTGAGGTCCTCGCCTCGACCGACCCCGACCTGGCGGTCGGGCAGCGGGTCGTGGGATGGGCGAGCCGGTTCGACGCGATCGCCGGGTACACGATCACCCTCGGCGCGGACGTGGCCCCGTACGACCCGGCCCTGGCCCCCGAGGACGCGATCATGCTGCAGCCGCTGGCCTGCGTGTTGTACGCGGTGGACCAGCTCGTGCCGGTGCTCGGGTGCCGGGTGGCCGTGCTCGGGCTGGGCCCGATCGGGCTGCTGTTCACCCATGTGCTGGCGGAGTACGGGGCGTCCCACGTCACCGGTGTGGACACGGTCGACCGCCGCGACGTCGCCGACCGGTTCGGGATCGACGACGCGGTGCACGCCGACACCGGCCGGTGGGTCGAGCACCTGGCCGAGGCCGACCGTGCCGACGTGGTCGTCGAGGCGATCGGGCACAACGTGGCGACCCTGGGCCACGCGATCGGCGCCGCGCGCCCGGGCGGGCGGATCCACTACTTCGGGGTGCCGGACGACCCGGTCTACCCGTTCGCCCTGCGCGAGTTCTTCCGCAGGAACCTCACCCTGGTCTCCGGCATCACCCGCGACCGCAGGCGGATGCTGGGCGAGGCCGGGCGCTACCTGCGTGCCCACCCCGACCTGCCCGCCGCCTACGTGACCCACGTCCTCGACGCGCACGACGCGCAGCGCGCGTTCGAGCTGGCGGCCCGTCCGGCGCCGGGACGGCTGAAGGTCGTGCTGCGGCACGGGTCCTGACCGGGGGGACGCGGAACGGTCAGGCCGGGTCGAGGTCCGTCCCGCCCTCGGCGGCCAGGTGCTCGATCGCGGCGTCGTCGAGGCCGATCTCGCCGAGGACCTCGCGGGTGTGCTCGCCGAGGCGCGGCGGGAGGCGGCGTAGACCGGCGGGGGACCCGGACAGGCCGAGCGAGCTGGTCGGGAAGCGCAGGGTGCCCTCCACCGGGTCCTGGTGCAGCTGCCAGAACCCGGTGTCGACCAGGTGCGGGTCCTCGGTGAGCTGCTCCAGGGAGTTGACCACCGCGAACGGGATGTCCTCGGAGCCCAGCAGCTCCGTCCACTCGGCGTTGGTGCGCAGCGTCAGCTGGTGGGCGATCTCGCCCCACACCAGCGACACGTTCTCCTGGCGCCCGGCGAACGTGGCGAAGCGCGGGTCGTCCATCACGTCGTCGCGCCCGATGAGGGAGAAGAACCGCTTCCACTGCACGTCGGAGTAAGGCAGGAAGGACAGGTGCCCGTCGAGGGTGGGGAACGGGCGCCGGGCCGCGGTGCTCACCGGCTCGTAGCCCATCGGCCCGATCGGGGGCTCGAACGTGTGCCCCCACAGGTGCTCGACGGTATTGAAGCCGGCCATCGTCTCGAACATCGGCACGTCGACCCTCTGCCCGGCTCCGGTGCGCTCACGGTGCAGTAGCGCGCCCATCATCGCGTAGGCCGCGTGCACGGCCGTCACCTTGTCCGCGAAGATCGCCGGCATGTAGCGCGGCTCGCCGGTCACCACGGTCTGCAGCATCGCCAGACCGGACAGCGACTGGACGATGTCGTCGTAGGCCGGCTTGCCGCCGTAGGGCCCGTCGTCGGCGAAGCCCTTCACGTGGCAGTAGACCAGCCGCGGGTTGCGGGCGGCGAGCGTCGCGTGGTCCAGGCCGAGGCGCTGCGCAGCGGCACCGCGGATCGAGTGCAGGAACACGTCGGCGCGGTCGACGAGCCGGTCCAGCGTGGCGCGCCCGGCCGGGTTCTTCAGGTCCAGCACGACGCTGCGCTTGTTGCGGTTGTTGGTGAGGAAGAACGAGCCCATCGCCGGCGAGCGGCGCGGCCCGATCCGGCGGGTCAGGTCGCCGCCGGCCGGCTCGACCTTGATCACGTCCGCGCCGAGGTCGCCGAGGTACTGCGCCGCGAGCGGGCCCAGCACGATCGACGCGCACTCGACGACCGTCATGCCGGTCAGCGGCCCGGGTGCCGCCCCGGAGCTCACCGGATCAGCGACCCGGCGTCGACCGGCAGGGTGGCGCCGGTGACGTAGCGGGCGTCGTCCGAGGCCAGGAACAGCACCGCGTTGCTGATGTCGCTCGACTCCACCCACGGGATGCCCAGCACGTTCGTGGTGGACGACGCGGCGCCCATGTCGTCGCGCGTCGGGTGCTCGGCGTGCGGGAGGTAGCGCCGGTAGGTCGTCTCGTTCTGGATCATGTCGGTGTCCACCTGGGTCGGGTGGATGCTGTTCACCCGGATCCCGTGCGGGCCGAGCTCCTGGGCCAGCGTGCGCATCAGGCCGACGACGCCGTGCTTGGCCGAGACGTAGTGCCCGATGAAGACCGAGCCGCGCAGGCCCGCGGTGGAGCTGATCAGCACGAGCGACCCGCCGTTGCCCGCGTCGATCATGTGCGGGATCGCGGCCTTGGTGGTGTGCCAGACGCCGGTCAGGTTGATGTCGATCATGTCCTGCCAGGTGCTCTCCGGGATCTCCCAGCTCTGCCCGACCGACAGGATCCCGGCGTTGGCCACCACCACGTCCAGGCGCCCGAGCTGCGCGACGCCCTCGGCGACGGCCGCGGACAGGGTGTCCTGGTCGCGGACGTCGGCCCGGGTGGCGATGATCCGCCGCTCCAGCTCCTCGACCAGGCGGACCGTCTCGGCCAGGTCCTCCGGCGTGGCCATCGGGTAGGGCGCGGACTCCATCGGCGCGCAGGCGTCGACCGCGATCACGTCGGCGCCCTCCTTCGCCAGGGCCACCGCGTGGCTGCGGCCCTGCCCGCGCGCCGCGCCCGTCACGAAGGCCACCTTGCCGTCGAACCGTCCCATGATCGCGTCCTTCCGGTAGTTCTGGGTCGTTCCCTAGAGCACGGCGACCGGGTTGACCGGTCCGCCGGTGGATCCGGCCAGCGGCAGCGGGGCCACCACCAGCAGGAACGTGCTGCGCCCGGCCTCGGCCAGTGCCTGCCCCAGGGCCCGGAGGTCGAGGTTCTCCAGCAGCGGGACGCCGTGGCGGTGCATCAGCGTCAGGTGCACCGGGAACGTCGAGCCGGGCGCCGAGGGCGCCACCTCGACCGCGTAGTTGTCGGCCCCGACCAGGGCGACGTCGCGCTCGGCGAGCCAGTCGGCGGCGCCCGCGTCCAGGCCGGGCTCGAGGTCGAAGTACTCGGGCGCCCCGGCGTGGCGCTCCCACCACCCGGTGCGCAGCAGCACCGCGTCCCCGGCGCGGGCCTCGACCCCGCTCCCGGAGTAGGCACGCTCCAGGTCGTCGACCCCGACCGGCACCGACGGTTCCAGCGGCCCGCCGCGGGCCGCGACCAGGTCGACGAGCACCCCGCGGGTGAGCACCGGGACCAGCTTGTCCGCGCCGCAGCGCTGCGCGCCGCGGGTGGAGCGGGTGCCGGTGGCGGCGTGCCCGTTGTAGAGCTCGTCGCCGGACCAGGCGTGCGCCAGCGCGTCGAGGTGGGTGCCCGAGTGCGTCCCGAACACCACGGTGTCCTCGGCGAAGCGGAACCCGTCCGGGCTGCGGGCGCCGGCGGCGTAGTCGCCCGCGTCGCGGTCCATGAACCGCTGCGGCGCGCGGCGGTGCGGTGGCACCCCGGCGAGGGGACCGATCGGCTGCGCCAGCGAGAGCACCCGGCCCTGCGTGGCCAGCGCCAGACCGCCGAGCACGGCGGCCGGGTCGACGAGGTTGAGCGCGCCCACCTCGTCGTCCGGGCCCCAGCGACCCCAGTTGCCGGTGTTCATAGCGCCCCCACCCGTTCCGCGGCCGTCTCGACGAGCGTGCGCCGGGTCAGCTTCCCGGTCGCGGTCCGGGGCAGTTCCTCGGTCACCACGACCTCCCAGGGCACCTTGAACCCGGCGATCCCGTCCTTGCAGTACGCGCGCAACGCCTCGCCGTCGGCCCCGGCGTCGTCGCGCAGCACCACGAACGCCATCACCACCTCGCCGCGGACCCGGTGCGGGGCCCCGACGACGGCGACCTCGACGACGTCCGGGTGCCCGGCCAGGTAGCTCTCCACCTCGGCCGGGGCCACGTTGATCCCGGAGGTCTTGATCATGTCGGTGAGCCGCGCGCCGAACTCGACGGCGCCGTCCGGGCGGACCCGGAGCCGGTCCCCGGTGCGGTACCAGCCGTCGTCGGTGAAGGCTTTCGCGTTGGCCTCGTCGTCGCCCAGGTAGCCGGGTGTGACCCGGCCGCGGACCTGCAGCTCGCCCAGCTCCCCGGCGTCGAGCACGGTGCCCGCGGCGTCGACCACCCGGACCTCCACACCGGGCAGCGGCGGGCCCTGCGTGCTCAGCCGCACGTCGAGCGGGGTGTCGTGGTGGGTGACGCAGCAGTTGCCGTAGGTCTCGGTGGCGCCGTAGATGTTGCAGATCCCGGGCACGTCGAGCTCGTCCACGGCGCGTGCGACCTCCTCCGGACGTCCGATCGTCAGCCCGGTGCGCAGGCTCCGCGCGGCACGGACCTGCTCGCCGAACCCGGCCAGTGCGTCGATGATCCCGGGTAGCAGGTAGGCCGCGGTGACCTCTTCGCGGGCCAGCAGCTCCGCGCTCTCGGCGGCGGAGAACTGCTCCGGCAGCACCAGGCAGGCGCCGTGGGTCCAGGTGGCGGGCAGTGCGTTCGCGCCGCCGAAGCTCCAGAACAGCGGCGAGCCGAGCCACACCCGGTCGGAGGAGCCGAGCCCCATCCGCTCACCGATGTGGAACCCGTTGACCAGCAGGTCGCGCTGGCACAGCGGCACCGCCTTGGGCCGGCTCGTCGAGCCGGAGGTGTACATGACGTAGGCGGGTTGCTCGGGGCGGGCGAGGTCGGTGCCGGGGCCGACCGGTGTCGCGGCGGCGAGCAGGTCGTCGAAGGAGTGCGCCCCGGACGGCGTCTCCGGGTGCCCGCCGAGCACGACGACGTGGCGCAGCGCCGGGAACCGCGCCGACGACCAGGCCCCGGGCGCACCGGAGGACACCTCGGGGACGAGCTCGCGGACGGCGGAGAGCATGTCGGAGCCGCGTACCCGGCCGGTCACCACGAGCACCTCGCAGGCCGAGGTCTCCAGCAGGTGCTCCAGGTCCCAGGCCTTGACCCAGGTGTTGAACGCGTCCACCCGCCCCCCGGCCCACATCGCACCGACGGCCGCGGCGAGCCAGGACGCGGTGTTCGTCCCCAGCAGGCCGACCCGGGAGCCGGCCCCGAGGCCCAGCTCGCCGAGCGCGCCGGCGGCGCGGCGGACGGCGTCGTCGAGCTCGGCGTAGGTCCAGCGGACGTCGCCGGCGACCAGCGCCGGTGCGTCCGGCGTGGACTCCGCCCAGGCGCGCACCAGGTGCGGCAGCGTCGGGCTGGGCGGCGGCTCGGCGGGGGAGCGCTGCTCCGGGACGTGCACCGGCATCACGGGGTCACCACCGCCCGTCCGGTCACGGTCCGCGCGTCCAGCGCGGCATGGGCGTCGGCGACCTCGGCCAGCGGCCGTCGGTGCGCCGGGACCGGGGTGATCGCGCCGTCGGCGACGAGCTCGACCACCTCGGTCAGATCGTCGCGGTCGGCGTGGGCGGATCCGGACACGCGCAGCTCCTTCACGATCGTGCGGCCCGGGTCCAGCGGGAGTGCCCCGGGTTCGGTGTTGCCGACGAGCACCAGACGCCCGCGCGGGGCCAGCGCACGCAGTGCCGTCGCGAACGTCGGTGCGCCGGTCGTCTCGACGACGACGTGCGCCCCGCGCCGCCCGCCGAGCGTCCGGACGGCGTCGCGGAGGCCGTCCGCGTCGGAGGTGACGACGGCCTCGGCCCCGGCCGAGCGCACGGCCGCGACCTTGGCCGCGCTGCCGACGAGACCGACCACCCGGGCGCCGAGGTGCCGGGCGAGGGCGACCGTGTGCAGCCCGACCCCGCCGCCGGCACCGGTGACGACCACGACCTGCCCCGGCCAGACCTCGGCCGAGCGCAGCGCGCGCAGCCCGGTGCCGACCGCGCAGGACAGGATCGCCCCGGTGGCGTCGTCGATCCCGTCCGGCAGCGGGACGGCGTTGCGCGGGCTCGCCCGCACGTACTCGGCGTACCCGCCGTCGAGGTCCTCGCCGTAGAAGCCGGGACCCGACCGGCAGTGCGTCGTCGCGCCGGCGGCGCACTCGTCGCAGCGCCCGCAGGGGATGCGCTGCACGAGCGCGACCCGCCGGTCGAGCCAGTCGCCCGGCACCTCCGGGCCGAGCGCGACCACCCGTCCGGCGATCTCGTGACCGAGCACCGTCCCGGGCCCGGCGGCCAGCTCGCCGCGGCGGGCCAGCGCGTCGTGCCCGCAGACCCCGCACGCCCCGACCCGGACGACGAGCTCGCCCGGGCCCGGGCGCGGCGTGGGCCGGGTGGCCGGGACCAGGACGCTCGCGTCCCCGGTACCGGCCAGCTCGACCACCCGCATCGTCGCGGGCGGTGCGACGGTGCTCACGTCAGTTCGCGCCCGCGGCCGGCTCGAACCAGTAGTCGGCGGCGGTGCCGGTGGGGGAGTCGCTGAACTTGACCACGACCGGCGTGCCGACCGCGAGCGCCGCGACGGCGGTCTTCTGGTCGGACAGGTCCAGGCCCCGCACGTAGCCGACGAGCGCGGTGTCCGCGCCCTCCAGCGTCGCGTAGGCCAGGGCGTACGGCGGGGCGGGCAGATTCTTGAACGGCTCGTAGACCACGGTGAACATCTCGATCACCCCGGTCGTGCCGACCTCGACCCAGTCGGTGGTGGCGCAGTGGTCGCGGTCGCAGAACGAGCGCGCCGGGACGATCACCCGCTCGCACACCGGGCAGCGCCGCCCGAGGATCTTGCCCTCGGTCAGCGCCCCCAGGAACCGGGACGTCGTCTCGCCCAGCGCGTGCTTGTAGCTCAGGTCCCAGGTCTGCTCGTAGAACTTCGGGCCCGCGGGGGTGGTGGGGGTGGTGGTACTCATGCGATGTCCTCCAGGTCGCTGCTCAGGACGAGGGTGGAGTAGAACTGGTGGTCGCCACCGATGGCGCTGGCCACGGCGGTGCGGGCCCCGGGCACCTGGTGCGCGCCCGCCCTGCCCTGCACCTGCAACGTGGCCTCGGCCAGGCGCGCGACGCCGGTGACGGCGATCGGGTTGGAACACAGCACCCCGCCCGAGGGGTTGACGACGGGCCCGGGCGCCCCGAGGGCGAACTCGCCCTTGGCCAGCCGGGTCGGGGACTCGCCGAGCCCGCACAGCCCGGCCGCCTCGATCACGTGCAGCTCGACCGAGGAGAACGGCGCGTAGATCTCGGCGACGTCGATCTGGGTGGTCGGGTCGGTCAGCCCGGCCTGGCCGTAGGCCCTCTTGAACGCCGTGGCCAGCGCGTCGGCGTCGCCGTGGTCCTGCAGCGCCTTCGGCCCGACCCGGTCGCCCATCCAGAACGTCTCGGTGTTCTGCCCGACGCCCCGGATCCAGGCCGGGTCCAGGCCGTTCGCCCGGGCGTAGCGCTCGGAGACCAGCACCGCCCCGGCCGCGCCGGTCGAGGACGGGCAGGCGTCGCCGAGCTTGATCGGCCAGGCCAGCGTGCGGCTGGCCAGGACGTCCTCGATCGTCACCTCGTCGCGCAGGTGCGCGAGCGGGTTCAGGGCCGCGTGGCGGCGGTTCTTGACCGTCACCCGGGCCATGTCGGTCTCGTCGCTGCCGTGCAGGTGCATGTAGCGCACGGCGGACAGGGCCAGCATCGTGATCGTGTTCAGCGGGATCGGGCGTTCGTAGCCGACGTCCCACATCTTGTTCAGGACCGACTGCGCCGACCCGGACTCCGACACCCGCTCCGCGCCGGCCACGAGCACCACGTCGAACTCGCCGGACGCGACGTGCGTCCAGGCCGCGATGATCGCGCTCATGCCGGTGGCGCCGCCGTTGTTGACGCGCATGAACGGCTTGCCGGCCGCGCCGAGCGCCTCGATGCACCAGCGCTCGCCGTTGCCGGTGCCGGTCAGCGCGTCCGGGGCCAGCGGGAACACCACGGCGTCGACGTCGTCGATCGTGACGCCGGCGTCGGCCAGTGCCAGCTGCGCGCCCTCGCGGACCAGCTCCGGGAACGTGACGTCGGTTCGCCGGTTCACGTACGGCGTCTGCCCGACGCCCAACACCCCGACGTTCGGCACGCTCATGCCACACCCTCCTTCGTTCCCGGTGCGCCGAAGACCATGACGGTCGCGCCCTGGCCTGCGAAGCCGTTGAAGCCGACCCCGGCGGCGGTGCCGGTGCCCGGCCCGACCGACCCGGCCGCGGCCAGCAGCCGATCCAGCCCGGCGATGTGTGCCGGGGCGAGCCGCTCGTGCAGCGACCCGGACCCGTTCACCGTCGCGTGCGTGGGCAGCCCGAGCTTGCCCGCGGCGCGGGCGGCGGCGGGCTCGCTGGGCGCGGCGATCTCCACCGAGTCCCAGGTGGACGGGGCCGGGGCGCTGTCGGCGCCCCGGGCCAGGTGCGCGAGCGCCTGGTCCAGCGCGGTCTGCGCGCCCACGTCGCGCGCGCCGAGCTCGTAGTTCTCGGTGGACCAGCCGGCCCCGCGGACCCAGGCCAGCTCCCGGCCCGGGGAGAACGTGCCCTCCACCGCGAGCACGGCGGCGACGACGACGTCGCCCCGCCGGGGCAGGTCGTCGGCGGTCAGCGGCCAGCTGACCGTCGCGGTGTCGCCGGCCGTCGCTGGGTCGGTCCAGCGCGAGGCCTGCAGAGCGGCCGCGATCGTGTCGTTCATGCCGACCGCGCGCAGCACGTAGGGCTCGGCGCTGACCAGCTCGGCGTAGTCCGGGTTGACGCCCTCGCTGGGCTTGCCCCAGCCGATGACCAGCACCGTGTCGCCCTGCCCGGAGCGCAGCCGCAGCCAGCCGTAGGCCAGCGCGTGCTCGCCGGAGGACGCGATCATCGTGACGTCGGAGTCGACGCCGCCTGCCGGCCCGGCCGAGGTCATGCAGGAGATCACCCGGCCGTCGCTCTGGTCGTTGCCGGAGAGCACGACGCCGCCCACGGTGGCCTGCGAGAGGCCGGCGTCGGCCAGCGTGTCGTGCGCGACCTCGAAGATCATCTCCTCGAGGCTGCGGTCCTCCTCGCGAGCGGTGGCCTCGCGGCGGATCGCCAGGACCGCGACGCGGGGTCGCGGTGCGGGTGGGTCGGTGCCGGGTGGCATCTGTGCTCCCTCAACTGTCGGAGTGCTCGGGTCGGCCGGGTCGGCCGGGTCGGTTCAGGGGGTTCAGGGGGTTCAGGCGACCGCGGGGTCGGCGATCTCGGTCTCGATGGCCGTCGACGTCTCGTGCATCGCGGCCACCACCGCGGCCATCTCCTTGGACGGCAGCGAGTTGCGCAGCGCAGAGACGTGCACGGCGGCGATCAGCGAGCCGTCCGGTGCGCGCACCGGCGTGGCCAGGCCGACCACGCCGCGCAGGCTCTCGCCCCGGCTGATGCTGACGCCGCGGGAGCGAATGCCGGCCAGATCGCGGTCGAGCTGCACCTGGGTGGTGCGGGTCTGCGGGGTCAGCGCCGGCCGCTCGCGGGAGAACATCGCGCGGTAGACGTCCGGGCGGTGCGCGGCGAACAGCTTGCCGACCGCGGTCGAGTGCAGCAGCAGGCTGCGGCCCAGCGGGATGTCGAGGTTCACCCGTTGCCGTCCGGCGTGCCGAGCGACGTAGACGACCCGGGTGCCGGTGGCCATCGCCAGGTAGACGTCGAAGCCGATCTTCTGCACCAGCAGGTCCAGGTGGTGCCCGGCGACCCGGGGCAGGGCGACGGCGTCCATCACGTTCAGCGCCGCGCGCACCGCACGCGGCCCCAGCCCGTAGCTGCGGCCCGAGCAGGCCAGCGCCCGCGCCTCGACCATGGCCTTGACCAGGTCGTGGGTGCTGCTCAGCGGCAGGTTCAGCCGGGAGCTGAGCTCGGTCACGGTCTGTGGTCCGTGCTCGGCGAGCTGGTCGATGACGTCGAAGATGCGGGTGAGCCGCTGTCCGTCCACTCGCGTCCCTCCTCGGGTGCCTGTCTGCAGATGGCAGTCGTTGTCAGATGGCCGTCGTCGCCGGGCGGGTCGCCGGCGGCGGGGTGTCCTTGGTGGCGTCGGACTCGGCGAGCAGGTCCCGCCCGGCCGTCTCCGGGAGCAGGGCGAACAGGACCAGGCCGCAGACCAGGGCGACCCCGGCCAGGAAGAAGCCCGGCGAGTAGTCCAGCCCGGTGCCGACGACGAGGGCGGCCGCGACCAGCGGGCCGAAGCCGGACGGCGGCCCGACGCCGAGGTTGAAGCCGAGCGATCCGCTGGTCAGACGCGTCGAGGCGGGGAACAGCTCGATCAGGATCAGCGAGGTGTTCGCGTTGATCGGGGCCTGCACGATCCCGAACACCAGCAGCGCGACGATGATCGCGACCGGGTTGCCGGTGCTCATCAGCAGGAACATCGGGATGCCGAGCACCGCGTGCCCGACGCAGCCGAACAGGACGGTGCGACGGCGTCCGAACCGATCCGAGGCGCGACCGGCCAGCGGGCACAGTCCGGCGTAGACGGCCAGCGCCAGGCCGGTCAGCAGCACCGCCTGGATCCGCGGCAGCTCGACCGTCGAGGCCAGGAAGTTCACGACGTAGGAGCCCAGGTAGTAGAGCCCGACGCCGCAGATCCAGGAGAACGAGAACGTGATCAGCAGGGCCTTGGCCTGGTCCGGACGCACCGCGTCGCGGAACCGGGCCTTCGGCAGGTCGCGCTGCTCGGCCTCGCGGCGGCGCTCGATCTCGGTGAACACCGGGGTGTCCTCGAGCCTGCGCCGGATCCAGAGCCCGAGCAGCGCCAGCGGCGCCGCGATCAGGAACGGGACCCGCCAGCCCCAGGTCGTCAGCGCCTCCGGGGTGAGCAGCAACCCGAACACCAGCGCGAGCAGGCTGCCCGCGAGCAGGCCGAGCGCGGCGGCCATCGACGGGTAGCTGCCGCGCACTCCGCGGCGTCCGGGCGGGGCGGTCTCGATCAGGTAGGCGGAGCTGGCGCCCCACTCGCCGCCGACCGAGACGCCCTGCACGCAGCGCAGCAGCACCAGCAGCACCGGCGCGGCGATGCCGATGGTGGCGTAGCCGGGCAGCAGGCCGATCAGGGCGGTCGCGGCGCCCATCACGCCGATGCTGATGGAGAGCGACGCGCGGCGCCCGGCCCGGTCGCCGATCACGCCGAAGACCAGGCCGCCGAGCGGCCGCATCACGTAGGCGACGCCGAACACCGCGAGCGACTGCAGGAGCTGGGTGCTCGCGCTACCGCCGGGGAAGAACGTGGAGCCGATCGCGGCGGCGAAGAAGCCGTAGATCGCGAAGTCGAAGTACTCGACGAAGTTGCCGATGACGCACGCGGCGGCGACCCGGCGTTGCTCGGTCGGGACGGCCACACGTCCCGGTACCGCGCTGTCCGTGACAGGCGGTCTGCTCTGCGTCATGTCTGCTCCCGGCGTCCTCGACGGGTCGATGATGCTTCGAAATCCCGGATCTCGTATCCAGAACTGCGAATGCATCGGACGCTATGCGTGGGCTCGCCACCGCGACAAGGCCGCTTCGCGGACACGGAGCAGCCGAGCGGGCGGCGTCCGATCCGTCCGGATCATTCCGGGCCGGGGTAGCGTCCGTGCCATGCTGCCCGACGGATCACGTTCCCCCGTCGTGGTGAAGCGTCCACTGATCGCCTGGGACGTCGCGATCTCCGGGGTGGCCCTGACGGTCACCGGCATGATCGTCGCGCTCGGGGTGTTCGGCGCGGTGTTCCTGCTCGCGTTCCTGGACTACTGCCCGCCGCAGAGCTGCAGCACCTCCGGGGCGCTGGTGTCGGTCGGCGGGGCAGTCGTGGTGGCGTTCGCGGCCGGGCTGGGCGGCCTCGTGGTGTCGGTGCTACGGATCGTGGACCGGCGGATCAGCTGGCCGTTCTCGGTCGTCACGCTGCTGGTGTGCGCGGCCGCGATCGGGGTCGGAATGGTCCGCTACCTCGACGCCGTCGGGTACTGACCGCCCGCGCGCGGGATCGGGCTCGGCGCGTCGTCGCGTGCTCCGGATCCCCGGTGGCGCCGGGATCGCGCGGCCCGAGAGGAGCGCTCGGGGCCCTTGGGGTGAGCGAGGGGACCCCCCGGGGCGTCCGATCCGTGGACGTCCGACCCGCGGGGAGCCGGAGCCGTGACGGCCGAGCGCCGGCTCGTTCGGGCCGGGAAGGCTCCGGCCGCAGGCCGATCCCGCCGGTCGTGTCGCCGCGGTCGCGCGCTCGTCGTCGCCTCGCGCGCCGCCCTCCCCGACGCGCGCGCGGCCGCGGTCGCGTCGGCACGCTCAGGGCGCGGCACGAAGCTGAGCGCGCGGTACCCGGGCTCGGTGCGCCGTACCGGGCTCGGCCGCCCGACCACCCCTCCGTCCGACGCCGCTCAGCTGCGGTACTTCTTCCGGTTGTTCCAGGTTCCGCGCATGTCGGTCCGCGCGCGCCGGTTCTCCGCCCGCCACCGGCCGACGAACCAGCCGAGGAACACCCCGACCGCCAGCATCAACCACAGGACCTCCATGACCGGCCTCCCCCTCGTGAACATCCGGGCGCGGCCCCGTGGCCTGCCCCGGACCGAGACGCTACGTCGAGATCCGCTGGTCGCGGCCGTGTTTCGTCGCAATTGACTACGCAGGGGTCGTCGCCGTTGACTACGTGGCGTCACGCCTGAGCCGGGTGGAGGTGTGTCGGCGATCACGTTCGTGGTGAGATCGGGGTTGCCGTGACGCACGACGAGGGAGTCGGATCGGATGCACGAATCGCTGATCGCGCGCGTGGGGCGCAGGGCGGCGGGGGTGTCACCCTCGCGCCTGGTGCACCTCGCGGCCCGGGTGCGGGAGGTCGTCGCACCCCAGCCCTGGCCCTTCGACGAGGCCGCCGTCGGGCTCTACCGCTGCGAGCAACGCGGTCGCGGGGCGCTGCCGCACCCGCCCTACCTCTACGGCCTGCTCGCGGCCGCCCGGACCGCGCGCGCCGTCGGCGCGGAGGAGATCACCGCGCTCGAGTTCGGCGTGGCCGGGGGCAACGGCCTGCGCGCCCTCCAGGAGCACGCCGAAAGCGTGCGCTCCTGGTACGGGGTCGCAGTCACGGTCGTCGGGCTCGACTCGGGCCACGGCCTGCTGCCCGCCACCGACCCGCGGGACTCCCCGTTCGCGCTGCCCGAGGGCGAGTTCGCGATGGACCAGGCCGCACTGGCGCCGCACCTGGACGGCACCGAGCTCGTCCTCGGCGACGTCGGGCGGACGGTCGGGCCGCTGATGGAGCGGGTCGCGTCCGGCGAGCTGCCCCCGCTCGGCTTCGTCGCGCACGACCTGGACGTGTTCACCGGCACGCACGCGACCCTGCAGGCGATCGGCGCACTGCCGACCGGGGCCGCACTACCACGGGTGCCGATGTACTTCGACGACATCTCCGGCTACCCGTACACCACCGCGACCGGCGAGCGCGCGGCCATCACGGCGTTCAACGAGGGGCCGGAGCGGCGACGGATCGGCCAGGTCGAGAACCTGGAGCAGACCCTCGGCGGCAGCGCCCGCTGGGCCAACTGGCCGCGGCACATGTTCGTGCTGCACACGTTCGACCACCCCGACTACGGGGCACCGGAGAAGGTCACGCAGATGGACCTCGGCCTGCGCTCCACGCTGCGGTCGCCGTCCCGGCCATAGGTGGGTGCCGTGGACGAGCCGTCGCCCGGGATGCGCGTCGGCGACCTCGAGCGCCGGGCCACCGACGAACGTCTCCGAGGGGCCTCGAGCCGCCCGGCGCGTGGGCGGCGGGCTCCTGACCGCGGCGCTCCTCGCCGTCGTCGGCTACGTCGGCATCGGGGTGCTCGGTGCCGACGACGGTGCCCTGGTGTTCGGCAGCCGCACGGTGCAGGTCGCGCCCGGCCAGGACCGGGCCGAGGTCGGGTTGCTGTTCGGCGGCCGCCGGCCCCGGCCGCGCGCCGGTCAGTTCGCGGGCGCGATCCGCCAGCGTCCGCCCACCTGCTGTGCCCGGACGGTCTGCGGCGGCAGCGCCCGGCCCTTGACCGAGCCGGTGTAGGTCAGGGTGGCGGCGTCGCCGTCGACCGTCACGTCGGTGACCCGGACGGTCCGGTTCGACTCGTCGAGGGTCGTCGCGGCCTCGGTGACGTAGAGCGCGGCGTAGGCCTGGTCGCACGTGCGGGCCGGGATGTTCTTCGTGTTCACGTCATCGACCAGGGCCTTCGCCGCCTGGTCGGTCAGCGCGGCGCAGGCACCGGGGAAGTCCCGGGCGAGCAGCGCCTGCGCGTAGCCGGTGAACGTGGCCCGCACCGCGTCGCGGGCCTGCGCGGCCGGGTCGGGCGCGGCGGGGGCGTCCTCGGTCGCGGCACCGGAGCAGGACGTCAGGACGGCGACGAGCACGGCGGCGCCGGCGGCTCCGGCGAGACGGGTGAACATGATCGGACGGTACTGCGGCCGCCACGGCTCACCTCCGGCGGCGGGTCCGTCCCGCGCACCCGATGCACGTCGTCGTCGCGGGCAGTGCCTCCAGCCGCTCGTCGGCGATCGGCCCGCCGCAGACCTCGCAGCGGCCGTAGGTGCCCGACCTCAGGCGTTCGGCGGCGCGGTCGAGGTCGGTGACGTCGCGGCGGGCCGCCTCGAGCTGACCCTGCAGCTGGGCGCGCTGCACCGCGATCGTCACGCCCTCCGGGTCGTGCTCGTCGTCGTGGCTGGTCAGCGACTGCTCCTGCGCCAGCGACTCGAGCTCGCGCCCCAGCGACGCCGCGCGCGTCACGGCGACGGCACGGTGCTCGCTCAGCTCGGCGGGGTCCACCCCGGTTCCAACGACGACGGGCCCGCCGTCGTTCCCGCGCTACTCCGCGCGGGACGACTCCGGCACCGTCCGGGTCGCCCCCCGGAACCGCAGCGCGATCAGTCCGGACATCACCATCATCGCCGCGACCACCCACATCCCGGCCTGCCCGTTGCCGGTGAGGTCCTGCAGCCACCCGGTCACGTACGGGCCGACGAACCCGGACAGGTTCCCGAACGAGTTGATCAGACCGATCCCGGCGGCGGCGCCCACACCGGTCAGGAACGCGTTGGGCAGCGACCAGAACGGCGGGATGGCCGCGAACACGCCGACCGCGCAGATCGTCACGCACACCATCACCGCCAGCGGCGATCCCATGTAGAGCGCCGCCGCGATCGCCACGGCCCCGATGAGCACGGGGATCGCGACGTGCAGGGCCCGCTCCCCGGTGCGGTCCGAGTGCCGCGCCCACAGCACCATCGTGACCGACGCGATCGCGTACGGGATCGCGGTGACCAGCCCCGTCTGGACCAGCGAGAACGACGTGCCGAACTGCTGCTGGAAGCCCTTGATGATCGTCGGGAGGAAGAACGCGAGCACGTAGAGCCCGAACACCACGCCGAAGTAGACCAGGCTCAGCGCGATCACCTTCGGGTTCGCCAGTGCCTGCCGGATACCGACCTCACCGGGCACCTCGCGGGCGTCCTCGGCGGCGATCGTGTCCTCCAGCGCGGTGGCCTGCTCGCGGGAGAGCCACTTCGCCCGGTGCGGGCGGTCGGGCATCAGGAACAGCACCGCGATGCCGAGCAGCACCGTCGGGATGCCCTCGACGAAGAACATCAGCCGCCAGCCGGCGTCGAAGCCGAGGACCCCGTCGCCGTTCTGGATCAGCAGCGTCGAGATCGGACCGCCGACCACCGACGACAGCGGCACGGCCAGGAAGAACAGCGCGACGATCCGCGCCCGGTCCACCCGCGGGAACCAGTAGGTCAGGTACAGGATGATGCCGGGGAAGAAGCCGGCCTCGGCGACGCCGAGCAGCACCCGCACGATGTAGAAGCTGACCTCGCCCTGCACGAACGCGGTGGCCGAGGCGATGATGCCCCAGGTCACCATGATCCGCGCGATCCAGAGCCGGGCGCCGACCTTGTGCAGCACGATGTTGGACGGCACCTCGAAGAAGAAGTAGCCGATGAAGAACAGCCCCGCGCCGAGCCCGTAGGCGGCGGCCGAGAGCCCGATGTCGGCGTTCATGGTCAACGCGGCGAACCCGACGTTGACCCGGTCGACGTAGTTGAGCAGATAGGCCAGACCCAGCAGCGGCAGCAGCCGCAGGGTGGCGGCGCGCACCGCCGCCCGGGTCAGGCCCGGGTCCCCGCTCGGCCGGACGTCTCCCGGTCCGCTCTCGTTGCTGCCCACCGCCATGTCGCTCCCCCTCGAGCTCACGTCCTGCGGGCCCGTCGGTGGGCCCGAGGACGGAGTCTGTGTCACCGATGTACCGGATGTCGACACGTCCGCGTGATCCGTCACGACGCCGGCGTGGGGCGGGGGAGCGGCGCCGCGGTCCGCGGGTAGCGTCCCGCAACCGTGGGGCTCCGATCCGGTGACGACCGTCGCGATGCCGGTGTGCCGCAGCCGTCCGCGGTGCGTGCCGCGGGGCGCGGCGCCGGTCGCTGCGGGGGTCGCCGCGGGGTCCGGCTGGCCGCGGCAGCGTGTGTGCTGGTCGCGGTGGCGGCGTGCGGCGCGGTCGCGCCGGAGCCGGCCGGGTCGTCGGTGACGGCACAACCCGCGCCGCTCGCGCCGCCGACGGCCACCGTGCAGTCTGGCGCGGTGACGCCCTCCTGCGACCCGGTGCCGGGCTGGACCTGCGAGCAGTCCGCGCGCTTCGCCGCCGTCGAGACGAAGCTGGACGCCCTGCCCGGCCCGGACGGCCACATCGCCGTCTCGTTCACCGACCGCGGCACCGGCCGGACCTGGACCGCCGGCGACGTCACCCACCCCGGCTGGACCGCCTCGACGATCAAGCTGGCGATCGCCGCGGACCTCCTCGACGGCGACCGGTCCGGCCGCTCGGCCCTGTCCGGCGCCGACCGCGCCGACATGGACGCGATGCTGCACTCCTCGGACAACAAGGCCACCGACCGTCTCTGGACGCGCCACGGCGGCGACGACATGCTCGCCCGTTTCCGGGAGCGCTACGGCATGGGCGGGCTCGCGTTCCAGCCCGGCTTCACGGCGGAGACCTACTGGGGCTACGTGAAGTGCACGACCGCCGACCTCGCGTCGCTGGGCCGCCACGTGCTCGAGCGCACCGACCCGGCCGACCGGGAGTACCTGGTCTCGGCCCTGCGCGGGGTCGCGGACAACCAGCGGTGGGGCGTCTGGGCGGCCGGCGCGGACCAGCGTCCCGGCAACAAGAACGGCTGGTCACAGGAGCGCGACAGCTACGGCGAGCACTGGGTGACCGACACCGTCGGCTTCGCCGGGCCGGACGAGCGTGATGTCGTCGCGATCATGTACCAGGTCCCGCCGGGGGGCACGCTCGACGACGGGGTGCACGCCGTCAGCGACGTCGCGGCCCTGCTGTACGGAGCGCCCGTCCCGGCCCCGGTGACGATCCCGGAACCGGACGGCTGAGACCCC
>NZ_JADQDD010000379.1 GCF_019263595.1 Pseudonocardia sp. KRD291 | reverse complement strand
CGGCCCCCGGCGCGCCGTCCTGACACCCGTCCCTCCCTCGGCCTCGCCGGTCCGGCGTCAGCCGGGGGTGCGGAGTGTGGCCAGGAGGTCTGCCTCGGCGGCGGCGAAGCGCGGGTCGGTGAGCACCGAGGCGTCCCGCGGGCGGGGCAGGTCGATCGTCACCTCGCGCACGATCCGGCCCGGGCGCGGCGAGAGCACGAGCACCCGGTCGGACAGGAACACCGCCTCCCGGACGTCGTGGGTGATCAGCATCGCGGTCCAGCCGTAGCGGGCGCGGACGTCGTCGAGCCACTCCTGCATCCCGGTCCGGGTCAGCGCGTCGAGCGCGCCGAACGGCTCGTCGAGCAGCAGCACCTCCCGCCCGGCGACGACGGTGCGCAGCAGCGCGGCGCGCTGGCGCATGCCTCCGGACAGCTCGGCCGGTCGCGAGCCCTCGAACCCGGCCAGTCCGAACGGCTCGAACAGCGGCCGCGCACGCTCTCGCGCCCGCCCGCGCGGCGTGCCCGCCACCTCCAGCCCGAGGGTGGTGTTGTCGAGCACCGTGCGCCACGGGAACAGCAGGTCCTTCTGCGGCATGTAGCCGAACGTCGTGTCGGCCGCTCCCGGACGCCGGTCGAGCACGGCGCCGTCGACGCTCACCCGGCCGCGGTCCGGCTCGACGAGCCCGGCGAGGGCGTTGAACAGCGTCGACTTGCCGCTGCCCGAGGGCCCGATCACCGACACGAACTCCCCCGGCGCGACGGCCAGCGACACGTCGTCGAGCACCGCGAGGTCACCGAACGAGACCGAGAGGCCCTCGACGCCGACCTTGGCCGCCGCCGTCACGACGTCCCCCGGTCCGGCCGGTACCAGGGCACCAGCACCCGTTGCACCAGGTAGGTCAGGCCGAACAGCGCGACCGAGAGCAGCGCCGTCACCCCGACCGCGGCCAGCACCAGGTCGGTGCGGAACGAGTTCTTCTGCAGCTGCATGAAGATCCCCAGCCCGGAGCGCGCACCGACGTACTCGGCGAAGATCGCGCCGGTGACGGCGTAGGTGATCCCGATCCGCAGCGCGGTGAAGAACGACGGCATCGCCCCCGGCAGGCGCACGTAGCGGAACTGCTGCCACCGGCTCGCACCCATGCTGCGCAGCAACGCCGTCGCGTCCCGGTCGGTCGCGGCGAACCCCTCGATCAGCCCGACCGCGATCGGGAAGAACGTCACCAGCGCGATCACCAGCACCTTGGGCAGCAGGCCGAACCCGAACCAGATGATCAGCAGCGGCGCGATCGCGATGATCGGCAGCGTCTGGGAGGCGACGAGCAGCGGCACCAGGGCACGGCGCAGCCACGGCGAGAAGTCGACGAGGACCGCCAGCGTCCACGCCACCACCAGCGACACCGCGAACCCGACGGCGGTGACCAGCACGGTCGGCACGGTGTTCGTCCAGAGCGCGTCCCGGAACGCCCAGCCCTGCTCCAGCACCCGTACCGGCGAGGGCAGCACCTGCGGCCGCGTCCCCAGCACGGTGACCGCGACCTGCCACACCAACAGCAACCCCACCACGATCACCGCAGCCGGCACCACCCGCCCCAACCCTGCACGAGAGCTCCTCTCGTCCAGCCCGGGCGCACGAGAGCTCCGTTCGCGCACCGGGCCGGGACGGGCCGGCTCGGCACCGGGTAGCGGCGGCGGTGTGCGAGAGCTGCTCTCGTCTACCTCCGCGGTGCGAGAGCTGCTCCCGTCCACGTCGTGGGTGGATGGGGACCGGCGGGGCATCCTCAGGCCGCCGGGGCGAGGTAGTCGTTGGTGAACCAGGTCGAGAAGTCGGGGCGCGTGGTGACCGGGTTGCCGTCCTCGCCGACCACCGAGCCGGAGTCGTAGACGAACCCGGAGAACCCGGCCCAGGTGGCGAGGGTCTGCGGGCCGACCCGGCCCTGCGCGTTCTTCATGTACCGCTCGGCGAGCATCTGCTGGCTGCGGTCGACGAGCTCGGGCTCGGTGAACGCGCCGGGGTTGGCGTCGGTCAGCAGCTGCGCGCCCTTCGCCGGGTCGTCGGCGCCGAGCTGGTAGCCGCGCTGGGCGGCCTGGACGAACCTGCGCGCCTGGTCCGGGTGCTCGCGCAGCCAGGTGGAGTTGCCCATGAGCAGGACGTTGTAGGCGTCCGGGAAACCGAAGTCGGTGTACTTGAACGTCTTGAGCGGCTCGCCGCGCAGCTGGGCCTCGATCCCCTCCCAGGCCACGAACGGCTCGGTGAAGTCGGCCTGACCGGCATAGAGCGCCTCGTAGGCCGACGTGCCGAGTGTGACGGTCGAGAAGTTCCCCTGCCCCCCGGCGCCGCGGATGATCGCGCGCATCTTCTCCTGCTCGCCCGGCCCGCCGAACCCGGCGTAGGTCTTGCCGTCGAGGTCGCGCGGCGAGGTGATGTCGGCCCGGTCCGCCTTCACCGCGACCTCGGTCGCCCAGTGCTGCAGCACCGCCATCACCGACGTGATGTCCGCGCCGGCGCCCTTGGAGTAGGTGAACGAGTCCTGGAAGCTGACCCCGAACTCGGCCGCGCCCGACCCGACGAGCGTGTCCGGCGAGGTCTGGTTGTAGGGCAGCAGCTCGACGTTCAGCCCGGCGTCGCGGAACCAGCCCATCTGCTGGGCGACGAACAGGCCGGTGTGGTTGGTGTTCGGGGTCCAGTCCAGCGCGACCCGGATCGTGTTCGGGTCCCCCGACCCGCCGGCGGCGCCGTCCGGGCCCGAGGACGGCGCACCGCAGCCGGCGAGCAGCAGCGAGAGCGCCCCGAGGACAGCGACGACCACTGTCGATCGAGCGGGGCGGGAACGGGCTGAGGACAGATGACGACGCAACGTCGGCCTCCCTACGCCGGTGTGACCCGGATCAGGTTCGAACGGTCGACGGCCGCCTGCCGCCCTCTCAGCCTCGGTGCGCGGGCTCCCGCGGTACGGAGCCGACCCTACGTCGCGCCCGCTGCCCCGGCCAGCGAGGCGGAGTGGGCACCGTCACGGTCGCCGGGGGTGATCATCACCGACGCCGGTACCCACGTTCGGCCCAGCCGACGTGCGGCCGACCGGCGGAGTTCGTTATCGTCCGTCCCAGCGCGACGACGCTCGGTGATTGACTTTGCGTCAGGTGTCGGTCCGCATCGGGCCGCTCGGCGGAACGGCCCGCCGCGTAGGACGACGCCGCCGGGACGAGCGCCGGGGAACGGGCCCGGGGGAAGGACGACGATGGCCGCATCGCTCATGGGCTCGGGCTCACTCGGGCGGCCCGACCCGGCCGGGGCCCTGATCCGTATCGCCCTGCAGCTCGGTGCCACGTCGGTGGCCCACGTCGACGTCGCGGCCATGCTGTCCGGGGTGTGCGTGGCGCTGCCGCCCGCCGCCGGCGTCTCCGGCGCGGTCCTGATGCTGAACGACCCCGCCGACCCTCGTGACCCGGACGCGCAGCGCATCTTCACCTCCGACACCGCCGCCGACCGGATGGCCCTGATCCAGCAGCGCGCCGGGAACGGGCCGATCCCGGCCGCGGTCCGCGGCGACCGCACCCTGGCCACCCCCGACCTCACGCGCCACGGGCCGCCCGAGCTGGCCGCCGCCGCGGCCGACAGCGGGCTGGTCCGCTCGCTCGTCGTCCCGGTCCCGATCGCCGCGCGGACCGCGGGCGGGCTGCAGCTCCTCGGGCGCGCCGACGCCGTCCCGGACGAGCACCTGGCGGCGCTGCTGCGCCCGGTGGTCACGATGCTGGCCGCACGCCTGGCCGACGTCCGCGAGCTCGCCCGCCTGGAGTCGCTCGTCGCGTCCCGGACCGAGGACCCGCCTGCCGGCGACCGCCCCGCGGAGGACACCGACACGCGGGAGCTGCGCACGACGTCGATCCCCCGAATCCCGTCCCCCCAGTCCCCGGCGAACCGGATTCCGGGGCCGCCGGTCTCGGGACAGCACGCACCGGAGCACGTCCCGGGGCCGCACGTCCCGGCCCCGCGCGGGGAGGCCCGGATGCCCGAGGCCCCGCCGAACGGCCCGGACCGGTCACGGCGTCCGCGTCACCGCCGTCACCACGACGACTGATCCCCGGCTCGCCGGAACCCGTCGCCCGGGCCCCGGACAGACGAGCGGGCCCGGACAGACGAGCGGGCGGAGACCCGAAGGTCCCCGCCCGCTCACCGTACGAAGTCTGTGTCGGCGTGTCACTCGCCGCCCTGCTGCACCTCCACGCCGCCTTCACGCAGCTTCTCCGCGTGTGCGCGACCGTGGTGGCCACAGAACAGAAGTTCCCCACCGGAGGGGAGGACGGCTCGTACCTTGGCTGCCGCACCGCAGCGGTCGCAGCGGTCGGCGAGAGTCAACTCGGGCCGGGTCAGCGTTTCTGGCTGCATAGCGGTCTCCCTCCGTCTCGACACCGGGGCCGCCCCCGATGCCGCATCACTGTGACGACCGCTCTCGCGTGTCGCCCACACTCTTACAGACGCTTCGAGCCCCTGCACGTGTTCCCGGGGCGAGTCGCGACACGCATCACGTTTGATCTTCACGCTGCGATGCGGTGACGTCGCGATGTACCCGCGGTGACCGGATTCGTATGAAGTTGACTACGCGTGAATCATGCGGGGCCGGTGGTCACCCGTGCAACCTCGGCGCTGTTAACTCGGCGTGTCGTGACTACGGTCAGCAACCATGGGACGCACGCAACGACTCTCGTCGACCGGCGCCCGCGTCCCCGCCCCGCTGCTGTTCCTGCTCGGGGGGACGTCGATGTACGTCGGCGCCGCGCTGGCCGTCGGGCTGTTCGACCGGCTCGCCCCCTCCGCGGTCGCAGAGCTGCGGCTGATCGGGGCGGCGCTGGTGCTGCTGGCCTGGCGACGTCCCGGACGGGCCGCATGGCGCCCGCGACGACTGCTGCGCGCGGCCGCGTTCGGCCTGGCCACGGCCCTGATGAACGTCGCCTACTACGAGGCGATCGCCCGCCTCCCGCTCGGCACCGCGGTGGCGATCGAGTTCTGTGGGCCGGTCGTCGTGGCGGCGCTGGCCTCGCGACGGCCCCGCGACGTGGGCGCCGTCGTCCTGGCCGCCCTGGGGGTGCTGCTGATCGCGGATGTGCGCTGGTCGGGCAGCCCGGCCGGGGTGGCGTGGGCGCTCGCCGCGGCGGCGATGTGGGCGCTCTACATCGTGCTCGGCAAGCGGGTCGCGCGCGGCGGGAACGGCATCGACGACCTGGCCGTCGGGT
>NZ_JADQDD010000378.1 GCF_019263595.1 Pseudonocardia sp. KRD291 | reverse complement strand
CTCGTCGGTTGGTTGTGGTGTTTGTCAGGGTTTAGTTGGAGAGTTTGATCCTGGCTCAGGACGAACGCTGGCGGCGTGCTTAACACATGCAAGTCGAGCGGTAAGGCCCTTCGGGGTACACGAGCGGCGAACGGGTGAGTAACACGTGGGTGACCTGCCCTCAGCTCTGGGATAAGCCCGGGAAACTGGGTCTAATACCGGATATGACCTCGCGTCGCATGGCGTGTGGTGGAAAGTTTTTCGGCTGGGGATGGGCCCGCGGCCTATCAGCTTGTTGGTGGGGTGATGGCCTACCAAGGCGGTGACGGGTAGCCGGCCTGAGAGGGCGACCGGCCACACTGGGACTGAGACACGGCCCAGACTCCTACGGGAGGCAGCAGTGGGGAATATTGCGCAATGGGCGGAAGCCTGACGCAGCGACGCCGCGTGGGGGATGACGGCCTTCGGGTTGTAAACCTCTTTCGACCGGGACGAAGCGAGAGTGACGGTACCGGTAGAAGAAGCACCGGCCAACTACGTGCCAGCAGCCGCGGTAATACGTAGGGTGCGAGCGTTGTCCGGAATTATTGGGCGTAAAGAGCTCGTAGGCGGTCTGTCGCGTCGATCGTGAAAACTTGGGGCTTAACCCTGAGCGTGCGGTCGATACGGGCATGACTTGAGTTCGGCAGGGGAGACTGGAATTCCTGGTGTAGCGGTGAAATGCGCAGATATCAGGAGGAACACCGGTGGCGAAGGCGGGTCTCTGGGCCGATACTGACGCTGAGGAGCGAAAGCGTGGGGAGCGAACAGGATTAGATACCCTGGTAGTCCACGCCGTAAACGGTGGGCGCTAGGTGTGGGGGCCATTCCACGGTCTCTGTGCCGCAGCTAACGCATTAAGCGCCCCGCCTGGGGAGTACGGCCGCAAGGCTAAAACTCAAAGGAATTGACGGGGGCCCGCACAAGCGGCGGAGCATGTGGATTAATTCGATGCAACGCGAAGAACCTTACCTGGGTTTGACATGCACCAGACAGCCTGAGAGATCAGGTTTCCCTTGTGGTTGGTGTGCAGGTGGTGCATGGCTGTCGTCAGCTCGTGTCGTGAGATGTTGGGTTAAGTCCCGCAACGAGCGCAACCCCTGTTCCATGTTGCCAGCGCGTTATGGCGGGGACTCATGGGAGACTGCCGGGGTCAACTCGGAGGAAGGTGGGGATGACGTCAAGTCATCATGCCCCTTATGTCCAGGGCTTCACACATGCTACAATGGCAAGTACAGAGGGCTGCGAGACCGCGAGGTGGAGCGAATCCCTTAAAGCTTGTCTCAGTTCGGATCGGGGTCTGCAACTCGACCCCGTGAAGTTGGAGTCGCTAGTAATCGCAGATCAGCAATGCTGCGGTGAATACGTTCCCGGGCCTTGTACACACCGCCCGTCACGTCACGAAAGTTGGTAACACCCGAAGCCGGCGGCCTAACCCCTTGTGGGAGGGAGTCGTCGAAGGTGGGACTGGCGATTGGGACGAAGTCGTAACAAGGTAGCCGTACCGGAAGGTGCGGCTGGATCACCTCCTTTCTAAGGAGCTCACCGAATGGTGAGGGTGACCGCTGTCAGGGTTTGCCCCTGGTGGTTGGTTCTCCTTTTCACGATTCCACCCCCGACCTTCGGGTTGGCGGGTGGCTGGGTGGAACACAAAAAACGAAACGTTGAACTCAAATTGTTCAGTGCTCTGCCTGCGGGTGGGGCGGTTCGGCACACTGTTGGGTCCTGAGGAGACACTTGTTGTCTTTTCTGGATCACTGCTGGTTACTGGTTGGCTAACGCTCCCCGTGTGGGTGTGGTGCTTGCGGGTGCTGGTGTGTGGTTGTGTGTTGAGTGTTGCATAGTGGATGCGAGCATCTTGTTGTGGTCAAGTTGTTAAGAGCACATGGTGGATACCTGGGCATCAGGAGCCGATGAAGGACGTGGGAGGCCGCGATAGGCCTCGGGGAGCTGTCAACCGAGCTGTGATCCGAGGGTGTCCGAATGGGGAAACCCAGCGCCCGTCATGGGGCGTTACCCGTACCTGAATTCATAGGGTGCGTGGAGGGAACGTGGGGAAGTGAAACATCTCAGTACCCACAGGAAGAGAAAACAATAGTGATTCCGTGAGTAGTGGCGAGCGAAAGCGGAAGAGGCTAAACCGTGTCCGTGTCAAGCCGGCAGGTGTTGCGGGTGCGGGGTTGTGGGACGTCATCGTTCAGTCACTGCCGTGATTGGGACAGTTCATTGCGTGTGTTAGCGGAACATCTCTGGGATGGGTGGCCGTAGTGGGTGAGAGCCCCGTACGCGAAAACATGCGTGTGGTTGTGGATGGTGTTCCCGAGTAGCAGCGAGCTCGTGGAATTTGCTGTGAATCTGGCGGGACCACCCGCTAAGCCTAAATACTACCTGATGACCGATAGCGGACAAGTACCGTGAGGGAAAGGTGAAAAGTACCCCGGGAGGGGAGTGAAATAGTACTTGAAACCGTGTGCTTACAAGCCGTCAGAGCCTTTTGGGGTGATGGCGTGCCTTTTGAAGAATGAGCCTGCGAGTTATGCTTCGTGGCGAGGTTAACCTGTGTGGGGTAGCCGTAGCGAAAGCGAGTCCGAATAGGGCGGTTGAGTCGCGGGGTGTAGACCCGAAGCGGAGTGATCTACCCATGGCCAGGGTGAAGCGTCGGTAAGACGTCGTGGAGGCCCGAACCCACCAGGGTTGAAAACCTGGGGGATGAGCTGTGGGTAGGGGTGAAAGGCCAATCAAACTCCGTGATAGCTGGTTCTCCCCGAAATGCATTTAGGTGCAGCGTCGTGTGTTTCTCACCGGAGGTAGAGCACTGGATGGCCTAGGGGGCCGACAAGCTTACTGAAGTCAGCCAAACTCCGAATGCCGGTGAGTGAGAGCGCGGCAGTGAGACTGTGGGGGATAAGCTTCATGGTCGAGAGGGAAACAGCCCAGATCACCAGCTAAGGCCCCTAAGCGTGCGCTAAGTGGGAAAGGATGTGGGATCGCCGAGACAACCAGGAGGTTGGCTTAGAAGCAGCCACCCTTGAAAGAGTGCGTAATAGCTCACTGGTCAAGTGGTCCTGCGCCGACAATGTAGCGGGGCTCAAGCGCACCGCCGAAGCTGTGGCAATGAGAACTTTGTTCTTGTTGGGTAGGGGAGCGTCCTGCATCTGGTGAAGCCCAGGGGTGACTTATGGGTGGAGGGTGTGGGAGTGAGAATGCAGGCATGAGTAGCGAATGCAGAGTGAGAATCTCTGCCGCCGGATGACCAAGGGTTCCTGGGCCAGGTTGTTCCGCCCAGGGTGAGCCGGGACCTAAGGCGAGGCCGTCAGGCGTAGTCGATGGATAACGGGTTGATATTCCCGTGCTCGTGATAGTGCGTCCATGCTGGGGCCGGTGATGCTAACCATCCGAACCCACTTTTGGACCTTCGGGTCTGTTGGTGGGGGAGCGTGGGATCCGATCCGGTAGTAGGCAAGCGATGGGGTGACGCAGGAGGGTAGCCTCGCCACGCGTTGGTTGTCGTGGTGTAAGCCTGTAGCCCGATTCCTAGGTAAATCCGGGGGTCATGAAGGGTGAGAGGTGACGCGTAGCCGATTGAGGCGAAGTAGGGTGATCCCATGCTGTCGAGAAAAGCCTCTAGTGAGTGCTGTTGCGGCCCGTACCCCAAACCGACACAGGTGGTCAGGTAGAGAATACCGAGGCGATCGAGCGAACTGTGGTTAAGGAATTCGGCAAAATCCCCCCGTAACTTCGGGAGAAGGGGGGCCATCTGTCCTGAAGCTCCTTGCGAGCTAGGGGTGGGTGGTCGCAGAGACCAGGCCCAAGCGACTGTTTACTAAAAACACAGGTCCGTGCGAAGTCGCAAGACGATGTATACGGACTGACGCCTGCCCGGTGCTGGAACGTTAAGAGGACCTGTTAACTCCCTTGTGGGGTGAAGCGGAGAATTTAAGCGCCAGTAAACGGCGGTGGTAACTATAACCATCCTAAGGTAGCGAAATTCCTTGTCGGGTAAGTTCCGACCTGCACGAATGGCGTAACGACTTGGGCGCTGTCTCGACCACAGACTCGGCGAAATTGCATTACGAGTAAAGATGCTCGTTACGCGCGGCAGGACGGAAAGACCCCGGGACCTTTACTATAGCTTGGTATTGATGCTCGGTTCGGCTTGTGTAGGATAGGTGGGAGACTGTGAAGCGGTCACGCTAGTGGTTGTGGAGTCATTGTTGAAATACCACTCTGGTCGAATTGGGTGTCTTAACCTCGGGCCATGATCTGGTTCAGGGACAGTGCCTGGTGGGTAGTTTAACTGGGGCGGTTGCCTCCCAAAGAGTAACGGAGGCGCCCAAAGGTTCCCTCAGCCTGGTTGGCAATCAGGTGTTGAGTGTAAGTGCACAAGGGAGCTTGACTGTGAGACTGACGGGTCGAGCAGGGACGAAAGTCGGGACTAGTGATCCGGCACCACCTGGTGGAAGGGGTGTCGCTCAACGGATAAAAGGTACCCCGGGGATAACAGGCTGATCTTGCCCAAGAGTCCATATCGACGGCATGGTTTGGCACCTCGATGTCGGCTCGTCGCATCCTGGGGCTGGAGTAGGTCCCAAGGGTTGGGCTGTTCGCCCATTAAAGCGGTACGCGAGCTGGGTTTAGAACGTCGTGAGACAGTTCGGTCCCTATCCGCCGCGCGCGTTGGAGACTTGAGGAAGGCTGTCCCTAGTACGAGAGGACCGGGACGGACGAACCTCTGGTGTGCCAGTTGTCCCGCCAGGGGCATGGCTGGTTGGCTATGTTCGGAAGGGATAACCGCTGAAGGCATCTAAGCGGGAAGCTCGTTCCAAGATGAGGTCTCCCACCACCTTGAGTGGGTAAGGCTCCCAGTAGATGACTGGGTTGATAGGCCGGAGATGGAAGCCCTGTGAGGGGTGGAGTTGACCGGTACTAATAGGCCGAGGGCTTGCCACAACATGTTGTTCGCATCCACTGTGTGACCCTGAGCACACAACCATGACCATCCGGTCACCCCTTTTCCGTAATGGCGGGGGGTGGCTGAGTGTGGTGGGTTGTGTGGTCTGTTCGAGGGTTTGAGATAAGTTGATAGTGTTGTCGGTGGTTATAGCGGTAGGGAAACGCCCGGTCCCATTCCGAACCCGGTAGCTAAGCCTTCCTGCGCCGATGGTACTGCACTCGACAGGGTGTGGGAGAGTAGGTCGTCGCCGACATTCAACGTGA
>NZ_JADQDD010000377.1 GCF_019263595.1 Pseudonocardia sp. KRD291 | reverse complement strand
GCTCGGGGCCCAGCGCAGCCGGACCGGGCGGCGCGGGGCGTGCCCGATCAGCCGGTAGGCGACCGGCAGCTCCGGGGTGAGCACGACGGCGTCGCAGTCGATCCGTTCCGGGCTCTCCCGGGTCCCGGTGCCGCGGTGGCGCACCCCGTGCACCCGCCCTCCGGAGCGGTCGAGCCCGGTGACCTCGCGTCCGAGGAGGATCCGCGCGCCGGCCGCCTCGGCGGCCCCGGCCATCGCGGTGCCGATCTCGCGCATGCCGCCGCGCGGGAACCAGACCCCGGCGACCGTGTCCATGTAGGCGATCACGCCGTAGGCGCCCAGGGCCCGGTCCGGCGCGACCCCGGCGTAGAGGGCCTGGAACGAGAAGATCCGGCGCAGCCGCTCGTCCGGCACCATCGACGCGACCTTCGGGCCGAGCCTGCCGAACCCGCCGAGCGCGGCCAGCCGGACCAGCTGTGCCGCGTTCCCACCCCCGAGCAGGTCCAGCGGCGAGTCCAGGTTGGCGTCGATGAACGTGTCGTACTCGACCCGGTAGAGCTCGGTCAGCCAGGCCCGCAGCCGCCGGTAACCGGCCGCCGCCTCCGGCCCGCAGACCGTGCGTACCTCGTGCTCCATCTCGGCCGCGTCCTGGCGCACCGCGATCGCCGAGCCGTCGGCGAACTCGGCCCGGTAGGCCGGGTCCAGGCGGACGAGGTCCAACCGGTCGCGGGTGGACCCGCCGACCGCGGCGAACGCGTCGTCGAGCAGCTCGGGCATGGTCAGCACGCTCGGGCCCGTGTCGACGAGGTGCACGCCGGAGTCGTCGACCACGTCCAGGCGCCCGGCGCGGCCGCCCGGGTGCGGGTCGCGCTCGACGATCGTGACCTGCCGTCCGGCCCCGAGCAGGTGCAGCGCGGCGGACAGCCCGGCGAGTCCCGCCCCGACGACCACCACGTGGTCGGTCCGGCCCGGGACGCGGCGGAGGCCGCGGCTCACCACTGGCGGCGCGTGGCGCGCTCGGCGAGCTCGAAGAGCCGGGTCCGGGCCGGCCCGTGGACCGGCGAGTTGTCCAGCGCGTCCAGGGCGGAACCGGTGAGCGCGGCGATCCGCTGTTCCACGGCCTGCACCGCGCCCAGCCCGGTGAGCACCCCGCGCACCCGGTCCACCCCCGGCCCGTCCAGCCCGGGGTCGCCCAGCGCCTGCACCAGCACCTGCTCGGCGGCCCCGTCGCCGCGCTGGCGCGCCCGCTGCAGCGCCAGCGCCATCAGCAGCGTCCGCTTGCCCTCGCGCAGGTCGTCGCCGGCGGGCTTGCCCGTGACCCGGGGATCCCCGAACACGCCCAGCAGGTCGTCACGCAGCTGGAAGGCCACCCCGATGTCGGCGCCGTAGCGGCGGTAGCCGGCGACCAGCTCGGGTGGGGCGCCGGCCACCGCGGCGCCCAGGTGTAGCGGCCGCTCGACGGTGTAGGCGGCGGTCTTGAACCGGTCGATCCGCAGCGCGGTGCGCTCGGCGTCGTCGCCGGAGGCCTGGGCCAGGACGTCGAGGTACTGCCCGGCGAGCACCTCGGTGCGCATCCCGCGCCACGGCTCGGCGGCCCGGGCGTGCGCGCCGGCGGGCAACGCCGCGCCGTGGAACATGTCGTCGGCCCAGACCTGGGCCAGGTCGCCGACCAGGATCGCGACCGCGGCGCCGAACCGGGCCGGAGGGCCCGACCAGCCGGAGCCGGAGTGCATCCGGGCGAACTCGACGTGCACCGTCGGACGCCCGCGGCGAATGGACGAGGCGTCCATCAGGTCGTCGTGCACGAGGGCGCAGGCCTGGATCAGCTCCAGCGACGACAGCGCCGTCAGGACCTCCTCGGCCTCGGCCGAGTCCGGGTCGCCGCCGGCACCGCGCCAGCCCCACCACGCGAAGGTGGGCCGCAGGCGCTTGCCGCCGCCGAGCACGAACCCGGCCAGGGCGTCCGCGGCCTCGGTGACCTCGGGGTCGACGGCGAGCACGTCCACCCGCCTGCGGTCCAGGTAACCGGCCAGGATCCGCTCGACGTGCTGGGGCAGGGCGTCGTCGAGGGGGGCGCCGGACACGGCGGTCAGGCCGAGGCCGCCGGTGTCCCCGTCGACGCCCGGGGCGTCGGTGTCGGAGGTGTTGCCGTCCGCGTCGGGGAGCGCTGACGGGACGTCTCGTCCGGGGGGAGGGGGCACCGTCCCAGGCTATCCGTGAGCGCGGGAGTCGGCCCGGGGGCAGGAATGACCGTAGGGTGTCCCCCGTGAGCACGCTGACCCCCGCACCCACAGTGACCGATCGGATCAGTGTCGACCGCCCGTTCTTCGCGGTGGAGTTCTTCCCGCCGAAGGACGACCAGGGCGAGGCGGACCTCTGGCGGGCGATCCGCCGGCTGGAGTCGCTGGACCCGGCATATGTATCCGTGACCTACGGCGCAGGCGGTTCCAGCCGGGACCGGACCGTCCGGACCGTCGGCCGGATCGCCAACGACACCACGCTCGTCGCGATGGCCCACCTGACGGCGGTGTCGCACTCGGTGGACGAGCTGCGCCACGTCATCGGGTCCCTCGCCGCGAACGGCATCCGCAACATCATGGCCCTGCGGGGTGATCCCCCCGGAAAGGACCCGCTCGACGAGTGGGAGGCGCACCCGGAGGGACTCAACTACGCCGACGAGCTGGTCGAGCTGTGCAAGCAGTCCGGACCGTTCTGCGTCGGCGTGGCCGCGTTCCCGTACGGGCACCCGCGCTCGGCGGACCTGGAGGCCGACACCGAGCGGCTGGTGGGAAAGTTCCGCCGTGGCGCCGAGTTCGCGGTGACCCAGCTGTTCCTCGAGCCCGAGGGTTTCCTGCGGCTGCGCGACCGGGTCGCCGCGCTCGGGTTCGACCAGCCGATCATCCCCGGGATCATGCCTCTGACCTCGGAGAAGACGTTCCACAAGGGGCCGGAGCTGTCCGGGTCGCCGCTGCCCGAGGCCCTGGTGAAACGACTCGAGCCCTATGCCGGGGACCAGAAGACGTTCCGGCCCGCGGGCATGGAGGTCACCGGCGAGCTGTGCGAGCAGCTGCTCGCCGAGGGCGTGCCCGGGATCCACTTCTACTCGCTGAACCGCTCGACGGCGACGACCGAGCTGGTCGAGCGTCTCGGCCTGGCCGCACACCGCGCCGAGGTCTGACACCCCACGACGGACGCCGAAGACGCACCGCCCGGGTGGGGGACTCCCACCCGGGCGGTGCCGTGTCAGCTCCCGCTGTGCACCGGGGGGTTGCGGTTGCGCCGGGCCAGCACCACCGCGGCTCCGGCCGCGACCGCGACCAGGGCGGCCAGCAGTGCCGTCCAGCCGAGCGTCGAGGGCGCGTTCGGGTCCGTCGAGGCCACCGAGGCGTTGATCTGGCCGACCTCGCCCGGGGTGAACGTCCAGCTGACGGTCCCGCCGTCGGCCTCGCCGTTGGTCTCCACGACCTCGCCCGGGAAGCTGATCTTGAGCTGGAAGTCCGCCCGGTCCACCGCGACGGTGGTCAGGTCGGCGCGGCCCTGCACCGCGATCCGGCCGCCGACCCGGCGCATCTGCAGGTCGGCGCGTCCGCCTGCGACGCCGCCGACCGCGCTGAGCCTGCTGACCTGGTCGAACGTCAGTCCGGTGAACCGGACCGTGGAGCCGATGTAGCCGTCCTCCTCGTAGGGGGTCAGCTCGACGTCGTCGGCGAGGTCCGGCGGGACGGTCAGCTGCGGGCCCTCGCCGCCCGGGGCGCCGTCCGGGGTGGCGATCACGATGTCGCCGTTGACGGTGTCGTCGGGCTGCACGGCCAGGCCCGCCCGCACCCGCGTGCATCCGCTCAGCGCGGCCAGCGAGAGCAGCAGGACGAGGACGACGACGGCGGTCCGGCGGGCTTGCCCGGGCCGGGCCTTCACCGGGCGGACGGCGGTGCTCGGCGGAGGCGGCGCGGACGGCATGGCGCTCATCGTGCCACCCGGCCCCGGGCGGGCACGGTGACCGCCGGGCGTGTCGGGCGCCTCCCGGTCGATCAGGCGCCGGACCGGGCCGGAGTGACCCCCGGACGAGCCGGGGTGATCAGGACCGGGTCGCGTCCGGTGCGGGCAGCGGGAGCTCGCGGCCGAGCACCGCGAACGGGCGCGGGTCGCCGGTGAACAGGTGTTCGCGGAGCACGTCGGAGAACCCGAGGCGACGGTAGAGGCGCCAGGCCCGCCCGGGCGGCTGTGGCCCGTGCTCGGGGGTGGAGAGCAGGACCCGGGACCGTTCGGCCCCGGAGAGCAGGGCCCGCAGCAGCCCCTCGCCCAGCCCGCCACCCTGGGCTTCCGGGTGGACGTGCAGCTCGGTCAGCTCGAAGTAGTCGGCGAGCCAGTCGCCGCCGTCGGCGCCGGAGCCGCGCAACGATCGCAGGCCGCGCCGGACCTCGTCGAACCACCACTGGCCGGGACCGCCCCAGTAGCCGTAGGACACGGCGAGGAGCCGGTCGCGCTCGCCGAGCCAGGCCACCGAGCGCCATCCGGGCCGGTAGGAGTGCTCCAGCCAGAGCGTGCGCCGCTGCTTGGCGGTCCCGCGCGGGTACCCCATGGCCGTGACGTAGACGTCGATCGCCTCGCCGAGCCGGTCCGCGAACTCACTGCGGCTCAGCCCGACCAGCCGTGGCTGGGCGGGCGCCGCCGTCACGGTCGCCTCCGGTCGTGCCTCACCGGGCCATCACATCACGGACGGCGGTACCGGGGCGCGCCACCCGGCTGCGACTTGACGACGGATCGAACAGACGTTCTACTGAACATGTCGAACACGCGTTCGACGGCGGGCGTCCGGCGGCGGTGTGGGGGAAGCACCCCGCCGCTGGACGCGCCGCGGAGGTGCGTCGGTGACGAAGGGACGTGGTGGCACGTGAGCGGCTTCTCCCGATTGTTCCGTGCCCGTCAGCCGGCGTCCATCGAGGTCCGCTGGCAGAACGGGGAGCCGGTGGAGTTCCAGCGCAGGCCGCTGCGCCGCGGGGAGCGGTTCCTGGTCACCGGGATCCGTGAGCAGTGGATCGAGGAGTCGCCGTGGCCGTTCCCGTCGCCGATGCCGGTCGGGGGAGACCGGCTGAGCTGCTGGCGGGTCCTGGCCCGGTCGGTGGAGGAGCCGCAGGAGCCCGCCCGCGAGGTGGTCCTGCGGATGCGCGCCGGCCCCGGGGTCTGGGACCTGGTGCGGACGAGCGGGTGAAGCGGAGTCAGGGCCGGAAGCGGAGTCAGGGCAGAGAAGGGATCCAGGGATGACCGTCACCACCGAACCGATGAC
>NZ_JADQDD010000376.1 GCF_019263595.1 Pseudonocardia sp. KRD291 | reverse complement strand
GTCGCCCGGACCGGCATCGCGACCCGGCCGGTCACGGTGAGCCCGTAGCCCTCCAGCCCGGCGCGCTTCTCCGGGTTGTTGGTCAGCAGCCGCATCGAGCGCACACCCAGGTCGGACAGGATCTGCGCGCCGATGCCGTAGTCGCGGGCGTCGGCGGGCAGCCCCATCGCCAGGTTCGCGTCGACGGTGTCGGCCCCGGCCTCCTGCAGCTGGTAGGCCTGCAGCTTGTGCAGCAGGCCGATCCCGCGGCCCTCGTGCCCGCGCATGTAGAGGACCACGCCGCGGCCCTCCTCGGCGACGGCCTCGAGCGCGGCGTCGAGCTGCGGTCCGCAGTCGCAGCGCAGCGAGCCCAGCACGTCACCGGTGAGGCACTCGGAGTGCACCCGGACCAGCACGTCCTCGCCGTTGCCCTCGGGGGTGCCGACGTCGCCGACGACCATGGCGATGTGCTCGATCCCGTCGAGCAGCGAGTCGTAGCCGTAGGCGCGGAAGTCGCCGTGGTCGGTGGGGATCCGGGCCTGGGCGACGCGCTCGATGTGCTTCTCGTACCGGCGCCGGTAGGCGATCAGGTCGGCGATCGTGATCAGCGTCAGGTCGTGGTCGGCGGCGAACACGCCCAGCTCGTCACCGCGGGCCATCTCGCCCGCGTTCTTCTCCGAGACGATCTCGCAGAGCGCCCCGGCCGCCGGCAGCCCGGCCATCCGGGCCAGGTCGACCGCGGCCTCGGTGTGCCCGGGCCTGCGCAGCACGCCACCCTCGCGGGCCTGCAACGGCAGCACGTGACCGGGCCGGACGAGGTCGTTCGGCACGGTGCCCGGGTCGGACAGCAGCCGGATCGTGTGCGCCCGGTCGGTGGCCGAGATGCCGGTGGTGATGCCGTTGCTGGCGTCCACGGTGACGGTGAACGCGGTGCGGAACGAGTCGGCGTTGGTGTGGTGCATCGGCGGCAGGTCGAGACGCCCGCAGTCGGCCTCGGTCAGCGCGACGCAGATGTACCCCGAGGTGTAGCGCACGGTGAACGACACCAGCTCGGGTGTGGCGCGGGCCGCGGCGAAGATCAGGTCGCCCTCGTTCTCGCGGTCCTCGTCGTCCATCACGACGACGGCCTTGCCCTCGGCCAGGTCCGCGATCGCCTTCTCGATCAACGCGAACCGTTCGGCGCGCTCGGTCGGGCTCATCGTCATGTGCGAGGAGCGCTGGAGCTTGTCCGCGTCCTGTCCGTGTGCCTGCAGCGAGTCCGTCACCGGCCGGCCCCTTCCTGTCCCGACCCGGTGTCCGGCCCGTCCGTGGCGTGCTGCGCACGGTCGTGCAGGTATCCCGCGGTCATCCGTTCCACGTACTTCGCTATCACATCGACCTCCAGGTTGACCGTGTCTCCCGGCCGGCGCACCCCGAGGGTGGTGTCGGACAACGTGGTCGGGATCAGCGCGACCCCGAACCCGTCCGGGTACACCGCGGCCACGGTGAGAGAGACCCCGTCCACCGCGATCGAGCCCTTCTCCACGACGTACCGGGAGAGCTCGGCCGGGAGGCTGAACCGGAGCTCGTCGCTGCGCTCGCCCGGCTCGCGGCCGAGCAGGGTCGCGATGCCGTCCACGTGCCCCTGCACGATGTGCCCGTCCAGGCGTCCCCCGGCCGGTACGGCCCGTTCCAGATTGACGGTCGACCCGGCCCCGACGGCGCCGAGCGAGGTCCGCTTGAGCGTCTCCGGGACCAGCTCCAGCCGGATCAGGCCGTCCGCGGCGCCGGCCCGGTCCGGGTCGACGACGGTCAGGCAACAGCCGTTCACCGCGATCGAGTCGCCGTGCGCGACGTCGGCGACGCGGTGCCCGCGCACGGTCAACACCACGACGTCGTCGGACTGCCGGACGTCGGCGACCTCGCCGACCTCCTCCACGATCCCGGTGAACATGTCTCCTCCTGCCCTACCCGGTCGCCCGCGACGTCGCGGGCGTCCCGGTCCGCGCCGGACGGGCGTCGACGAGAACGTCGACGCCGACCCGGTGCACCTCATCCACGTGCAACCGCACGATGTCCGCGATCGTTCCCACACCGGCGTCACCCAGGGCGGTGTTCCCCGACCCGAGCAGCGCGGGCGCGAGGTAGGCCAGCACCCGGTCCACCCGCCCGGCCGCCACGAACGCCCCGGCCAGCGTGGGCCCGCCCTCGAGCAGCACGTCGACGACGTCGCGGGTGTCCAGGGCGTCGAGCACCGCGTCCGGGTCGTGGGTGCGCAGGTGCAGCACGTCGTCGGCGGCCAGCGCGGCGCCGGCGGGCACGTCCCGGTGCCCGACCACCACCCGCAGCGGCTGGTGCTCGGCGAGCGTCCCGTTCGGGTGGCGCGCGGTGAGCGCCGGGTCGTCGGCCAGCACGGTGCCGGTGCCGGCGACGATCGCGTCCATCCGCGCGCGCAGTGCGTGCACGCCCTCGCGCGCGGTCTCCCCGGTGATCCACCGGCTGGTGCCGTCCGCGGCCGCGACCCGGCCGTCGAGGGTGGCGGCGAGCTTCCAGGTGACGTGCGGGCGCCCGGTGCGCTGCCGGTGCAGCCACCCGCGCAGGGGCCCGGCGGCGACGTCGTCGGCCAGCGAGCCGAGGGTCACCTCGACCCCGGCCGCGCGCAGCCGTTCGACGCCGCCCGCAGCCACCGCGTTCGGATCCCGCAGCGCGACGTGCACGGCCGAGACCCCGGCCGCGAGCAGCGCGTCGGTGCAGGGCGGAGTGCGGCCGTGGTGCGCGCAGGGCTCCAGCGTGACGACCGCGGTACCGCCCGCGGCGCGGTCCCCGGCCTGGCGCAGGGCCGCGACCTCGGCGTGCGGGCCACCGGGCGGGGCGGTCGCACCGACGCCGACGACCTCGCCCGCGGCGTCGAGCACGACGCAGCCGACCGACGGGTTCGGGCTGGTCCGGCCGTGGCTGCCCACCGAGGCGTGCAGGGCACGCCGCATGGCCGCGTCGATCCCGGGGTGCGCCGACGGCCCGCCCGGCACGGCGCCCGGGCCGTCCGGCACGGTCACCGCAGGGGTCCGGTCACGTCGCCCACCGGTGCGGGTTGCTGCGGCGGACGCTGTCGCGCAGGGCCGCGACCGCCCTCCCGGGGTCCTCCGCTCCGTAGACGGCCGACCCCGCCACGAAGCAGTCCACCCCGGCCTCGGCCGCCTCGGCGATCGTGTCGGCGTTGATCCCGCCGTCGATCTCGACGAGCAGGCGCAGGTGCCCGGTGTCCACCAGTCGTCGCGCGGTGCGGACCTTCTCCAGGACCTCGGAGATGAAGCTCTGCCCGCCGAATCCGGGCTCGACGCTCATCACCAGCAGCGTGTCGTAGTGCTTGAGCACCTCGAGGTGGGGCTCCAGCGGGGTGCCCGGCTTGATCGACAGCCCGGCGAGGGACCCGGCGGCACGCAGGTTCTTCGCCAGCGCGACCGGGTCGTGTGCCGCCTCGACGTGCACGGTGACGTTGTGCGCACCGGCCTCGGCGTAACCGATCGCCCACCGGTCCGGGTCCTCGATCATCAGGTGACAGTCCAGCGGGATGTCGGTGGCCCGGCGCAGGCTCTGCACCACCGGCAGCCCGAGGGTCAGGTTCGGCACGAAGTGCGCGTCCATCACGTCGACGTGCAGCCAGTCCGCGCCGTCCCCGCCGGACGGGGCCACCGCGGCGGCCTCCTCGCCCAGCCGGGCGAAGTCCGCCGAGAGGATGCTCGGAGCGATCAGAGGGTGCACGACCGCAGGTTACTGCCCGCAACGCATAGGTCTCCCCACCCCCGCCGGAGGTCGTCGTCACACCGCGGGCCACTGCTCCGGCCGCCGGCCGCACATCCTCCGGCCCGGGGTCCCGGCACGCTCCGGACCCGCCGTTTCCCGGGCCGGCCGCCTCTCGGGACCGCTACCTGTCGGGCCGCTACCTGTCGGGGCGGCGCAGCAGCGAGACGAACATCGCGTCGGTGCCGTGCCGGTGCGGCCACAGCTGCACGGTGGGGCCCTCGCCGAGGGCCGGGGTCTGCTCCGGCAGGTACTGCCGAACGTCGAGCCGCTCGACCTCGGCCAGCTCGGTGCCGCGGCGCAGGGCCTTGGCCAGCACACCGATCGTCTCCGACAGGTGCGGCGAGCAGGTCACGTAGGCGACGACTCCGCCGGGGCGGACGTGGCGCAGCGCGGCCAGCAGCAGCTCACGCTGCAGCTTGGTCAGGGCGGACACGTCGTCCGGGCTGCGTCGCCAGCGCGCCTCCGGACGTCGGCGCAGCGCCCCGAGCCCGGTGCACGGCGCGTCCACCAGAACCCGGTCGAACTGCCCGTCGGGCAGCGGCGCCTCCCGGCCGTCCGCGGTGTGCACGGTCACCGGCAGGTCGACCACGGCCTTGCGGACCAGCTCGGAGCGGTGCTCGGAGTGCTCGACCGCGTCCAGCGTCCCGCCGTTCACGGCGACCAGCCCGCCCAGCAGGGCCGACTTGCCGCCGGGCCCGGCGCAGAGGTCGAGCCAGCGACCGCCGTCCGGGCCGAGGAGCTCCGCGCGGGCCAGTGCGAGCGCAGCCAGCTGGCTGCCCTCGTCCTGGACGATCGCCATGCCCTCGGAGACGGGCTCGAGCTCGCCGACGTCGCCGGTGCCGGCCTCGAGGTGCACGCCGTAGGGCGAGTACGGCGCGGGCTCGCCTCCGGTGGCCAGCGCCAGCTCCTCGGCCGAGATCTCCCCGGGGCGGGCCAGCAGGTGCACCACCGGACGGGTGTCGTCCGCCGCGAGGGCGTCGACGAGCTCGTCGCCGGTGGTGCCGAGGGCGTCCGCGAAGGCCTGGGCGATCCAGCGGGGGTGCGCGTGCCGCAACGCGGCGGACCCGACCGGGTCCTGGGCCGGGTCCGGGGCCAGCTGCTCGAGCCAGGCGGCCTCGTCCTTCTCCCCGATCCGGCGCAGCACGGCGTTGACGAAGCCCGCCGAGCGGGAACCGGCGTCACCGCGGACGAGCTCGACGCAGGTGTCGACGGCGGCGTGCGGGGGCACCCGGGTGCGCAGCAGCTGATAGGCGCCCAGGCGCAGCGCGTCCAGCAACGGATGCTCGATCTTGCTCAGCGCACGGTCGGTGCAGGCGTCGATCACGGCGTCGAGCAGGCCCTGGGCGCGCAGGGTGCCGTAGCCCAGCTCGGTGGCCAGCGCGGCGTCGCGGTCGCGCAGCCGGTGCCGACGCAGGATCCCGGGCAGGGCGAGGTTGGCGTAGGCGTCGCGCTCACGGACCGCGGTCAGTAGCTCGTAGGCGGCCTGACGTGCAGGGTCGACGGCCGGT
>NZ_JADQDD010000375.1 GCF_019263595.1 Pseudonocardia sp. KRD291 | reverse complement strand
ACCCGGAGGAGGTGGCCGATGACCTGCGCGACGCTCGACGCCGTCGTGTTCGACCTGGACGGCACGCTGGCCGAGACCGAGCGCGACGGTCACCGCGTCGCGTTCAACGCGGCGTTCGCCGCGCACCAGCTGCAGCTCTACTGGGACATCGACCGCTACGGCGACCTGCTGACGATCACCTGCGGGCGGCGCCGGATCCTGGCCGGCCTGCAGGAGCGCGGGATCTGCCACGACGACCTGGAGGGGCTCGCCGCGCGGGTGCACCGGGTGAAGACCGACCTGTTCGCGCGGGAGGTACGGCGCGGCCGGATCGGCCCGCGCCCGGGGGTCCGTGACCTGGTGCGGGACCTGCGCCGGTCCGGCGTCCGGGTCGCGGTGGCCACCACCGGCACCCGCGCCTGGGCCGAGCCGCTCATCGAGCACCTGCTCGGCCCGGGCACGGCCGAGGTGACGGTGTTCGGCGACGACGTCACCGAGCTCACGCCGCACGCGGAGGCCTACCGGCTGGCCCTGGACCGCCTGGGCATCCGCGCGGGGCGGGCGGTGGCGGTGGAGGACTCCGGCCCGGGCCTGCGGGCCGCGGTCGCCGCCGGGCTGGCCACCGTGGTGGTCACCAACGACTACACCCGGGAGCACTGCCTCGACGGCGCCGCGCTCGTGCGCGCGGACTTCGACGAGCCGACCCCGCTGACCACGTCGGCGCTGGTCTCGCTGCTGCAGGGAGCCGGCCGCGTCGCGTGAGCCGCGGTCCGCGTCGTGATCACCGGCGGCGCGCCGCACCACCGGCGGCGTGCGACGATCGGCCGGTGAGCGCGGCAGGCCCGGCGTCGTGAGCGGCGACGCCTCCACCACCACCGTCCCGGGCGCCCCGGACGAGCCGGACCCGCGCCGCTGGAAGGCGCTGTGGGTCACGCTGGTGGCCGGGTTCATGTCGCTGCTCGACGTCAGCATCGTCGCGGTCGCGCTGCCGTCGATGCAGCGCGGGCTGGAGACCTCGCCGGGCGGGGTGCAGTGGGTCGTCTCCGGCTACGCCCTGACGTTCGGGCTCGCGCTGGTACCGGCCGGTCGGCTCGGCGACGCGTTCGGCAGGCGCCGGATGTTCCTGACCGCGCTCGCGCTGTTCGTGCTGTTCAGCGCCGCCGCCGGGGCCGCGCCGACGATCGAGTGGCTGGCCGCGGCCCGGCTCGCGCAGGGACTGGCCGCCGGCATGCTCGCCCCGCAGAACTCCGCCCTGATCCAGAACCTGTTCTCCGGCGACGAGCGCGGCCGGGCGTTCGGCCTGTTCGGGGCCACGGTCGGGATCTCCACCGCGACCGGGCCGATCGTCGGCGGCGCCATCCTGGGGCTGTTCGGCGAGGCCGAGGGCTGGCGCTGGATCTTCTTCGTGAACCTGCCGATCGGGATCGTGGCGCTGGTGCTCGCGACCCGGCTGATCCCGTCCGTGCCCGGGGCGGGGGAGGGGCACCGCGGCATCGACTGGGTCGGCGTCGGCCTGCTCGGCGGGGCCGTGCTGGCGGTGCTGCTGCCGCTGGTGCAGGCCGAGAGCGGTGGGCTGGGACGCCTGTGGTGGCTGTTCGTGCTGGGTGCCGCACTCGGGGGTGCGTTCGTGTTGTGGGAGCGGCGGGTGGTGCGCCGCGGGGCCGAGCCGCTGCTCGACGTCCGGCTGATCACCTCGACGCCCGGCTACGCCTGGGGCGCCGCGCTCGGCGCCGTGTACTTCGTCGGCTTCTCCGGGGTCTGGATCGTGCTCGCCCAGTTCTTCCAGTCCGGACTGGGGTACACCCCGCTGCGCTCCGGGCTGACCGTGGCGCCGTTCGCGCTCGGCTCCGCGTTCTCCGCGGCCTGGGGCGGGCGCCTGGTCGAGCGGCACGGGCGCCGGTTGACGGTGTTCGGGCTCGTCGTGGTCATCGCCGGGTTCGGGACGGCGGCGGTGCTGCTGCGCACGCTGGACCCGTCCGTGGTGGGCTGGGCGATCGCGCCGGCGATGCTGCTCGCCGGGATCGGTGGTGGTTTCGTGATCTCCCCGAACCTCACGATGACCCTGCGCGCGGTGCCGGTGCGGATGGCCGGGTCGGCCGGTGGGGCGCTGCAGACCGGGCAGCGGATCGGCGCGACGATCGGGACCGCCGCGCTTCCCGGCGTCTTCTACGCGGTGCTCGCCGCGTCCGGGCAGGACTACCGGACCGCGATCGCCTCGACCCTGGCCGTGACGCTGGTGGTGCTGCTCGTGGTGCTCGCGATCGCGGTGGCCGACCTGCGTGCCGGCCGAGGCCGGCACGGGCACCCCGGCGAGCCCCAGTACCACCTGCAGTACGACTGAGGTCGCCGGCCACCGGCATCCGGTGTACCGGCGGAGCTTGCTTTCCTCCCCATTCGCAGATATGTGCAACATGTGTTGCGTCATCTGTGGGTACCGCGGTCGGTGAACGGGGGAAGATGACCACGAATGGCGGTCGCCTGACCGGCGGCAATTTTGCGAGGATCCGTCATCCGGCGCCGGGATAACCGTGCGGCGCCGGAGGCGAAGGCGATCCACCACCGATGTTTCACAGGCCGCGGTCCGGGCGACCGATGGCCTTGTCGTCCTGCTCAAGGGGGAGCACACCTCGATGACGTCCATCATCATCTTCGCCGCCGGGGCGGCGGTACTGATCTACAGCGCCGAGAAGCTGATCACCTACCTGGTGGGAGCGGCCCGGGGCATGGCGATCTCGCTGTTCCTGCTGGCCATCCTGTTCACCGGGATCGAGTTCGACGATCTCGTGTTCGGTGTGGTCCTGAACCTGGAGGGCCTCGAGGACGTCGCGCTCGGCGTCATCTTCGGCACCGTCATCTCGATGACCGGCCTCGTGCTGGCGCTGGCGGCCTTGCTCGCTCCCAGCCGGGTGGAGATCCCCCGGGACTACATCGCGATTTTCGCGCTCTCCCCTCTGATTCTGGTCGCGCTCGCCCTGACCGGAGAGCTAGGAGTCGTCTCCGGAATCGTGCTGATTCTGCTGTTCGTGGTGTTCGTGGCCTACATCGGCTATCGCGAGTCGCAGCGGTCGGTGCCGACGTTCCGCAGTTCCGAAGTGCTCGAGAACATGGACAGCCGGGAGGTCGCCTCGGTCACCGGGAACGCCGGTGGATCGGCCGGCGGCGGATCCGGCGGTGGTGCGGGTGAGCTCTACGAGACCGGCAGCCTGGCCGTGTCGAAGTCGAACCGGCGCAGCGGGCCGGTGCTGATGGGTCTGGCGGTGCTCGCACTGGTCGGTCTCGTCGTCGGCGCCTGGGCGATGTCCGAGGGCACCGAGGGCATCCTGGAGAACTTCGCGATCAGCGGCACCGTGTTCGGCGCGACGATCGCGACCGTGGTGCTCTCGCTCGAGGACATCTTCCTGACCGTGGAGCCGTTCCGGAAGCGCGCGCCCGCGATCGGCGTCGGCAACGTGATCGGCAGCGTCGTGTTCTCGGTGACCGCCAAGCTCGGCGTCATCGCGCTGGTCGGCGGCTCGATCCTGATCACCTCGGACGTCTTCACCTGGCACCTGCCCGCGCTGGTGGTGATCAACGGGTTCGCGGCCTACGCGCTGTTCACCGGGCATCTGCGGCGCTGGCACGGTGCGACGCTGCTGGTCGGCTACATCGCCTACTGGGTGATCAGCTTCTCGGTGTTCGGCCTGGTGCCGATCGACGACGCGCCGGAGGGCGAGGAGAGCGGGTCGGAGACCGGCGTGGAGGCCCCGGCCGTCCCGGGCGCCCCGGACGACGACGACGCCCCGGCCGCCGGCACCCAGGACGACGCGCCCGCGGTCCCGGTCGCTCCGGGAGCGCCGGCGGCTCCGGCCGACGACGACGGCTGAGTCTCGACGGCTGGGTCTCGACGGGCTGGGACCCGGCGGCGGGGCCCGGTCCGCCGGGCCCCGCCGCCGTCTCGGGCGCGCCGGCTCAGGCGCGGTGCGGCCGGGGGACGAGGACCTCGTCGTCCGGCCGGCTCGTCACGTTGGCCTCGCGGACGGCGTCGGTCACCAGCCCGTGGTCGGGCGAGAGGTGGCAGACCGGGTCCGTCCTGGCCGGGTCGCCGGTGAGCTGGAAGGCCTGGCAACGGCAGCCGCCGAAGTCGAGCTCGCGGCGGTCGCACGTCCGGCAGGGGTCCTGCATCCAGCCGGTGCCGCGGTACGCGGTGAACATCGGGGACTCGTGCCAGATCGTGTCCAGTGAGTCCTCCCGCACGCTCGCGCGGGGCAGCGGCAGGGTCTGCGCGGCCGGGCACGGCAGCGCGTCCCCGTTGGGGGCCACGGTGAGCTGGCGCGCGGCCCACCCGCCCATGCACGGTTTGGGATACTCGCTGTAGTAGTCCGGAAGGACGTGCAGGATCTCCATCCGCCCCGCCAGCCGCGTGCGCGCGGCCCGCACGACCTCCTCGGCCCCGGCGAGCTGCTCCCGGCTCGGCAGCAGCGCGGCCCGGTTGCGCCACGCCCACCCGTAGTACTGGGTGTTGGCCAGCTCGACCCGGTCCGCGTCGAGCTCCTCCACCAGCGCGATGATCTCGGCGACCCGGTCGATGTTCTGCCGGTGCAGCACCACGTTGACGGTCAGCGGCCAGTCCAGGTCCTTCACCACCGCGGCCGCCTTGAGCTTGCGCTCGAACGACGGGATGCCGGCGATCCGGTCCGACGTGCTCGGCTCGTCGGCCTGCACGCTGACCTGCACGTGGTCGAGCCCGGCCTCCCGGAGCCCCTCCGCCCGGCTGCGGGACAGGCCGATCGCGCTGGTCACCAGGTTCGTGTACATGCCCAGATCGGCGGCCGTGCGCACCAGGTCGGGCAGGTCCCGGCGCAGCAGCGGCTCACCACCGGAGAGGTGGCACTGCAGCACCCCCATCTCCGCGGCCTCGGCGAACACCCGCTGCCACTCGGCGGTGCTCATCTCGTCGTCGTAGGCGGCGAGCTCGAGCGGGTTGGAGCAGTAGGCGCACGCGAGCGGGCACCGGTAGGTGAGCTCGGCCAGCAGTCCGAAGGGCCGGTCCACCGTGACGTCACGGTCCATGATCGATCTCCACACAGTGTCGGGCCACGAGCCGGGCCAGGAACGTCGCCACCTCGTCGTCGACCACACGGTCGTAGCGCGCCTGCAGCTCCGCGGCGACGTCGGACACGGTCCGGCGGCCGTCGCAGAGCCCGAGGATGTCCGCGCCGGTCGGGTTGAGCACGATCACCGACTCCGGTCCGAGCAGCACGTGCCGCTCCCGGGTCCGGTCGAACCGCATCCGGACGTGCCGCGACAGCGACGGGCGC
>NZ_JADQDD010000374.1 GCF_019263595.1 Pseudonocardia sp. KRD291 | reverse complement strand
CCTCGTTCGCGGTGCTGGACGCGTTCGTCGAGGCCGGCGGCACGATGATCGACACGGCGGACGCGTACACGTACCGGGCGCCGGGCAACTCCGGCGGCGAGTCCGAGACGATCCTCGGCGACTGGATGGCCGCGCGCGGGAACCGGGACCGCATCGTGCTGGCGACCAAGGTCGGAGCGCTGCCCGGGCGGGCCGGGCTGTCCGGGGAGAACATCGCGGCCGCGGCCCGGGACTCGCTGCGCCGGCTGCGGACCGACCGGATCGACCTCTACTGGGCGCACCGCGACGACCCGGAGACCGCCCAGGAGGAGACCCTCGACGCCTTCGACGCGCTGGTGCGCGCGGGCTCGGTCCGCGCGATCGGGGCGTCGAACTTCTCCGCCGACCGGATCCGCTCGGCGCTGGAGATCTCGTCGCGGGACTCGCTGACCTCGTTCACCGCCGTCCAGCCGCACTACAACCTGATGGAGCGCGACGAGTTCGAGACGGCTCTGGCTCCATTGATCGAGTCCGAGCAGCTGGCCTGCTACCCGTACTTCGCGCTGGCCAAGGGCTTCCTGACCGGCAAGTACCGGCCCGGCGGCCCGGATTCCGGCACCCCTGACTCCGGCACCCCTGACTCCGGCAGCCCGGACCCCGGCGGTGCCGACACGACCGGGCCCCGCGCCGAGGGGGCGCGGGCCTACCTGGACTCCCGCGGTCGGGCGGTGCTGGCCGGGCTGGACGAGATCGCGGCCGGGCACGAGGTCCCGGTCGCCTCGGTCGCGCTGGCGTGGCTGGCCGCGCAACCGGCCGTCACGGCCCCGATCGCCGGCGCTCGCACCGCCGGCCAGCTCGCCGCCATTCTGCCGATGCGGACCCTGGTCCTGACCGACGACGAACGCCGCCTGCTCGCCTACCTCTCCGCCACGTCCTGACGGCGTCCGATCCCGCCGCGTCGGCGGCGGCACTCGTGCGTCATGGCGTGCGGCGCGCGCACCTCGTGGTTCAGGAGTGCGGCGCGCGGCCATCGTGATTCAGCAGTGCGGGTCCGGGACCGGGGGCGGTACCGGGTCGCGGCGCATCGTGTAGGCGTCCGCGCCGCTGGGGCGGTAGTAGCGCCTGCGCAGGCCGACGACGGTGAAGCCGGTCGAGGTGTAGAGGGCCTGCGCCGCCTCGTTGTCCGTGCGGACCTCCAGGAACACCGTCGCGCGGACCTCGTCGGCGACGGCCAGCAGCGCGTTCTGCAGGCGGCGCCCGATCCCGTGGCCCTGCCAGGCCGGGTCGACGCCGATCGTGTGCACCTCGGCCTCGGCCTGCGGCGGCCCGGCGACGAAGGCCAGCCCGGCGTAGCCAACCAGCTCCTGCCCGACCCGGGCGGCGACGTAGGGGTGCCCGATCGCGATCTCGTCGCGGAACGCCTGGGCGCTCCACGGGTCGTCGCCGGGGAACAGGATCCGTTCCAGCTCCGCGCACCGCGGCGCGTCGGCGCGGTAGAGCGGGCCCAGCGCCACCTCCGGCGTCTCCGTCCCGGTGGGGCCGGCCATCAGGCCGTGACCCGCTTGCGTCCCGTCGGCTCGACGGCGTCGGGGCGGCGCAGGTAGAGCGGCTCCAGCGGGGCGGGCTCGGTCCCGGCCAGGAGCGCACCGGACGCGGCGGCGACCAGGCCGTCCGGGGGCGGGGACGCGGGCCCGTCGATCTCGAGGTCGAGCCGTTCGGCGAACGCGGCGTCGCCGGCCGCACGGCCCACGAACAGCTCGGGCAGCCGTTCGCGCAGCTGCTCCGGCGCCTCCACCGACGGGCCGGTCAGCCTGCGCCCGGCCGGGTCGTAGACGGCCCAGTACGTCTCGCGACGACGGGCGTCGGTGACGACGAGCAGGTTCCCGGGCGGCCCGGCGGCGTCGCGGGGGGCGGCGCCGTCCGAGGTGCCGGGTTCGCCGGAGAGCGTGAACCGGCCCGCGGCGGCGAGCGCGACCGCGTCGAGCGAGCACACCCCGTGCACCGGGACGCCGAGCGCGTCGCCGAGCGCGGCCGCGCTGACGATCCCGACCCGCAGCCCGGTGAACGGGCCCGGCCCGCAGCCCACGACCACGGCCTCGACGTCGGCCAGCACCACCGCGGCCTCGGCGACGATCTCCAGCACGGCCGGCATCAGCAGCTCGCCGTGCTTGCGACCGTCGTGCGCCCGCGCCGCGCGCACCGACGGCCACGAACCGTCCGCGGGCAGGTCGACGAGACCCGCGGTGACCACAGGGGTCGCTGTGTCCAGGGCCAGTACCAGCACACGACCAGCCTACGAGCGCGTTCCCCGGGCCCGCCCGGAGGGCTCAGGGCACCTATCCGAGGCGGCGGATCGTCGCCACCCGTACGTCGTCCGGTCGGCGTTGCAGGGTGACCTGCACCGCGCGGGCGGAGAGCCGCTCGGCCACCCCGGTGCCCCACTCGACCGCCACGACGGCCCGTTCGAGGTCGGTGTCGAGGTCGAGGTCGTCCAGCTCGGCCGCGACGTCGGCGTCCTCGGCGAGCCCGAGCCGGTAGGCGTCCACGTGCACCAGCGCCGGCCCCGCCCCCGACGGCGGGTGCTCGCGAGCGATCACGAACGTCGGCGACGTGACCGCCCCCTGCACGCCCAGCCCGCGCGCCAGCCCGCGGACCAGCGCCGTCTTGCCCGCCCCGAGCGGGCCGGCCAGCAGCACCAGGTCCCCGGCGCCGAGCTGTGCGCCGAGCTCCTCGCCGAGGCGTTCGGTGTCGTCGACGGTGGGCAGCTCGCGCTCGCCCTCGACGATCCCGGGGGCCGTCATGCCCGCCGCCGCGGGCGCCGCCCCCGGCCCTTTCCGCGACCGCTGTCCCGGCCCTTCGTCGGGGCGTCGGCACCGGCGGAGGGCTCGGCGTTGTGGCGCGGGCGGCGCAGCCGGAACCGGCCGCTGCGGGAGCGCTCGAGGCTGCGCTCGATCAGGTCGGCGAGCTCGTCGTCGACCCGCTCGGGCTGCTCGAGCATCGGCATGTGCCCGACGCCGGGCAGCCGCACCAGGCGCGCGGTCGGCAACGCGGCCGCGATCGCCTCGCTGTGCCGGTACGGGATGATCCGGTCCGAGTCGCCGGCCAGCACCAGCACCTCGCAGCCGGACAGGCCGGGCAGGGCCGCGACCCGGTCGTGCGTGCCGAGGGTGTCCACGAAGTCGGTGAGCGCGCCCACCGCGTTCGAGTCGATCATGGTGTCGACCAGGTCGACCATCCGCGGGTCGACGTGCCGGTCGCCGTAGGCGAACCGCTTGGTGACCGCCCAGATGACGTCGCCCAGCGCGCGCCGCCCGGTCTCGACCAGGCCCGGCTGCCAGCTGGCCAGCATCCCGAGGCCCCGGGTGATCGGGTTGCGCCGGGACAGGAACGTGCCCGGCAGCCCGGCCGAGGACATCTCCCCGGCCGAGGTGGAGATCAGCGCGACCCCGGTCACCCGCTGGTGGAACAGGTCCGGGTTCTGCTCGGCCAGGGCCATCACGGCCATGCCGCCCATCGAGTGCGACACCAGCACCAGCGGGCCGTCGGGGGCCAGCGCGCGGATCACCGCGTCCAGGTCGTGGCCGAGCTGGTCGATCGTGCAGCTGGGCTCCGGTGCCCGCTCGGAACGCCCGTGGCTGCGCTGGTCGTAGAGCACGAACCGGATCCGGGGCTCGGCCAACCCGGCCAGGAACGCCCGCTGCTCCTGCCAGGTGCGCCGGTCCAGGGCGAACCCGTGCACCAGGACGACGGTCAGGGCGGCCTTCTCACCGTCCGGCGCCTCGACCTCCTCGCAGGCGATCCGGACGCCGTCGTCCGCGGTGACCGAACACTCCTCACCGAGGCCGATCGGCGGCGTGCCGCCGTGCTCGGCCATGTCGGTGGCCAGCTCGCGCCGGGCGGTGGCGATCTGACGCCGGTGCGCGGCCACCCCGAGCCCGACGGCCGCTCCGGCCGCGCTCGCGACGCCTCCGGCCACGCCCGCCGCCTGCCATGCCTTGCGGCTCACCATCGCCCGCTCCCGACGTGTCCGGCCGGTGTCCCGGCCCCGTTGCTGTCGCCGTGCACCGTGCGCCGGATCCGCCCGCGCATCCCGGTGACGACCTCGTAGTGGATGGTGCCCAGCTCGTCGGCCCACTCCCGCGCCGTCGGGCCGCCTCGCTCGCCGGTGCCGAACAGCTCGACGGTGTCGCCCGCCCGCACCGCCACGTCGCCGCAGTCGACGACGACCTGGTCCATGCAGACCCGGCCGACGACCGGTCGGATCGCATCGTCGATCCGGACCCGCATCCGCCCGCCGTCGTTGAGCCGGCGCGGCACCCCGTCGGCGTACCCGGCCGGGATCAGCGCCAGGGTGGCCGGGGCGGGCGAGGTCCACTCGTGGCCGTAGGACACGCCGTGCCCGGCCGGCACCTGCTTGACCAGCGCGACCCGGGCCCGCAGCGTCATCGCCGGGCGCAACGGGCTCTGGGCCGGCTGCGCGATCGGGTCCAGCCCGTAGGCGGCGATGCCCGGCCGGACCAGGTCCAGGTGCAGGTCCGGGCGGGTCATCGTGGCCGCGGAGTTGGCCAGGTGGCGCAGCGGGGCGAACCCGCGCTCGCGCACGTGGCGCCACGCGGCGTCCAGCGCGGCGGCCTGGACGTCCTGCATCGGGTGCGCCGGCTCGTCGGCCTGGGCCAGATGCGACCAGACGGCGACGATCTCGGCCTCGCCCACCGCCGCGGCCGCGGCGGCGTCGTCGACCAGCCCGGGCCACTCGGCGGGCGGGGCGCCGTTGCGGCCGAGCCCGGTGTCGGCCTTGAGGTGCAACCGCACGACCTTCCCGGTGCGCCGGCCCGCGCCCAGCACGGCGGCCAGGTGCTCGCGGGAGGACACCGACAGGTCCACCCCGGCGGCGACGGCGGGGGCGAAGTCCTCGTCCGGCACGTGCAGCCAGCTCAGTACGGGTGCGGTGATCCCCGCGGCGCGCAGTGCCGTGGCCTCCTCCAGGGTGGCCACGCCGAGCCACCCCGCACCCGACTCCAGTGCCGCCCGCCCCACCTCGGCCGCGCCGTGCCCGTACCCGTCCGCCTTGACCACGACCATCGTCGCGGCTCCGGACCGGGCCGCGGTCCCGGACAGCAGCGCGACGTTGTGCCGGACGGCGTCGAGGTCGACGACCGCCTCGGCGCGCGGTGCGGACGGCACCCCGGCGGGACGGGGCGCCACGGACGGTTCCCCGCCGGGCGGGCCGGTGGGCACCGGTTCGGGCGCGGTCACGTGCCGGATCATCGCATCTCCCGGCGCCGGTCCGGGGTGCTGACGGGC
>NZ_JADQDD010000373.1 GCF_019263595.1 Pseudonocardia sp. KRD291 | reverse complement strand
GCGTCCCGGACCCCACCAGGCGACGTCCGGTGCCGGCCCCGCGGTCCCGGTCTCCGGCTCCGCGGGACCGACCAGCCCGGCCGCGGTCGCCCCCACGAGCGTGCCCAGGCGGTGCAGCGCGTCGGTCGCCCGGCCGCCCCCCGGCCCCTCGGCCAGCCCGGCGGTGATCGCGAGGCCGGCGTCGAGGACGTCCATCGGGTCCGGCCGGTGCAGGGGCAACGCGGCCCGGGCGCGGCGGGTCAGCCGGCCCCGGGAACGGCGGCCCGGTGGGGCAGGAGCGGGCACACCGCCCTCGTCGTCCACCGTCGGCACCCTCCCACTCTAGAGCCGCCGGTGCGGCCCGCCACGTGTCAGGCCGGGCCCGGCCCGGACCGATACCCTCCCGGGATGACAGGAAAGGTCGTCCTGCTGGGGGCCACCGGGTACACCGGGGCCCGGGTGGCGCAGTCGCTGGTCGCACGCGGAGCAGCGCCGGTACTGGCCGGGCGCAGTCCGGAGAAGCTGGCCGCGCTGTCCGGCCGCCTGGGCGGCCTCCCGACGGCGGTCGCCGACGTGGGCGACCCGGCGTCGGTGCGGGCGCTCCTCGACGCCGGTGACGTGCTGGTGAGCACGGTCGGGCCGTTCACCCGGTTGGGCGGACCCGCCGTCGACGCGGCCGTCGCGGCCGGGGCGGTCTACCTGGACTCCACCGGGGAGCCGCCGTTCGTCCGGCGCGTGTTCGAGCAGTACGGCCCGGCCGCCGAGCGCTCCGGCGCGGCGCTGCTCACCGCGTTCGGCAACGACTACCTGCCCGGCGTGCTGGCCGGAGCCCTCGCCGTGCGCGAGGCACGCGGGGCCGGAACACCCGCCCGGGTCGATGTCGGCTACTTCATCAGCACCGAGAGGAGCGCAGGCGGAACGAGAATGGGCGCTGCACGGGCCGGGCAGCCGTTCTCCCGCGGCACGCTGAACTCGCTGGTCGGGGTCGCGGCCGAGCCGGTCCACACCTGGCGCGACGGCGAGCTGCGCAGCGAGGCCGCCGGCGTCCGGATGCGCACGTTCGACGTGCGGGGCCGCCCGCGCCCGGGCGTCACGATCGGCGGGTCCGAGCAGTTCGCGCTGCCGCGGTTCGAGCCCGGCCTGCAGGTGGTGGACGTCTACCTCGGCTGGTTCGGGCCGGCCAGCGGCGCCGTGCACGCCGCCAGCGGCCTCACCCCGTGGCTGTCCCGGATCCCGGCGCTGGGCCGGGCGGTCACCGGGCTGGCCGGTCTGGCCGCCGGGCGGGCGTCGGAGGCACCGGACCCGGACAACCTCGCGCGCAGCACCTCGCACTTCGTCGCCGAGGTGTTCGACGACGCCGGAACCCTTCTGGCCCGCACCCGCCTCGTCGCCCCGGACGCCTACGCGATCACCGCGGACCTGCTGGCCTGGGGCGCGACCCGCGCCGCCGGACACGGCGTGCACGGGACCGGCGCGCTGGACCCGGTCGGCGCCTTCGGCCTGGACGAGCTCAGCGCCGGGGCGGCCTCGGCGGGGATCGTGCCGGCCCCGGACGGCGCCGGGCCGGACAACGGTTCGGACTCGGGTGCCGCGGCCGGAGCGACCGGACGTTAGCCTTCGCCGGTGCTGGGCTCCTCTCGCTTCACGACCCTGGACCCGCAGGTCACGGGCGCGCTGAAGATGCCCGACCAGCGGGCCGGTCCGGTCCGGTCGCTGGTCAACCGCCTGGTCATCGCGTTCGGCGCGCTCGCGGTCACCACGTTGATCGTCTACTTCGGCCGTGACGGCTACCTGGACAACAACGGCGCCGGCCCGATCTCGCTGCTGGACGCGCTCTACTACGCGACGGTCTCGCTGTCCACGACCGGGTACGGCGACATCGTCCCGGTCTCCCCGACGGCGCGCGGGATCAACATCCTGGTCGTCACCCCGTTGCGGGTCCTGTTCCTGATCGTCCTCGTCGGTACGACCGTCGAGCTGCTCACCGAGCGTTCCCGCCAGTCGTTCCGGATCCAGCGTTGGAGGTCTCGCGTGCGCGAGCACACGGTCGTCGTCGGCTACGGCACGAAGGGCCGGGCCGCCGTGGAGACGATGCTCGGCGACGGGGTGGACCCCGAGAAGATCGTCGTGGTGGACACCGACCGGGCCCGGCTCGACGTCGCGTCCGGGCTCGGGCTGGTCACCGTCTCCGGCAACGCCACCCGGTCCCAGGTCCTGCGCATCGCCGGCGTGCACCAGGCGACCACGCTGATCGTCGCGCTGGACCGCGACGACACCGCGGTGCTGGTCACACTGACCGCCCGCGAGCTGACCGAGACCGCGGCCATCGTGGCCGCGGTGCGGGAGTCGGAGAACGTGCACCTGCTGCGCCAGTCCGGCGCCAACTCCGTGATCGTCTCCGATGAGACGGCCGGGCGCCTGCTCGGCGTCGCGACCCGCTCCCCGGCCGTGGTCGAGGTGGTGGAGGACCTGCTGACCCCGGACGCCGGGTTCGCGATCAGCCAGCGCGGGGTGGAGCCGAACGAGGTGGGCGGCTCGCCGCGGCACCTGCCCGACATCGTGCTCGGCGTGGTCCGCGGCGACGTGCTGCACCGGGTGGACGCGCCGGCGGTCGACTCGCTCGAGCGCGGCGACCAGCTGCTCTACGTGCGTCGCGCCTCCCCGGTCGAGGACGACTGACCCGCGCGAGGGTGCGCGCCGGATCGCCTTGACCTGAAGTCGGATTCAGGTCGCAGGGTGTCGCACATGACGACCACGAGACGCCCCTATGACGACCTCGCCGGCCTGATGACCCGGATGACCGGCGACGAGAAGCACGACCACAGCGCGACGTCCACGCTCGACGTCCTGTGGGTGCTCTACGACCGGGTGTTGCGGTTCGACCCGCGCGCCCCGGACGACCCGGACCGGGACCGGTTCCTGCTGTCCAAGGGCCACGGCCCGATGGCCTACTACGCGGTGCTGGCCGCCGCCGGGTTCCTCGACGAGGCGCAGCTAGACACGTTCGGCGGCTGGGACTCGCTGCTCGGCCACCACCCGGACCGCGTGCTGGTGCCCGGCGTGGAGATCGGCTCCGGCTCGCTGGGACACGGTCTCGGCCTGGCCGTGGGCACCGCGCTCGGGCTGCGCGCCACCGGGCGCGACGCGCGCACGGTCGTCCTGCTCGGCGACGCGGAGCTCGACGAGGGCTCGCACGCCGAGGCGATCCAGTACGCCGGGCGGGCCGCGCTGGACCGGCTGACCGCGGTGGTGGTCGACAACTCCTCGGCCTCGCAGGGCTGGCCGGGCGGGATCGCCGCGCGCTTCGCCGTCGAGGGGTGGTCCACCACCGACGTCGACGGCCGCGACCACGAGGCCCTGCACCGCGCGTTCACGAGCGACCCACCCGGCGACCGGCCGCACGCCGTCGTCGCCCACGTCGAGCCCAAGGAGTCCTGATGAGCACCGCGACCCACTCGTGGAAGGGCGTCGACCTCGCTGCCGCCGAACACGACCGGGACGACTCCGGGCCCCCGGATGCGCGGGACCGGTTCTACGGCCTGCTGCCCGACCTCGTCGCCGCCGACCCGCGGGTCGCGGTGGTACTGGCCGAGATCGGCGCCGCCCACCTCGACCCGGAGAAGGTCGCGCCGGTGCGCGACCGCGTGGTCAACCTGGGGATCCGGGAGCAGCTGCTGATCTCGACGGCCGGCGGGCTCGCCCTGACCGGCCTGCGCCCGATCGTGCACACGTTCGCGCCGTTCCTGCTGGAGCGCCCGTTCGAGCAGGTGAAGCTCGACCTCGGGCACCAGGACGTCGGCGCGGTGCTGGTCTCGGCCGGTGGCTCGTACGGCTGGCCGGCCGGCGGCGAGACGCACTTCGGTCAGCGCGACGTCGCCCTGCTGGACACGCTGTCCGGCTGGACGGTGCACGTGCCCGGGCACGCCGACGAGGCCGAACAGATGCTGCGCGACGCCGTGGCCCGCGACGACCGGATCTACCTGCGCCTCGACGGCGACTCCAACGCCCAGCCGCGGTCGGTCGACGGCCGGATGTCGATGCTGCGGACCGGGAGCAGGGGCACCGTGGTGGCGGTCGGGCCGATGGCCGACCGCACGCTCGCGGCCGTCGAGGGCCTCGACGTCACCGTGCTCTACACCTCGACCGTGCGCCCGTTCGACGCCGACACGCTGCGCCGGACCCTGGGAACGCCCGACGTGGTGCTGGTCGAGCCCTACCTGCGCGACACCTCCACGGCCGAGGTGTCCCGGGCCCTGGGCGGGATCCGGCACCGGACGCTCGGACTGGGCGTGGGTCCGGACGAGCTGCGCCGCTACGGCACCCGCGAGCAGCACGACGTCGCGCACGGCCTCGACGTCGCGGGGATCCGCCGCTCGGTCACCGCGTTCCTGCACCCGTAGGCGGTGAGGCAGGCGGGCCTTCGGCCGGAAGGTCGAGGCGGAACGCCGCCCCGGCTCCCGACGGGGGCTCGACGCAGCGCAGCTCCCCGCCGTGGGCGTGCGCGATGCCGCGGGCGATGGCGAGCCCGAGACCGGCGCCACCGGCGTCGGCGGAGCGGGCGTCGTCGAGCCGGACGAGGCGTTCGAAGATCCGTTCCCGGTCGGGTGCGGGTACGCCGGGGCCGGTGTCGGACACGGTCACCGCGGCGGTGCCGTCCCCCGCGGCGACCGCGACGGTGACCGCGCCACCGTCCGGGGTGTGCCGGCGCGCGTTGTCGAGCAGGGTGGCCAGCACCTGGCCGAGGCGCTGCGGGTCGCCGGAGACGACGACGGCCGGTGACGTCCGATCCGGGCCGGTCGCGCGCACGTCCAGGCCGGGGGCGAGCAGCCCGGCCCGCTCGACCTCGCCGCGGGCGAGCTCGAGCAGGTCCACCGGCACCGGGTGCAGCTCGATGCCGGCGTCGATCCGCGCCAGCGCGAGCAGGTCGTCGACCAGGCGGGCGGCGCGCTGGGTGTCACGCAGCAGCAACAGGTGCAGCCGGTCCCGGTCGGCGGCGGGCAGCTCCGGGTCGAGCGCGGCCTCGGCGGCGGCGCGCACCCCGGCCGGCGGCGTGCGCAGCTCGTGCGCGGCGTCGGCGACGAACTGCCGCGTCCGCGCCTCGGACGCGCGGGCGGTGGTCTCGGCGCCCTCCAGCTCGTCGAGCATGTCGTCGAACGCGGCCGCGGCGCGGCCCAGCTCGGTGTCGGTGCGGGCGGGATCGAGCCGGCGGCCGCGGTCGCCGCGGGTGATCGAGCGGGCCAGCCCGGTCATCACGTCCAGCGGGGCCAGCGCGAGGCGGGTGGTGAGCAGCGTGACCAGCCCGGCCGCGACGAGCCCGGCGACCCCG
>NZ_JADQDD010000372.1 GCF_019263595.1 Pseudonocardia sp. KRD291 | reverse complement strand
AACAAACTACGGCGACCGCCGGCCCCGGACGGGACGGGCGACGGGCCCGGATCGGCGTCGCACTGGTGTTCCTCACCAACGGCCTGGTGTTCGCGAACCTGATCCCGCGCTACCCGCAGATCAAGGAGTCGCTGGGGCTGTCGAACACCGCGATGGGGGTCGCGGTCGCGGCCTTCCCGCTCGGGGCGCTGCTGGCCGGCCTGGCCGCCGGCGTGCTGGTGGCACGGTTCCGGTCCGCACGCGTGGCGACGTTCGGGATGGCCGGGATCGGGATCGGGGTCGTGCTGGTCGCGGTGTCGCCGACGTGGGCGCTGCTCGCCGCGGCGATGTTCCTGGCCGGCGCCGCGGACGCGATCGTCGACGTCGCCCAGAACGCGCACGGCCTGCGCGTGCAGCGCCGCTACGGGCGCTCGATCCTGAACTCGTTCCACGCGCTGTGGAGCGTCGGCGCGGTGCTGGGCGGGCTGATGGGCTCCGCCGCGGCCGGTCTGGCGGTCCCGCTCCCGCTGCACCTGGGCGTGTCGTCGGTGATCTCGGTGGTGGTCGCGGCGGCGGTCTACCCGTTGCTGCTGCCCGGACCGGAGGACGACGAGCGCACCGACCCGGTGCCGGCCGGCCGGCGGCCCTGGTCCGGGCTCTCCCCCCGGGTGCTCGTGCTCATCGGGGCGTTCGGCCTGGTCGCGATCTGCGGCACGCTCGTCGAGGACTCCGGTCAGACCTGGGCGGCGATCTACCTGCAGGGCTCCCTCGGGGCGGCGGCGGCCGTCGCCGGGCTGGGCTTCGTGGCGCTGCAGGGTGCCCAGTTCGTCGGCAGGCTGCTCGGCGACCGGATGGTCGACCGGTTCGGGCAGCGGGCGATGGCCCGCACCGGTGGCCTGCTCGTCGCGGCCGGGATGGGCCTGGCGCTGGCGTTCCCGTCGGTGCCCGGCACGATCGCCGGGTTCGGCGTCGCCGGGTTCGGCGTCGCCACCCTGGTCCCGGGCGCGATGACCGCCGCGGACGAGCTGCCCGGGCTCCTGCCGGGCACCGGTCTGACGCTGGTCACCTGGCTGATGCGGGTCGGGTTCCTGGCCTCGCCGCCGGTGGTCGGGCTGGTGGCGGATGCGGTCGGGCTGCGGGTCGGGCTGCTCGTGATGCCGATCGCCGGGGTGGTGGTGCTGTGCCTGGCCGGGGTGCTGGCCGGCCGTCGCAGGACGCCACAGAGGACCCGGCAATAGGCGCATGTCGACACGAACCGGGCGGGACCGTACGGTCGCGGCAGCCCGGGCCGCACCGTCGCGGCGCCCCCGTGCCGACGTCGTCGTCGTGGCCGGGTGAGAGGAGTACGCGTGTCCGAGACCGCCGCGCCGGTTCCGCGGTCGTCCCGACGGGTGGCCGCGGCCAGCCTCGTCGGCACGACGATCGAGTGGTACGACTTCTTCCTGTTCGGCACCGCGTCCGCGCTGGTGTTCAACACGGTCTTCTTCCCGACGTACGACCCGGTCACCGGGACCCTGGCCGCGTTCGGCACGTTCGCGGTCGGGTTCATCGCCCGGCCGTTCGGCGGTGCGCTGTTCGCCCACTTCGGCGACAAGATCGGCCGCAAGCCGATGCTGGTGTACTCGCTGCTGCTGATGGGTGCGGCGACGGTGCTGATGGGTGCGCTGCCCGGCTACGACACGCTCGGCGTGTGGGCGCCGATCCTGCTGGTGCTGCTGCGGTTCGCGCAGGGCTTCGGTGTCGGCGGCGAGTGGGGCGGCGCGGCGCTGATGGCCGTCGAGCACGCCCCGGCGCACCGGCGCGGGTTCTACGGCAGCTGGCCGCAGGTCGGGGTGCCGCTCGGGCTGGTACTGGGCACGACGACGTTCGCGGTCCTGTCCGCGCTGCTGACCGACGAGCAGTTCCTGGCCTGGGGCTGGCGGCTGCCGTTCCTGGGCAGCATCGTGCTGATCGGGGTCGGGATGTGGATCCGGCTGGGCGTGCACGAGAGCCCGGTGTTCCAGAAGTCGATGGACGACAAGGCAGCGGCCCGGATGCCGGTGCTCGAGGCGATCCGGACCTACCCCAAGGAGATCGCGCTCGCCGCCGGGTCGTTCCTGGCCACGAACTCCACGTTCTACGTCGGCTCGGTGTGGCTGGTCGCCTACGCCACCCAGGAGCTGTCCTACGAGCGCACCACGATCCTGACCGCGAACGCGTTCCTGTCGCTGTCCGACATCCCGATGATCCTCGCGTTCGGGCTGCTCTCGGACCGGCTCGGGCGCCGACCGCTGTTCCTGGCCGGGATGGGCGCGCTGGCGCTGTTCGCGGTGCCCTACTTCTGGCTGGTCGGCAGCGGCAACATCGCCCTGTTCATCCTGGGCGGGCTCGTCGTGCAGGCCTGCCGCAGCGCCGTCTACGGGCCGCAGTCGGCGTTCTTCGCCGAGCAGTTCTCCACCCGGATGCGGTACTCGGGCGCCTCGCTCGCCTACCAGATCGCGTCAATCCTGGGCGGGCTGGCGCCGCTGACCTGCACCGCGCTCGTCGCAGCGACCGGGAGCCTGTACGCGGTGGCCGGGTTCGTGGTGGTGATCGCGTTGGTCTCGCTGGTCTGCTCGTACCTGATGACCGAGACGCTGCGCTCCGGCCTGCGCGACGAGACCGGACCCGGCGCCGGCGGTGACACCCCCGACATGGCGGAGCGTGGCCGCACCGGGTGAACTGGGGGCCATGACGACGCACCACATCGCCCTCATCCCCGGCGACGGGATCGGCCGCGAGGTCATCCCGCCGGCCACCGCGGTCCTCGACGCGATCGGGAAGCGGCACGGCGTGACGTTCACCTACGACGAGTTCGACTGGTCGTGCGAGCGCTACGCCGCCGAGGGCTCGATGATGCCCGCCGACGGCCTGGACCGGATCCGCGGACACGACGCGATCCTGCTCGGCGCCGTCGGCTGGCAGGGCGTGCCCGACCACGTGTCGCTGTGGCAGCTGCTGATCCCGATCCGCCGCGAGTTCGCCCAGTACGTCAACCTGCGCCCGATCACCGTGTTCGAGGGCGTCCCCGGCCCGCTGCGCGGCGCGGCGCCCGGCGACACCGACGGCGGCGTCGACCTCGTCGTGGTCCGGGAGAACTCCGAGGGCGAGTACTCCGAGGTCGGCGGCCGGTTCGGCCGGGGCACCGCCGCGGAGACGGCACTGCAGGAGGCCGTGTTCACCCGCACCGGGGTCACCCGGATCGCCGACTACGCGTTCGACCTCGCGACCCGGCGGCGCGGACACGTCACGTCGGCGACGAAGTCGAACGGGATCGTGCACACGATGCCGTTCTGGGACGAGGTCGTCGCCTCGCGCGCGGAGGCGTTCCCGGATGTCCGCTGGCGCTCCGAGCACATCGACGCGCTCGCCGCGAAGGTGGTGCTCGACCCCTCGTCGTTCGACGTGATCGTGGCCTCGAACCTGTTCGGCGACATCCTGTCCGACCTGGCCGCGGCCGTCGCCGGGTCGATCGGCATCGCCCCGTCGGGCAACCTCAACCCCGAGCGCGAGTACCCGTCGATGTTCGAGCCGGTGCACGGATCCGCGCCGGACATCGCCGGACAGGGAGTCGCGAACCCGCTGGGCGCGATCTGGTCGGCCGGGCTGATGCTCGAGCACCTGGGCCACCCCGAGGCCGGTGCCGAGGTGCTGGCCGCGATCCGGGACACGCTGCGCACCGGGCAGACGCTGACCCGCGACCTCGGCGGCACCGCGAGCACCGACAACCTCACCCGCGCCGTGCTCGACCGCGTGGGCTGAGCCGGAACCGGCTTGACCTCAAGACGGGTTCAGGGGGCAGAGTCACGGCGATGAGCGACACCGCCGGACCGCGCCGCCCGGCTCCCCCGGCGCCGGGCACCGGGACGGTCCCGCCCGTGCGCTCCGAGCTCTGGGCCCCGAGCCGCCGCGCGACCACGGTCGGGATCCTGCTGCTGATCAGCCTGACCGCGTTCGAGTCGATGGGCGTCGGGACGGCCATGCCGGCCGTGGTCGCCGACCTGGGCGGGGTCGCGCTCTACGCCTGGCCGTTCGTGATCTTCATGGCGGCCGCGGTGTTCGGCACCGCCCTGGGCGGGCGCTGGTGCGACGTCCGCGGACCGCGGATCGCGCTCGTCGCGGCGCCGGCGCTGTTCGGTGTCGGGCTGGTCGTCGCAGGCACCGCCGAGGGGATGGGCCAGCTGCTGCTCGGACGCCTGTTGCAGGGTCTGGGGGCGGGGGTACAGGGCGTCGCGGTCTACGTGCTGATCGCGGCGGTCTACCCGCAGCGGGCCCGGCCGGCCGTGTTCGGGGCGGTCTCCTCGGCGTGGGTGGTCCCGTCGCTGGTCGGGCCGCCGCTGGCGGGCCTGGTCACCGACCGCCTGTCCTGGCACTGGGTGTTCCTCGGTCTGGTGCCGGTCGTGTTCGTCGCGGTCACGCTCGTGCTGCCCGCGGTCCGCGACCTGGGCCCGCCCGACCCGGAGTCCACGCCGGCGCGGGGCGGAGCCGGGCTGGTCCTCGCCGCGCTCGGTGCCGCCGCCGGGGTGTCCGGGCTGAGCTGGGCGCTCGGTCGCCTCGGCGTCCCCGGCGCCGTCGTCGGGGTGCTCGCGGTGGCGCTGCTGGTCCCGTCGCTGCGACGGCTGCTGCCGGCCGGGGTGTTCCGAGCGCGGCCGGGCATCGCGGCGGTGGTCGTGGCCCGCGGGCTGGTGGCCGGCGCGTTCTTCACCGTCGGCTCGTTCCTGCCGCTGGTCCTCACCGCGACGCACGGCTGGTCCCTCGCCGCGGCCGGGCTGCCGCTGATCGTCGCCTCGCTGGGCTGGTCCGGGGCCGCGGCGTGGCAGGGCCGGCACCCGGAGAGGTCCCGGTCGTCGATGCTGCGCGCCGGGTTCCTGCTGATCGCCGCGGGCATCGTCGGCCTGGTCGTCGTCGCCACCGGCCTCGGGTACGGCTGGCTCGCGCTGGTCTTCTGGGGCCTGTCCGGGATCGGGATGGGCCTGGCGTTCTCGGCGATCGCCTACCTGACCCTGGCCCACTCGCAGACCGCGGACGTCGGCGCGCACTCGTCGTCGGCGCAGCTGCTCGACCAGCTCTCCACGGCCGGGTTCATCGGCCTGGGCGGCGCGCTGCTGGCCCTGCTGGTGACCCCGGCGGTGGCGATGCCGGTACTACTGGTCGTGCTCGTGCTCCTGGCACTGACCGGCGCGGCGACGGCCGGGCGCACGGCCGTCCCGGGCTGACCGGTCCGCATGATCGATCTCTGCGGTGAGGTCCGCGTCCGCCCCGCAAGGTTCCTCAGAGCTGAGCTGCCGGGCGGGAGTGCCCCGGGGAGCCCCTCCCCATTG
>NZ_JADQDD010000371.1 GCF_019263595.1 Pseudonocardia sp. KRD291 | reverse complement strand
GTCATTGGGTCCTCGTTTCACGATGCGGAAATATTCTCTTGCTTCGTGGAAGAACGATATGAGCGCGCTCACAGCGGCGTCAAGGGGTCGCCGGCTCGTCGTGAACCTTGACAGCCTCCGCGGCACGTGGTCAGACTTCTCGCACAACGAAACATTCTTTCCGCATTGCGGAATACGCGATCGTGCGCCCCGGCGGGGCGTGCCCGCGAGAACGGAGTCGATGATGCCCGGTCTGTTCTGCTCGGGAGACGCGATGCGTGGCGGACGCCTGCACCACAACGTCTCCGCGCACCCGTTCCTCGGCGCGGTCACCACCGCCCCGCTCTACCGGATGTACTCGGTGCGCGACGCGTTCCCCGCGTTGCTGCTCGCCGACGACGGCGGCGCGGTCACCGGTGAGCTCTACGACGTGTCACTGGACAGCGTCCGCACCGAGTTCCTGCCCGACGAGCCGCCGGAGCTCGAGCTCACCGTGATCGCCCTCGACGACGGGCGCTCCGTGCTCGCCGTCGGCCTGCGGCCCGGGGTGCTCGAGGCCCAGGCCGCCGAGATCACCGACATCACCGCGTTCGGCGGCTGGCGCGCCTACCGCGGCCTGCCCGACCCGGACGCCTCCTGAGCGAACATCGACCCCTGGGAAGGACACCCATGACACCGCCGTCCTGGACCGTGAACTGTTCGATCCTGCTCACCGACCTGCCGCTCCTGGACCGCCCGCAGGCCGCGCGCGACGCCGGCTTCGACGCCGTCGAGTTCTGGTGGCCCTTCGCCGACGCGGTCCCGGCCGACCGCGAGGTCGATGCGTTCGTCGGCGCCGTCCGCGACGCCGGGGTGACCCTGACCGGCCTGAACTTCGCCGCCGGCGACATGCCCGGCGGTGACCGCGGGCTGCTGTCGGACCCGCGCCGTGGCGCCGAGTTCGTCGACAACATCGACGTGGCCGTCGGCATCGGCGCCCGGCTGGGCACGACCGGGTTCAACGCCCTCTACGGCAACCGGGTCGAGGGCACCGCGCCCGCGGAGCAGGACGAGCTCGCCGCGGCGAACCTGGCCGCGGCCGGGCGCGCCGCCGCCGCGATCGGCGCCGTCGTGCTGGTCGAGCCGGTCAGCGGCGCGCCGGCCTACCCGCTGCGCACGGCCGCGGACGCGGTCGCGGTGCTGGACCGGGTGCGCGACGAGCACGGCGTGGACTCGCTGCGCCTGCTCGCCGACCTCTACCACCTGGCCGTCAACGGCGACGACGTCGACGCCGCGATCGACACCCACGCCGCGCGGATCGGACACGTCCAGATCGCCGACGCGCCGGGCCGGGGCGAGCCCGGGACCGGGGACCTCCCCCTGCCCGCGCAGCTCGACCGGCTCGCCGCCACGGGCTACACCGGCCGGGTCGGGCTGGAGTACAAGGCCACCGGCGACGACCCGTTCGCCTGGCTGCCGCACGCCCGCCGCGCCGCCACCCCCGTCTGACACCCCCGTTCCGGGAGGAGCACCTCATGACCACCATCGCGTTCGTCGGGCTCGGCATCATGGGCAGCCCGATGGCCTGTCACCTCGCCCGCGCCGGCCACGACGTCGTCGGCCACAACCGTTCGCCCGAGAAGACCGCCGCCCTCGTCGAGGCGGGCGGACGGGCCGCCGGCTCGGTCGCCGAGGCCGTGCGGGGCGCGGACGTCGTCGCGCTGATGCTGCCCGACTCCCCCGACGTCACCGACGTCCTGACCGGCGAGGACGGCGTGTTCGCCCACGCCGCACCCGGCACCCTGATCATCGACTTCTCGACGATCCGCCCGGACGTCGCCCGGGACCTGTCCGCCACCGCGGCGGAGCGTGGGTTCCGGATGGTCGACGCTCCGGTGTCCGGCGGCGAGGCGGGTGCGGTGAACGCCGCACTCTCGATCATGGTCGGCGGAGGGAAGGACGACGTCGCCGCCGCCCGCCCGTACCTGGACACGGTCGGCAAGACCGTCGTGCACGTCGGGCCGAGCGGGGCCGGTCAGACCGTGAAGGCCGCGAACCAGCTCATCGTCGCGGGCAACATCGCCCTGCTGGCAGAGGCTCTGGTGTTCCTCGAGGCCCACGGCGCCGACCTCCCGGCCGCGGTCGAGGTGCTCGGCGGCGGCCTGGCCGGCTCCGCGGTCCTGAACCAGAAGGCGCCGAAGATGCTCGACCGGGAGTACTCCCCCGGGTTCCGGATCGACCTGCACCACAAGGACATGGGCATCGTCACCTCGGCCGCGCGGGAGGCCGGGGTCGCCACCCCGGTCGGCGCGCTGGTGGCCCAGCTGGTGGCCGCGACCCGCGCCGCGGGCGACGGCGGCCTCGACCACTCCGCACTGCACCGCACGATCGCGCGCCTGTCCGGCCGCGCGTCCGGCCCGTCGCCGCGCGACGAGAGCTGAAGGAGACCGACATGGCAAGGATGCGTGCCGCCGACGCGGCGGTGAAGATCCTCGAGCTGGAGGGCGCCACCCAGGCGTTCGGGGTGCCGGGAGCGGCGATCAACCCCTTCTACTCCGCGATGCGCGCGCACGGCGGCATCTCCCACGTGCTGGCCCGCCACGTCGAGGGCGCCGCGCACATGGCCGAGGGCTACACCCGCGCCGCGCCGGGCAACATCGGCGTCTGCGTCGGGACGTCCGGCCCGGCCGGCACCGACATGGTCACCGGGCTGTACTCGGCGTCCGCGGACTCGATCCCGATCCTGGCCGTCACCGGGCAGGCGCCGGTCGCGCGGCTGCACAAGGAGGACTTCCAGGCCGTCGACATCACCTCGATCGCCAAGCCCGTCACGAAGATGGCGATGACGGTGCTGGAGGCGGCGCAGGTGCCGGGCGCGTTCGCGCAGGCGTTCCACCTGATGCGCTCCGGGCGGCCGGGTCCGGTCCTGATCGACCTGCCGATCGACGTCCAGATGACCGAGATCGAGTTCGACCCGGACACCTACCAGCCGCTGCCGGTGCACCGCCCGGCCGCGAGCGACGCGCAGGCCGCGAAGGCGATCGACATGCTGTGCGCGTCCGAGCGGCCGCTGATCGTCGCCGGCGGCGGGATCATCAACGCCGACGCGAGCGCGCTGCTCGTCGAGCTGGCCGAGATCCTGGACGTGCCGGTCGTGCCGACGCTGATGGGCTGGGGCGCGATCCCGGACGACCACCGCCTGGCCGCGGGCATGGTCGGGCTGCAGACCTCGCACCGCTACGGCAACGCGACGTTCCTGGAGTCGGACTTCGTGCTCGGCATCGGCAACCGGTGGGCCAACCGGCACACCGGAGGCCTGGACACCTACCGGCGCGGGCGGACGTTCGTGCACGTCGACATCGAGCCCACCCAGATCGGGCGGGTGTTCGCCCCCGACTACGGGATCGTCTCCGACGCCGGCGCCGCGCTCCAGGCGTTCGTCGCCGAGGCCCGCCGGCGCCGCGCCGCGGGCACGCTGCCCGACCGGTCGGCCTGGGTCGCCGGGTGCTCGGCGCGAAAGGCGACGCTGCACCGCCGCACGCACTTCACCGACACCCCGATCAAGCCGCAGCGGGTCTACGAGGAGATGAACCGGGTCTTCGGGCCGGACACCCGCTACGTGACCACGATCGGGCTCTCGCAGATCGCGGCCGGGCAGTTCCTGCACGTCTACCGGCCGCGGCACTGGATCAACGCCGGGCAGGCCGGCCCCCTGGGCTGGACGATCCCGGCCGCGCTCGGGGCGGTGACCGCGGACCCGGACACGCCGGTCGTGGCGCTGTCCGGGGACTACGACTTCCAGTTCATGCTCGAGGAGCTCGCCGTCGGGGCGCAGTTCAACCTGCCCTACGTGCACGTGGTCGTGAACAACTCCTACCTGGGGCTGATCCGGCAGGCGCAGCGCAACTTCGACATGGACTACTGCGTGCAGCTGGGGTTCGACAACATCCACACCCGCGACACCGTGGACGACGGGGAACCGGAGCCGGCCCCGAAGGGCTACGGCGTCGACCACGTCGTCGTCGCCGAGGGGCTGGGGTGCGTGGGGCTGCGGGTCAGCGACCCGGAGCAGATCGCCGCGACGCTGCGGCGGGCGTCCACGCTGGCCCGCGAGCACAAGGTGCCGGTCGTGGTGGAGGTCGTGCTGGAGCGGGTCACGAACGTCTCGATGGGCGGCGCGGAGATCGACGCGGTGATGGAGTTCGAGGAGCTCGCCACCGTGCGCGAGCACGCCCCGACGGCCGTCTGCCTGCTCGACTGATGGAGCCCGCGTCGTCGAGGGAACGGAGCACGGTGGTGCTGGCCCCGGACAAGTTCAAGGGGTCCCTGGACGCGCCCGGGGTCGCCGGCGCCCTCGCCGCGGGCATCGCCGACGTCGCGCCGGGTTGGACGGTGCGCCGGGCCCCGGTCGCCGACGGCGGCGAGGGCACGGTGGACGCCGTGCTGGCCGCCGGGTGGGACCCCGTCCGGGTCGAGGCGGCCGGGCCGCTCGGCGACCCGCTGACCGCGACCTACGCCCGCCGGGGCCCGGTCGCCCTGGTCGAGCTGGCCACGGTGGCGGGGCTCGGGGTGCTGCCGGGTGGCATCGCCCGGCCGCTGCAGGCCGGCACGACCGGGCTCGGCGCCGTCCTGGCGCACGCTCTCGACCAGGGCGCGGACGAAATCGTCGTCGGCCTGGGCGGCAGCGCGAGCACCGACGGCGGCGCCGGGCTGCTGGTCGGGCTCGGTGCCCGCGTCCTCGACGCCGACGGGCGGGACCTTCCGCCCGGCGGCGCGGCCCTGGCCCGCGCGGCGCGTCTGGACCTGTCCGGCCTGCACCCGCGGGCCCGGACGGCACGGTTCGTGTTCGCCGCCGACGTGGACAACCCGCTGCTCGGGCCGTGCGGCGCGGCGACGGTGTACGGCCCGCAGAAGGGCGCCGACCCGGAGCAGGTCCGGTGCCTCGACGCGGCCCTGGCCCGCTGGGCCTGGGTGCTGCACGACGCGACCGGCCACGACGTGGCGGACATGCCCGCCGCGGGAGCGGCCGGGGGCGCGATGTGCGGCGCCGTCTCGGCGCTGGGCGCCACCCGGACCAGCGGGGTCCGGGCCGTGCTCGACCTGGTCGGGTTCGACCGGACCGTCGCCGGCGCCGACCTCGTGGTCACCGGCGAGGGACGACTCGACGAGCAGTCGTTGCAGGGCAAGGCCCCGACGGGCGTGGCCGACGCCGCGCGGGCCGCCGGGGCACCCGTCGTCGCGGTCGCCGGGGACTGCCTCCTGGACGAGGCGACGCTGCGCTCGGCCGGCTTCGCCGCGGTGCACACCCTCACCGCGCTGGCCCCGGACCGCGCCACCGCGATCGCCGACGCCGCCGCGCTCCTGCGC
>NZ_JADQDD010000370.1 GCF_019263595.1 Pseudonocardia sp. KRD291 | reverse complement strand
TCGGGGCGACGGTCGGCCAGGGCCACGAGGGAGCCGCGCGGGAGCTGGCGCGGCGGCTGACCGCGTCCGGGACCGAGGTCGCGGTGCACGACTACCTCGACGCCGTCGCGCCGCCCGCGCGCCGCGTGCTGCGCGACCTCTACGCACCCACCGTGCAGCACGCCCCGGCGGTGTTCGACGGCGTGTTCCGGGCCCTGGAGCGCCCGGGCGCGGTCCGGCGGGTCACCGACGGCATCTGCGCCGGCGCCGGGGCCACCGTCGCGCGGTGGGCGGCCGGCGCCGACGTCGTCGTCTCCACCTACCCGCTCGCCGGGCAGACCCTCGGCGCGCTGCGCCGCTCCGGCGCCATGCCCGCGACCACGATCACCTACTTGACCGACCCGGCCGCCCACGCGCTGTGGTGCCACCCGGACGTCGACGTGCACCTGACCGTGACCCGAGCCACCGCCTCCGACGCCGCCCGGTACGGCGTCCACGCCACGGCCGCCGGCCCGCTGTGCGCGCCCGGGTTCGGCCGCGGGGGCGACGGCGCCCGGCTCCGCGCCCGGCTGTGGCTGCCGCGCGACGTCCCGGTCGTCCTGCTCAGCGCCGGGTCGCTCGGGATGGGCGACGTCCCGCGCACGATCGCGGACATCCTGTGCCACCCGACCGCGCGCGTGCTGGTGCTCTGCGGCCGCAACGCGGTGCTGCGGCGGCGGCTGCGCGGCCACCCCAGGGTGGTGGCCCTGGGGTGGCGCGACGACGTCCCCGACCTGATGGCCGCCGCCGACGTGCTGGTGCACAACGCGGGTGGCCTTGCGGTCAGCGAGGCGATCGTGGCCGGCCTCCCGACCGTGACCTACCTGCCGATCCCCGGGCACGGGCGGGCGAACGCGCGGGTCCTCCAGGACGCGGGCCTCGCACCGTGGCCCCGCGACCCGGACGCCCTCGCCGCCGCGATCGACCGGGTCCGGCCCGACCCCGGGCTCCGGCCGGGCGGACGCGGCCCGGTCGCACTCCCGTGGCCGGCCGGGGCGGACCCGGCCGACGCCGTCCGGGCCGCGCTCGGACCACCGGCCGTGGACCACCGGCCGGTCGTCGGGCTGTGACCGGGGCTGCGACGGGGGCTGCGACAGGGGCGGTGACAGGGGCTGTGACGGGGGCCGTGCTGGCCGCCCTGGTGTTCGGCGTGTCCGGGGTCGCCCAGCGGCGGGCCGCGCTCACCGTCGCGCCGTTCGCGGCCGGTGACCCCCGCCTGCTCCGGGCCCTCGTCCGCAAACCGTGGTGGTGGATCGGCGCCGTCGCGGCGATCGCCGGCGTCGGGTTCCAGATGCTGGCGCTGGCGACCGGGCCCCTGCTGCTGGTGCAGAGCGTGCTGGTGGGTAGCATCATCTCGACCACGGCGGCCGAACGGCTGATCCTGGGCCGGCGCCCGACGCGGGCGACCCTGTGCGGGGTCGGGCTGACCGTGCTCGGGCTCGTCGGCGTCCTGGTGGCGCTGGCCCCGACGACCGGGTCCGGCCCGGGGCCGTCGGGCCCGGCGACGCTCGTGACGGCGGCCGGGTGCGGCGGCGTGATGCTCGCGACCGTCGGGTGGGCACGCCGCGGCGGTCCTCGCCGGGCCACCGCCCTCGCCGCGTGCGTCGGCCTCGGGTACGGCGTGACCGCGGTGGCGCTCAAGCAGGTCGGACTGCAGCTCGGTCAGGGGCTCACCGAGCCGTGGGGCCATCCCGCGATCTACGTGGCGGTGCTGCTGGGGGCGTGGTCGGTGCAGCTGAGCCAGAGCGCTCTGCAGACGGGGTCCGGGGCGGTCGCGGTCGTCGCCCCGATCCTCGTCGTCGACCCGCTGGTGGGTGTGATCGCCGGCGGGATCTTCTTCGGCGAGCGGATCGCGACCGGCCCGGTCGCCCTCGCCGTGGCCGCGACCGCCCTGGCGGTGCTGCTCGCCGGGATGTGGGTGGTGGGATCGGCCAGGTCAGGTCCGGTCGCCGCTGCGGCGGCGCGTGAGCAGGGCGGACAGACCGACCCCCAGGACCGCACCGGTGACGTCGACGAGCGCGTCCACGACGTCGCCGCTGCGCCCGATCGGCAGCAGCGCCTGCGCCACCTCGGACGCGCCCGCGTAGACCAGCAGGCCCACGAGCACGGCCGGTGAGCGCAGGCCGGCCCACCGGGCGGTCGCCGCGAGCAGTGCGAACAGCAGCAGGTGGACGACCTTGTCGGTGCCCGGGGGAGCGGTCGGTACCCCGGAGGCGGGGGTGAACAGCACGAGCAGGCTCGCCACGATCGTGGCCGCGAGAGGCGACCATCGCCCGATCACCGGTCGTTCCCCCAACCCGCCACGCCGTCTTCCGTCCAGCAACCTGATCGTTTCAGACAGGCGCTAGGCTGGTCCGCGTGACTCGCCGTACGAAGATCGTCTGCACCATCGGCCCGGCCACCGCGACACCGGACCGTATCCGGGACCTGGTCGACGCCGGGATGGACGTCGCGCGACTCAACTTCAGCCACGGCGACCGGGCCGACCACCAGAACGTCTACACGATGGTCCGCCAGGCCGCGGACGACGCCGGTCGCGCGGTCGGCATCCTCGCCGACCTGCAGGGGCCGAAGATCCGCCTCGGCCGGTTCGCCGACGGGCCCACCGAGTGGCAGACCGGTGAGGAGGTGCGGATCACCGTCGACGACGTCGCCGGCACCCACGACCGCGTCTCCACCACCTACAAGGGCCTGGCCACCGACGCCCGGGTGGACGACCGGCTGCTCGTCGACGACGGCAAGGTCGGCCTGCGCGTCGTCGGGATCGAGGGCAACGACGTCGTCTGCCGGGTCACCGAGGGCGGCCCGGTCAGCGACAACAAGGGCCTGAACCTGCCCGGCATGAACATCACCGTGCCGGCGATGTCCGAGAAGGACATCTCCGACCTGGAGTTCGCGCTCGCGCTGCGCGTCGACGTGATCGCGCTGTCGTTCGTGCGCAGCCCGGCCGACGTCGACCTGGTGCACAAGGTCATGGACAGCGCGGGCGGCGGGCGGCTGCCGGTCGTGGCCAAGCTGGAGAAGCCCGAGGCGGTGGACAACCTCGAGGCCATCGTGCTGGCCTTCGACGGGGTCATGGTCGCTCGCGGCGACCTGGGCGTGGAGCTGCCGCTGGAGAACGTGCCGCTGGTGCAGAAGCGGGCCATCCAGATCGCCCGGGAGAACGCCAAGCCGGTGATCGTGGCCACCCAGATGCTCGACTCGATGATCACCAACTCGCGCCCGACCCGGGCCGAGGCGTCGGACGTCGCGAACGCGGTCCTCGACGGCAGCGACGCGGTGATGCTCTCCGGCGAGACGAGCGTCGGGCGCTTCCCGATCAAGACGGTGCGCACGATGTCGCAGATCGTGGAGGCCGTCGAGGCCGGCCCGGCCGACGTGCCGCCGCTCAACCACGTGCCCCGCACCAAGCGCGGCGTGCTGTCCTACGCCGCCCGCGACATCGGTGAGCGGCTCTCCGCGCGGGCGCTGGTCGCGTTCAGCCAGTCCGGCGACACGGTGCGCCGGCTGTCCCGGCTGCACACCCGGCTGCCGCTGCTCGCGTTCACCCCGGAGCCCGCCGTGCGCAGCCAGCTCGCGATGACCTGGGGGGTGGAGACGTTCCTGGTGGACCGGGTGGAGTCCACCGACGCCATGGTCCGCCAGGTCGACAACGCCATCCTGTCCATCGGCCGGTTCAAGCCGGGCGACCTGGTGGTGATCGTCGCCGGCTCGCCGCCCGCGACCGTCGGCTCGACGAACCTGATCCGCGTGCACCGCCTCGGCGAGGACGACCACGCCTGAGCACGGGGGTGACCGGCCCGGCCTGGCCGCGCTGCTCGACCTGGAGCGCCTGGAGGAGAACCTCTTCCGCGGCGTGAGCCCGCCGCACTCGATGCCGCGGGTGTTCGGCGGGCAGGTCGCCGGGCAGGCGATGGTCGCGGCCGGGCGCACGGTGCCCGACGACCGGCACGTGCACTCGCTGCACGCCTACTTCATCCGCCCGGGCGACCCGAGCGTCCCGATCGTCTACGAGACCGAGCGGGTGCGCGACGGGCGCTCGTTCACCACCCGCCGCGTGATGGGCATCCAGCACGGCGAGGCGATCTTCTCTCTGTCCGCGTCGTTCCAGGTGGCGCAGCAGGGGCTCGAGCACACCGAGCCGCTGACCGTCGAGGCGCCGGACCCGGAGTCGTTGCCGGACCTGGGCGTGCGGGCGATGCAGGGTGACAGCGGCGGCTGGCTGGCCGGCGCCCCGCGCCCGCTCGACATCCGCCTCGTCGAGGAGCCCGTCTGGTCGGCGCGTCGGCTCGGTGCCTCGGACGATCCGATGCGGGTGTGGATGCGCGCCGACGGCCGGCTGCCCGACGACCCGCTGCTGCACGTCTGCCTGCTCACCTACGCCAGCGACCTGACGCTGCTCGGCTCGGTGGTCGCCCGCCACGACGTGCGCTCCTCGGATGTGCAGATGGCGAGCCTGGACCACGCGATGTGGTTCCACGAGCCCTTCCGCGCCGACGAGTGGCTGCTCTACACCTGCTACTCGCCGTCCGCGTCCGGCGGGCGCGGGCTGGCCACCGGCCGGTTCTACACCGCCGACGGCCGCCTGGTCGCCAGCACGATGCAGGAGGGCCTGGTCCGCCTGCCCTCCGGAGGAAGGTCCTGATGACCGTCGAGTCCGACGTCTCGATCCCCAGCCTCAACGGCGGCCGGCTGCCCGGATTCCTGGTCCGCCCGGAGGACACCCCGGGCAGCCCGCCGCACCCCGCGCTGCTGATGGTCTACGAGGCGTTCGGCATGACCGCGGAGATGCGCCGGATCGCGCGCGAGCTCGCCGCAGAGGGGTACGCGGTCCTGGTGCCGGACCTGTTCGCGCGCGGCAAGGTCCGGGCGCTCTGCGTGGCCGCGACGATGGCCACCATGACCGCGGGCGAGGGCGCGGCCCTGGGTGACCTGGAGTCGGCCCGGCGCTGGCTCACCGACCAGCCGACCGTGGACGCCGACCGCATCGGCACGATCGGGTTCTGCATGGGCGGCGGCTTCGCGCTGCTGCTCGCCGACACCGGCATGTACAAGGTCAGCGCCCCGTTCTACGGCCGCGCACCGCTGCCGCTGCAGCGCGCGTGCCCGGTGGTGGGCAGCTACGGCGGGCGCGACGCGTTCATCGGCGACTACCCGGACCAGCTCGCGGCCGACCTCGAGCGCCACGGCGTCCCGCACGACGTCAAGACCTACCCCGAGGCCGGGCACTCGTTCATGACCCGCGCCGAGGGAGCCCTGGGCAGCGTCCTGGGCCGGACGCCGATCCACGCCGAGTACCACGAGGACA
>NZ_JADQDD010000037.1 GCF_019263595.1 Pseudonocardia sp. KRD291 | reverse complement strand
GCAGGTCGGCGTTCTCCTGCCCGGTCAGCAGGTCCGCGTAGTGGTAGAAGTCCGCGGCGTGCGGGGTGTCCGGGTCCAGGTCCAGCGAGGGGGTCGGTAGCGGTGTCCGAGTAGGCATCCGCTCACTGTCGTCGCGCTCCCGGGCCTGCGCACGACGAATGTCACGACGGCGTCGTCCGCGGTGGCCCGCCGGGCCCCGGCCGGGTTAGCGTCGGCCCACTGTGCGGCCGAGACGCGGCCGCCGAGGCGACGGGGGTTGCCCGGATGATCGAGTTCCGGGGCGTGACGAAGCGGTTCCCGGACGGCACGGTCGCCGTGCACGAGCTGGACCTGGTCGCGGAGCAGGGCAGGATCACCGTCTTCGTCGGCCCGTCCGGCTGCGGCAAGACCACGTCCGTCCGCATGATCAACCGGATGATCGAGCCGACGTCGGGCGAGCTGCGGGTCGACGGGCGCGACGTGCTCGCCGGCGACCCGGCCGACCTGCGCCGGGGGATCGGCTACGTGATCCAGCAGGCCGGGCTGTTCCCGCACCGCACGATCGTGGACAACATCGCGACGGTGCCGGTGCTGCTCGGACGGGGCAGGCGCGAGGGCCGGAGCCGGGCGATGGAGCTGATGGAGACGGTCGGCCTCGACCCCTCCATGGCCAGGCGCTACCCGAACCAGCTCTCCGGCGGGCAGCAGCAGCGGGTCGGGGTCGCCCGCGCGCTGGCCGCGGACCCGCCGGTGCTGCTGATGGACGAGCCGTTCAGCGCCGTCGACCCGGTGGTCCGGGAGAACCTGCAGGACGAGCTGCTGCGGCTGCAGTCGGAGCTGGGCAAGACGATCGTGTTCGTCACCCACGACATCGACGAGGCGATCAAGCTGGGCGACAAGGTCGCCGTGTTCCGGGTCGGCGGGACGCTCGCCCAGTACGACGAGCCGGGCGTCCTGCTCTCCCGCCCGGTGGACGAGTTCGTGGACACCTTCGTCGGCCGCGACCGCGGCTACCGGGGGCTGGGCTTCCTGAGCTCGGACACGATCCCGATCGGCGAGCTGCCGACGGTCGGGCTGGGCGACCCGGTCCCGGAGCAGGGCTGGCACGCCGTGCTCGACGGGGAGCGGCGCCCGCTGGGCTGGATCGACGGCGGCCACCGACCCGGCGGTGCGACGGTCTCCGAGGGCGACGTCGTGCCCGGCGGCTCGCTCTACCCGGTCGGCTCCGGGTCGCTGCGCGGCGCTCTGGACGCGGCGCTGTCGTCACCGTCCGGGCGCGGCGTCGCGGTCGACGCCGACGGCCGGGTCGCCGGGTCGATCAGCGCCGACGACGTGCTGACCGCGCTGCCGGACGCCCGCCGTCACGACCCGGCCGCCTGAGCCGGCCATGGACTGGGTGTTCCGCAACTCCGGGCTCGTCCTCGAGCTGACCGGGCAGCACATCGTGTTCTCGCTGGTACCGGTGCTGATCGGGCTGGTGCTGGCGGTCCCGCTCGGCTGGCTGGCCAACCGCACCGCGCTCGGCCGGTCGCTCACGCTCAACGTCGCCGGGTTCCTGTACACGCTGCCGTCGCTGGCCCTGTTCGTGTTCCTGCCGCCGATCATCGGCACCCGGATCCTGGACCCGCTCAACGTGATCGTCGCGCTGTCGGTCTACGTGCTGGCGCTGCTGGTCCGCACCGTCGCCGACGCGCTGGACGCCGTTCCGGAGACCGTGGTGAACTCGGCGACCGCGATGGGCTTCCGCCCGGGATGGCGCTTCCTCACCGTCGAGCTGCCGATGGCCGTCCCGGTCATCCTGGCCGGTCTCCGGGTCGCCGCGGTCAGCTCGATCAGCCTGGTCACCGTCGGTTCGGTGATCGGGTTCGGGGGCCTGGGCAAGATGTTCACCGAAGGTTTCCAGCGGGAGATCCCGCAGCAGACGATCTCGGGGATCGTGCTGGTGCTGCTGCTGGCGGTCGTCGTCGACGGCCTGCTGCTGCTCGCGGGGCGCACGCTGACCCCCTGGGACCGGTCCGCCCGGTCGCGCCGGACCGCGGGGAGGGCCGTGTGACGTACCTGGGCTGGCTGTTCAGCTCGGAGAACTGGGCGGGGTCGGCGGAGAACCCCGGGATCGCCCAGCGCCTCGTCGAGCACCTCGGCTACACGGCGCTGACCCTGCTGATCGCGCTGGTGATCGCGCTCCCGCTGGGCGCGTGGATCGGGCACACCGGGCGTGGCGGGCTGATGGTGGTCGGCATCGCGAACGCGTTGCGCGCCCTGCCCACGCTGGGCCTGCTGGTGCTGCTGTTCCTCGCGGTCGGCCTGGGCCTGCTCGGCCCGCTGATCGCGCTGGTGATTCTGGCCGTCCCACCGCTGCTGGCCGGTACCTACTCCGGCGTCGCCAACGTCGACCCGTCGATCGTGGACGCGGCGAAGGGCATGGGGATGCGCGGCCCGGAGGTCCTGTTCAAGGTCGAGCTGCCGAACGCACTCCCGCTGATCATCGGCGGGGTGCGCAGCGCGCTGCTGCAGGTCATCTCCACCGCGACGATCGCGGCCTACGTCGGGCTCGGTGGCCTCGGCCGGTTCATCCTGGACGGGCTGTCCCAGCGCGACTTCCCGCAGATGATCGGCGGCTCGATCCTGGTGGCCCTGCTCGCGATCGTGGCCGACCTGCTGCTCGGTGGGCTGCAGAGGCTGTTGGTCTCCCCGGGGCTGCAGCAGCGGGGTGCGCAGGCGGGCCCGGGACGGCTGCGGCTGATCCGTGGCGGCGCCGGCACCGACCGGGCCCGTGCGGCCTGAGACCGGAGGGACACCCATGGAACGCCTGCGCCCGGTCCGCCTGCTCGCGCTGTTGGCCGTCGCGACGCTCGGGCTGACGGCGTGCGGCGGCGACCCGCTGGCCGGCGGCGGGTCCGACTCCGACCCGAACGTGATCGCGATCGGGTCCGGCAACTTCACCGAGAGCCAGTTGCTCGCCGAGGTGTACTCGCAGGCCCTGCAGGACGCGGGCGTCCAGGTGGAGGAGCCGGTGGCGATCGGCTCCCGGGAGGCCTACTTCCCGGCGCTGCTCGATGGCTCCGTCGACCTGATCCCCGACTACACCGGGGCGGTCCTGCAGTACCTGAACCCCGGCGCCGAGCAGACCAGGCCCGACGACGTCTACCGGGCGCTGCAGGCGGAGCTGCCGCCGGCGCTCGTCTCCGGTGCGATGTCACAGGCCCAGGACAAGGACGCGGTGGTGGTGACCCGGGCCACCGCGGACCGGCTGCGTCTGCGCACGATCGCCGACCTCGCGCCGCACTGCCCCGACCTGGTGTTCGGCTCGGGGGCGGAGTTCGCGACCCGGCCCGACGGCATCCCGGGCCTGCGCGAGACCTACGGCTGCGTGTTCGGATCCACCCGGACGCTGGACTCCGGCGGCGTGCTCACCGTCGCGGCGCTGGCCGGTGACGACGTGGCGGCCGCGAACCTGTTCACCACCGACCCGGCGCTGCCGGAGAACGACTTCGTGGCGCTGGAGGACCCGCAGGAGAACTTCGCCGCGCAGAACGTCGTCCCGGTGCTGGCGAAGCGCAAGGCGAGCCCGGCCGTCACGGGCGTGCTGGACCGGATCTCTGCGAAGCTGACGACCGCGGAGCTGCTGGCGATGAACGCCGAGGCGGCAGGGCCGGACAAGCCCGCGCTCCGTACCGTCGCGACCAGCTGGCTGGCTCGCAACGGCCTGCTCTCGCCGGCCCCCTAGACCGGCGGCACGTGCCCGTACGGGCGGAGAGGTGGTCCCCATGAACTTCCCGATCGCCGGGACGGTCGCGTCGCTACACCGGTACCCGGTCAAGTCGATGCTCGGCGAGGACGTCGACGCGCTCGAGCTCGACGAGCACGGCGTCGTCGGGGACCGGGGTCTGGCGCTGCTCGACACCGCGACCGGCCGGGTGGCCACGGCCAAGCAGCCGCGCTGGTACCGGGAGCTGCTCAAGTGCCGGGCCGAGTCCGGCCCCGACGGTGTGACCGTCACGCTGCCGGACGGCCGTGGCCTGCCTGCGGGCGAGGCCGACGCGCCGCTGTCGAGCTTGCTGGGGCGCGACGTCCGGATGGCGGCCGAGCGGGCCGAGGGCGCGACCGTGGAGCGCCCGGACCCGGAGGACGTGCTCACCGAGGGCCTCGACGCCGACGTCGAGGCCGCCATCCTGGAGATCGCGCAGGGGGCTCCGGGCGGGCGGTTCGTGGACCACTCGCCGGTTCACCTGATCACCACGGCCACGCTGGACGCGCTCGGTGTGGAGACGTTGCGCTACCGGCCGAACCTGGTGATCGCCACCCCGCAGGGGCACCCGCCGTTCTCCGAGAACGACTGGGTGGGCCGGGAGTTCGCGGTCGGGGCCGTGCGCCTGGCCGGGGTGCTGCCGACGCCGCGCTGCTCGGTGCCGACCCTGGAGCACGGCGGCCTGCCGCGCTCGCCGCAGGCCCTGCGGCCGCTGATGACGCTCAACCGGGTCGAGGTGGAGGGCTTCGGCGTCCTGCCGTGCGCCGGCCTCTACGCCCGGGTCCTCACCGGCGGCACGGTCCGGGCCGGGGACGCACTCGCCGGCTGATCCCCCGCGGTGATCGGCGTTCCGGTACCGATCGGGGCCACCGACGGCCACGATCGGTACCCGGCCGTCGATCACCGTCCCGGGTGGCTCGCGCCGGGTCAGCTCGGGGTGCCCCGTGCGGTCGACTCCCGGCCGACAGAGCGCTCCCGGCCGACAGAGCGCTCCCGACCGGCAGAGCGCTCGTGGGCCACGGCGAGCAGGCGGTCGACCTCGGTCAGCGTCGCATCGGCCGGGTCCAGGACCGCGACCCACGCCTGCCGCCCGTAGGTCGGGTGGGGGACGAACCGGTCCGGCACGGCGACGTCGATGTCCGACCGGCGCTGCGCGAGCTCGGCCGGCGGGAAGCCGAACAGGCGCTCGAACTCGTCGCGGCCGACGCCGATGTTGAGCCGGAACACACCCGGCCGGTCCAGCGCCGAGTCCTCGTCGAAGCCGGGTGTGTCGTGGACGACGATCGTGGCGAACGGCATCCGCGCGTCGTCGCCGGCGAAGAAGAACCAGTCGCCCAGGCTGTGCGGGGCCGCCTCGTGGTCCTCGCCGACGTGCAGGTGCGTGACGCCGGGCAGGTCGCGCAGGATCCGGGCCGCGAGGTCGACGTCGGTGGGCGCGGCCGCGGTCGTGCGCGGGGCCCCGGGTGAGGTGGCCACGTGCAGGACGGCGTCGGCGTTGCGGAGGTTCTCGGCGGAGAGCGGCGCGTAGGCCCTGTCGCCGGTCCCGTCGGTCCGGACGTGCAGGCCGTCGCGGGTGATCCGGCTGGTCGGTACCAGCGCGCTCCCTCCGGTCACCTGCTCCAGCGCGCCCTCGAACGTCGACGGCGCCGGTGCCGGTAGCCCGGACGCGACGCTCGCGCCCAGGCTGCCCGCGACGACGGTGTAGCGCTCCACCCCGACCGCGGCGACGATCGCGCCCGCTCCGGACCACTCCACGTCCATGCCGGGGATCGCCCACCGTGCCGGGTGGCGCAGCAGGTGCGCGTTCTGGGCGAACACGAACGTGGCCCCGCGGTGCCGCTCCCGGTCGCGGACGGCGTGCAGGTTGCGCGCCATCAGCTCGTCGCGGATCCCGAGCATCCGGGACAGCCGCTCGCCCGTGGACCGGGGGCCTGCGCCCGTGGTCCCGGCGCCGGTGGTCCCGGCGCCGGTGGTCCCGGCGCCGGTGGTCTCGGCGCCCCTGGTCTCGGCGGCCGCCGCGTGGTAGCGCAGCATCCCCAGCGCGGCGCGGCCGTGCACCGCGGCGGCGTGCCAGTCCTCGACCGGGCCGGCCGCGACGAGCTGCGGCGCCTCGGCGTGCAGGGTGGTGACGAGGTCGTCGGCGAGTACCCGCAGGGCACGGGCCTCGGGTGTGCCGCCGACCGAGGCCGCGGCGTCGTACAGCGCGGCCGGGTCGGTCCACCGCTCGTCGTCGCCGAGCAGCCGGTCGAGCTCGCCGCGTTCTCGGGCCGCAGCCTCGCGGGGCAGCGCGTCCGGGCCCAGGTGCTCGAGCAGGTAGTCGCGCAGGTGGGCGAGGTAGGGGCGGGGGCTCGGCGAGATGTCGGCGTCCATCGGCCCGTCGACGCCGTGGAAGGCCAGGCGCCGCGCCGGCGGCAGCGTGTCGTTGCGGGTACGCATCCAGGCCACCAGCTCCCGGTTGGCCGGCAGGTCGCCGAACCCGTGGCTGAATCCGGTGGCCATCGCCGCGTCGAGCGTGCCGCGCCCGCCGCGTACGAACGCGTCCACCTCGAGTGCGGCGACGGCGTCGGTCTCCAGGGCGATCGAGGCGTAACCGCGCTGCGCCAGCAGCTCGAACAGCCGGTTGCGCAGGGCGGGCAGCGCGGGTTCGCCGTGGGTCGGCTCGCCGAGTCCCAGCAGGTCCGGGGCCGTCGCGAGCACCGTGTCGAGTGCCGCGGCGAGGGCGGCGTCGTCGTCGAACCCGAATGAGGGCGACCCGTTCGGGGCCAGGAAGGAGGAGGTCACGACGATTCATCGTATCGTTGAACAACCCGGTAGAGGTTCGCTGCGGGTCGCCAGGAGAGATGATGGGAAAGCCTCAAACCGGAGTGAGGGGCGCGGACGTACTTCGTCCGGTCGACCTCGCCCGCGAGCACGGTCTGTCCGCCCAGGCGGTCCGCAACTACGAACGCGACGGGATCCTGCCCGCGGCCCGGCGCGCCCCGAACGGCTACCGCGCCTACACCGACCTGCACGCGGTCGCCCTGCGCGCGCATGTCGCGCTCGTCGCCGCACACGGTCACGCGACCGGCGCCGAGGTGATGCGGGCGGTCGAGCGCGGTGACCAGGAGCCCGCGCTCCGGGCGATCGACGACAGCCACCTGCGCCTGCTCCGGGACCGGGAGACCCTCGACGTGGTCGAGGCCGCCGTCGGCTCCCTCACCCGTCCCCCCGCCGACCCGGACCGGTCGGGCCGGCCGGACCGGCCGGTCGCCGTCGGAGCGCTCGCGCACCGGCTCGGCGTGGTCCCTGCGACGCTACGGGCGTGGGAACGCGCCGGCATCCTCGTACCGGCGCGCGAGGGCGGCGCCCGCCGGTACTGCGCCGACGACGTCCGCGACGCGGAGCTGGCACACCTGCTGCGCCGCGGCGGCTACCCGCTCGCCCACATCGCCGTCGTCGTCGAGCAGGTCCGCCGGGCCGGGGGACCGGAACCGCTCGCCGCCTCGATCGCGGACTGGCGGGCACGGCTCGACGCCCGCGCCCGCGCCATGCTCACCGCGGCCGGCCGGCTGGCCGACTACCTGCAGGCCCGTGACGGTGAGCCCCGGTCCGCGGTAGCTGCTGCCGTCCCGTCGACCGATCCCGGCTCGTGATCGGCGGATCGGTACCGATCGTGGCCGCCGGTGGCCACGATCGGGACCCGACCGCCGATCACACGATGCCTATCCGCCACACGCGCCGCCACTGCCCGCCGCCGTGCCGGAACGAACCGGGGATCAGAACAGGCGCTGCTGGACGTCGGTCACCAGCAGGGCCAGGAACAGTACCGAGGAGATGCCGAGTACCGCGTTCGAGAGCCACCCGGACCGGCCCTGCGGCACGACCCGCTTCGTGTTCAGCAGGAGCAGCAGCGTGATGGCCAGGAACGGCATGAAGAACGACCCGAGCACGCCGTAGACCAGGGTGAGCCCGAACGGCTTGTCGAACAGCAGCAGCACCATCGGCGGGAACGTCAGCCACAGCAGGTACCCGCGGAACGGCAGGCTCCGCTCGGCGGCCCGGGCCTCGTACGCGCTCGGCCGTCCCGGACCGTCGCCGGCCCGCTCGGGGACGGCCTCGCCGGGAACGATCGCGTTCGGGGTGGCCGCGTCCGCTCCCACGTCGGCCTTGCGCCCGTGCGGCAGCCGGATCGCCCGGGTCCAGTCGGTGAACAGCAGCGAGACGCCGTTCCAGACCCCCAGCAACGACGTCAGCGTGACGGCCAGGAAGCCGACCAGGAACAGGATCCGCGCGGGCTGCCCGTAGAGCTCGGCGAGCCGGTCGCCGAGGATCAGCAGGCCGGAGTCGGACTCGGTGAGGTCCTGCCCGAGCAGGATGGTGGACCCGACGATCAGCATCGACACCACGAAGATGCCGGTCATGATGTAGCCGACGGCGTTGTCCAGGCGCATCATCGACAGCCAGCGCGGGCCCTTCCACCCCTTGGCGAAGAGCCAGTACCCGTAGGACGCCATCGTGATCGTGCCGCCGACGCCGCCGATCAGGCCGAGCACGTAGACCGTCGACCCGGAGGGCAGCCGCGGGACCAGCCCGGAGAACAGTGCGCCCAGGTCCGGGCCGACCAGGATCGCGATCGAGACCACCGAGACGAACTTGATCAGCACCAGGACGGTCATGAACTTCTCGAAGACCGCGTAGCGCTGGGTCCACACCAGGGCCACGCCGAGCACGCCGGCGATCATCGCCCAGTACCGCACCGACAGGCCGCCGAACAGCGCGTTGAGGGGGAGCCCGACGGCCGACATCGCGGTCGCGCCGTAGACGAAGCCCCAGATCACGATGTAGATGCCGAAGAAGACCGTCGCCCAGTAGCCCAGACGCCGCCAGCCGTCGAGCATCGTGGCGCCCGAGGCCAGGTGCCAGCGGCCCACGCCCTCGCCCAGGGCCAGCTTCACCAGCGTGCCGACCAGGGCGGCCCACAGCAGGACGGTGCCGAAGCTCGCGCCGGCCACCATCGTCGCGACGAGGTCACCCGCGCCGACGCCGGTCGCGGCGGCCAGCAGGCCGGGGCCGATCGCGCGGATCTTCGCCGACCCGGTCGGCGGCTCGAGGGTGTCGGGCTGCGCGGCGGGGGTCGCCATCGGTCACACTCCCGGATCGGGGTCGTCGACGATCGGGTCGGTGTCGTCGCCGATCACCACGGTAAGGGGCCGAACGGCGCATCCGGGGAACGAACCGGTCACGACTCCCGTTCACGGCGTTGCGCATCACGTTCGGCGACGTTGCGCGCGGTGACGGCGCGGCCGCACCATGGTGACGGTTGCGGCGCCACTAGGTTGCATGTGGCGGCCGGACAGCGGAGGCCGCACGCACTCGCACGGAGGGCCGTATGGCGAACATCGACGAGATCCGCGCCGGGATCGGACGGGCCAACCAGCAGGCCACCGAGAGCCTCGGCGCGCTGCGGCACGCCCGTCAGGCCATCCAGGAGGCCGGCGCCGCCTTCGCCCAGAACATCTACGGCACCGCCCAGAACGACGCCGACGACGCCCGCGCCCGGTTCGCCGCCGCGTCGGAGAAGATCGACGAGGTCGAGCAGGCCCTGCAGGTCGCGATGGCGTCCGCCGACGACGTCGCCGGCCGGCTGTAGAGCCGTCGACCAGCCTCGTGTGATGGGCCGTCGCAGTGATCGGATCCGAGACGCGTTCGCGGCGTTCCACGCGGCCGCGTCGGCCGCGCTCGGGTCCGCCGAGGCGCGCCGCGACCTCGCCGCGCGCCGGCACGCCGAGGTGCTGGCCGAGCTGTGGCTGCGCGAGACCGGTCACGACGCCGCGCAGCACGATCCGGGACTCGCCCGGGTACTGGCCAACCCCCGGTTCGCCGGGGTGCTCGGCCGGGTCGCCGACGACCGCGCGCACGCGTTCGACCACTGGCAGGGCGACTCACCGGCCGAGCTGAGCGACATCGTCGCCGCCGCCGCGCCGGGTGCCGCCGGGGATGACCCGCGCGACTGGTCGGGCGACGCCGGTGTCGTCGAGGCGGTCGGGCCGGTCCCCGAGATGTGGGCCCTGGGCACCGGCTCGGTGGAGGGCGGGGCCCCGTTCCGCGTCGCCGTCCCGCTGCTCGACGGCGCGCACCTGCAGGTCGTCTCCACTCCGCACACGCGCGAGCGGGCCGAGGCGATGGTCGAGGCACTCGTGCTGCGGATGCTGCGCCATTTCCGGCCCGGCGTGGTGAACGTGCACGTGTGGGACGTCGGGCAGCTGGCCGGGGCGCTGCCGGGGCTCTACCCGCTGACCCGGACGGGCCTGCTGACCGTGCACGACCCGACGCGCCTGGAGGTGCTGCTCGGACAGCTGGCCGACCGGATCCGCCGGGTCCAGACCCGGGTGCTCGCCGAGGGCAGCTCGTCGTTGCGGGAGCTCGCGCAGCGGACCGGCCGGCGTCCCGAGTCCTGGATGGTGGCCGTGCTCGTCGGCGGCGGGCGCGAGCTGCCGGAGGCCGAGCTGCGCCAGCTGCAGCGGGTCGCGCGCGGCGGGGTCGCCGCCGGCGTCGTGCTGGTGCTGCTCGACGTCCCGGCGGCGCTGCCCCGGCCGGTCGAGACGGTGACGTTCGGGGACCCCCCGGGCGTCGACCCGCCGGGAGCCGACGCCCCGGGAGCTGCCGCACAGCACGTCGCGGCGCCGGTCCGGACGTCGCTGACCGGGCCGCACGTGCTCGTCGAGCCGGACGCCCCGCTCCCGCCGGATGCCGTCACCCGGGTCTGCGAGCAGATCGTCGCCGCGCACGAGGACTGGCGCGGGCGCCTCGGGGCGTTCCGCGACCTGCTCCCCGCCGACGGCGACCGCTGGACGGAGCGCTCGCACGACGGCCTGGTGACCCCGATCGGGGTCGCGGACGGCATCGACGCCGAGCTGCGCCTCGACGACCACTCCCCGCACGCGCTCGTCGGCGGGCCCAGCGGCTCGGGCAAGACGAACCTGCTGCTGGGCTGGATCACCGGTCTCGCCGCGCGCTACGGGCCGGACGAGGTCGAGCTGTACCTGCTCGACTTCAAGGAGGGCGTCTCGTTCGCCCAGTTCGCGCCGGACCCGGACGGGCGCCGCACCGACCGGCTGCCGCAGGCCCGGCTGATCGGCGTCAACATCAACACCGACCGGGAGTTCGGGCTCGCGCTGCTGCGCCACCTCGCCGCCGTCATGCGCTCGCGGGCCGAGACCGCGCGCCGCTTCGGCGCCACGAAGCTCTCCGAGCTCCGCGACGAGCTCGCCGACCAGGACATCACCGACGACCGCGCGAGGCTGCCGCGGATCGTCGCGGTCATCGACGAGTTCCAGTTCCTGTTCACCGGCCGCGACGCGGTCAGCGCCGAGGCCACCGCGCTGCTCGAGGACGTCGCCCGGCGTGGCCGCTCGCAGGGCGTGCACCTCGTGCTGGCCAGCCAGGACGTCTCCGGGATCGACGCGCTCTGGGGCCGGTCGGCGATCTTCGAACAGTTCGTGCTGCGGGTCGCGCTGCCGCGGGCCCGGCGGATCCTGGCCCAGGAGAACGAGGCCGCGCTGACGCTGCCGCGCTGGCACGCGATCGTCAACCACGACTCCGGCGTCGAGCACGGCAACCAGGTCGTCACGGTGCCCGAGGTCGGCGGACCGCAGGTCCGCAAGGTGCAGCCCGACGCGTTCGCGCGGTTCCCGGACACGCCGGAGCCGGTCGTGTTCGACGGGGCCCGCGCCCCGGACCACGACGCGCTCGCCGCCCGGCTGCCCCCCGACGGGGTGCCGCGCGCGCTGCTCGGCCAGTTCGTCGACGTGGCGGGCAGCCCGGCGGCGCCCGAGCTCGCCGACGTGCCGGGGCGCAACCTCGGCGTGATCGGCCCGGACGCGCGGGTCGCGGTCCCCCTGCTGTGCGCGGCCGCCGAGTCCTACGCCGCGACCCTCGCGGCGGCCCGGCCCGACGAGGACACCCGCATGGTGCTGATGCCGCTGGCCGCGGAGGCGGTCGCGCCGGCCGAGGACCTCGCGGCCCGGCTCACCGTCGACGTCGACAAGGTCTTCGCCGACGGGTTCGTCGCCCGCGTCCGGGAGCTCGCAGGCCTCGTCCGGGACCGGGCGGCCTCGGGCAGCACCGGCGGCGCGCACCCGGCGCTCGCGGTCGTGGTGTTCGGGGCCGACGTCGCGGAGACGATGCTGGACCGCACGGGCATGGAGGACCTGCGCTCGGTGCTGCGCCACGGTCCGGGCGTCGGCGTGCACCTGCTGGGATGGTGGCAGGGCGCCCAGCGGCTCAAGACCCTCCTCGCACCGCCCGGCGCGGCGCTCGACGACCTCGGGGTGTGGGTGGCGACCGGCGTGCAGGGGGCCGACCTCACGCCCCTGCTGGGCGGCGCGCCGCTGGACTGGCCTGCGTCGCCGGGACGCGGCCTGCTGCTCGACCGCGCCCGGCACGGACGTCCCCAGCTGGTGATCCTCACCGACCGGGGCGGAGGTGCGCGGTGAGCGCCGCCGACGAGTACCGCGACGTCGTCGCCCGGCTGGCCGGGGCCGTCGTCGAACTCCGTGAGGTCGACGCCGCACGGGCCGAGGAGCTGCGCGGCGAGCTGCGCTCGGCCGAGCGCGAGCTGCACGCCTCCGCCGACGCGCTCGTGCTCGCCCGGGGCATGTTCGAGCTGCGCTGGGAGGACGCGCTGGCGCTGATGTGGGCGACGAGCGAGCCCGGCAAGCCGCGCCCGCGCCCGGACCACCGGGCCGACCCGAGGGCCCACGAGGAGCTGGAGCGCCGGGCCGACGAGGCCCTCGAGACGCTGCGCGCGTCCGGGGACCGGCGCCTGTTCCGCCGCCGTCGCACGGAGGAGTGACCGACTGCTAGTTAGTCCTCGGGGTCGTCCTCGTCGTCGCGGGCCAGGAAGCTCGACAGGCGCTCGACCGCCGTCTCGAACTCCGGGTTCATGTCGACGAACGTGCGCAGGCGCAGGGCCAGCCACTCGATGCTGACCTGCTCCTCGCCGCGCCGGTCGACGAGCTCCTCGATGCCGCGGTCGGTGAAGTACACGCGTCCAGGTTAGCGGGGCCCCACCTGCATGGAAGCACGCCGGGGCGGCTACCCACCGGTCAGAGAACCGACGAAGGAGCGCTGCGATGACACCGTCCGCACCGGCGGCGACCGCCCGGGAGATCCTCGCCGACGGCAAGGGGATCCTGGCCGCCGACGAGAGCACCGGCACCATGACCAAGCGGCTGGAGGCGGTGGGCGTGGAGTCCACCGAGCAGACCCGCCGCCGCTTCCGCGAGCTGATGTTCCGCACGCCCGACATCGAGCGCTGGCTCGGCGGGGTGATCCTCTACGACGAGACGATCCGGCAGTCCACCGACGACGGCGTCGCGATGGCCGAGCACCTGGCCCGGCGCGGCATCGTGCCCGGCATCAAGGTCGACGGCGGCGCGAAGCCGCTCGCGCTCGCCCCGCAGGAGGACGAGAAGGTCACCGAGGGCCTCGACGGGCTGCGCGAGCGGTTCGCCGAGTACCGCGACCTGGGTGCCCGGTTCGCGAAGTGGCGGGCGGTGATCGAGGTCGGCGACGACATCCCGTCGACGGCGGCGCTGGAGGCCAACGCGCACGCGATGGCCCGCTACGCCGCGCTCGCACAGGAAGCCGGCCTGACGCCGATCGTCGAGCCCGAGGCGATCATGGACGGGACGCACTCGATCGACCGGTCGGCCCGGGTCACCGAGGACATGCTGCGCGCGCTGTTCGTGCAGCTGGCGCACCAGCGCGTCGAGCTCGAGGGCCTGCTGGTGAAGACGAACATGGTCGTCTCCGGTTACCGGGGGCAGACCCAGGCCGGACCGGACGAGGTGGCCGAGCGCACCGTCACGGTGCTGCGCCGCACCGTCCCGGCCGCCGTGGCGGGGGTGGTGTTCCTCTCCGGCGGGCAGACCGACGAGCAGGCCACCGCGAACCTGGACGCGATCAGCCGCGTCGATGAGCTGCCCTGGACGGTCAGCTTCTCCTACGCCCGCGCGCTGCAGGGCGAGGCCATGCGGATCTGGGCGGGCAAGGAGAACAACGTCGGCGACGCCCAGGACGCGTTCCACCGGCGGACCCGGCTCACCGCCGCGGCCAACCGGGGCGAGCTCGCGGCCGCGCCGTCCGGGTCCTGAACGCGCCGGCGGGCGTCACGATGTGGTGGGCCGACCCACCACGTCGTGACGCCCAACGCCCGCGGACATGGGAGAACTCAGTCCCGCGAGAACGCCTTCGAGATCAGCTCCTGCTGCTCGACCTCGTGCACCTTCGACGAGCCCGGTGCCGGGGCCGCCATCCGCCTGCGCGAGACCCGGGTGATCCGGGACAGCCGCTCCGGCAGCTTCTGCGGCAGCTCGAGGCCGTAGTACGGCCAGGAGCCCTGGTTCGCAGGCTCCTCCTGGACCCAGCGGATGTCGCCGGCGTTCGGGTAGCGCTCCATCACGGCCTCGATCTGGCGGATCGGCATCGGGTAGAGCTGCTCGATCCGCACGATCGCGGTGTTCTCGATATCGGTGTCGCCGTCCTTGCGCCGCTTGTCGCGGGCCGCGGCCAGCTCCCAGTAGATCTTGCCGCTGCAGAACAGCACCCGGTCCACCGAGGCGTTCGGGCCGTCCTGGGTGCGGTAGTCCGGGTCGTCGATCACCGGGCGGAACCGGCCGCCGGTGAAGTCCGACAGCGGGCTGACGACCTGCTTGGCGCGCAGCATCCACTTCGGCGTGAACACCACCAGCGGCCGCCGCACCCCGTCCAGGGTGTGCTGGCGCAGCAGGTGGAAGTAGTTCGCCGGCTCCGAGGGCAGCGCGACCGTCATCGAGCCCTCCGCACACAGCGTCAGGAACCGCTCGATCCGCCCGGAGCTGTGGTCCGGGCCCTGGCCCTCCAGCCCGTGCGGGAGCAGCAGGGCGACGTCGGACATCTGGCCCCACTTCGCCTCACCGGAGGAGATGAACTCGTCGATGATCGGCTGGGCGCCGTTGACGAAGTCGCCGAACTGGCCCTCCCACATCACCAGCGCCTCGGAGTTGGCCACCGAGTAGCCGTACTCGAAGCCGACGGCGGCGAACTCGGACAGCGCCGAGTCGTACGGCAGGAACCGGCCCTGGCCCTCGGCCAGGTTGCGCAGCGGGTAGTACTCCTCGCCGGTGTGCCGGTCGATCAGCACCGAGTGCCGCTGCACGAACGTGCCGCGCCGCGAGTCCTGGCCGGACAGGCGGATCAGGCGGCCGTCGACGGCCAGCGAGCCCATCGCCAGCAGCTCCGCGAACGCCCAGTCCACGTCGCCCTCGCGGGCCATCTTCGCCCGCTTTGTCAGCACCGGCTCGATCCGCTTGTGCACGGTGAAGCCCTCGGGCAGGTTGCCGTGCGCGTCGCCGATCCGGTGCACGATCTCCAGCGGGATCGAGGTGTCCAGATCGGCCGGGACGCGCTGCTCCTCCTCGACCGAGGGGGAGACCACCGGTGGGGTCCTCTCCAGCTCGCGGACCTCGTTGAACACGTGCTCGAGCTGGTTGGAGAAGTCCTTGAGCGCGTGCTCGGCCTCCTCCATGGTGATGTCACCACGGCCGATCAGCGACTCGGTGTAGATCTTCCGGACGCTGCGCTTGGCGTCGATGATGTCGTACATCGACGGCTGGGTCATCGACGGGTCGTCGCCCTCGTTGTGACCGCGGCGGCGGTAGCAGATCATGTCGATGACCACGTCGTTGTGCCAGCGCTCGCGGTACTCGACCGCGAGCTTGGCGACCCAGACGCAGGCCTCCGGGTCGTCGCCGTTCACGTGGAAGACCGGCGCGCCGATCATCTTCGCGACGTCGGTGCAGTACTGCGAGCTTCGCGCGTGCTCCGGGGCGGTGGTGAAGCCGACCTGGTTGTTCACCACGACGTGCACGGTGCCGCCGGTGCGGTAGCCGCGCAGCAGCGCCAGGTTCAGCGTCTCGGCGACCACGCCCTGACCGGCGAACGCGGCGTCGCCGTGCATCAGCAGCGGCATCACGGTGAAGCCGCCGTCGCCCTTGTCCAGAATGTCCTGCTTGGCCCGGACGATGCCCTCGAGCACCGGGTCCACGGCCTCGAGGTGCGACGGGTTCGCGGTCAGCGACACCCGCGTCTCGCCGTCGCCGAACATCCGGAAGTACTTGCCCTCGGCGCCGAGGTGGTACTTCACGTCACCGGAGCCGTGCGCCTGGCCCGGGTCGAGGTTGCCCTCGAACTCGCGGAAGATCTGGCTGATCGGCTTGCCGACGATGTTGGCCAGGACGTTGAGCCGGCCGCGGTGCGGCATGCCGACCACGACCTCGTCCATCTCCTGCTCGGCCGCCTTGTCCAGCACCGCGTCCATCAGCGGGATGACGGTCTCGCCGCCTTCGAGCGAGAACCGCTTCTGCCCGACGTACTTGGTCTGCAGGAACGTCTCGAACGCCTCGGCGGCGTTGAGCTTGGACAGGATGTACTTCTGCTCGTTCGCGGTCGGCTTCTGGTGCGGGACCTCGATCCGCTCCTCGAGCCAGGCCCGCTGCTCCGGGTCGGCGATGTGCATGTACTCGGTGCCGATCGTGCGGCAGTACGAGTCGCGCAGCAGGCCCAGCACGTCGCGCAGCTTCATGTGCTGCCGGCCGCCGAAGCCGCCGACGGCGAACTCGCGGTCCAGGTCCCACAGCGTCAGGCCGTGGCTGAGCACGTCCAGGTCGGGGTGGCGGCGCTGGCGGTAGTTCAGCGGGTCGGTGTCGGCCATCAGGTGCCCGCGGGTCCGGTAGGACTCGATCAGCTCCAGCACCCGGGCGGTCTTGTCGACCTCGCCCTCCGGGATGTCCTGCACCCAGCGGACCGGCTCGTAGGGCACCCGCAGCGAGGTGAAGATCTCGTCGTAGAAGCCGTCGTCGCCGAGCAGCAGGCGGTGCACCCGGCGCAGGAAGTCGCCCGACTCGGCGCCCTGGATGATCCGGTGGTCGTAGGTCGACGTCAGCGTGATGATCTTGCTGATGCCGAGGTCGGCGAGCCGCTCCTCGCTGGCGCCCTGGAACTCGGCCGGGTACTCCATCGCCCCGACGCCGACGATCGTGCCCTGCCCGGGCATCAGGCGCGGCACCGAGTGGTTCGTGCCCAGGGTGCCCGGGTTGGTCAGGCTGATCGTGGTGCCCTGAAAGTCCTCGGCGGTGAGCTTGCCGTTGCGCGCCTTGGCGACCATGCCCTCGTAGGCGGCCCAGAACTGGGCGAACGTCAGGTTCTCGCAGCCCTTGATCGACACGACGACGAGCGAGCGCTGCCCGTCCTTGCCCGGCAGGTCGATCGCCAGGCCGAGGTTGACGTGCTCCGGCGCGACGACGGTCGGCTTGCCGTCGGTCTCGGCGAAGTGCCGGTTCATCGTCGGGAAGTCGCCCAGGGCCTTGACCAGCGCGTAGCCGATCAGGTGGGTGAACGACAGCTTCCCGCCGCGGGTGCGCTTGAGCTGGTTGTTGATCACGATCCGGTTGTCGGCGAGCAGCTTGGCCGGGACGGCCCGCACGCTGGTCGCGGTCGGCAGCTCCAGCGACGCGGTCATGTTCTTGACCACGGCGTTCGCGGCGCCGCGCAGCGGCGTGGTGGTGACCCCGCCGGCGCCGTTCGCCTGCTTCGCGGCCTTGGACGTGCTGCCGGCGGCCGGCTTGGCGTCGGTCCCCTTGGCGGCCGGGGCGCTGCCGTTGCTGCTGGAACCCGCGGCGGGCCGGGCCTTCTGGCGCAGCTGCTCGTCGTTCTCCGGGGGCTCGGCCTTCTTCACCGGCGCCGGCGGGACGTCGGCCGCGGAACCGGAGGACGCACCGGTGGACCGCCCGCCGTCGGCGACCGCGCGCTGCGACGGGGCGGAGGTGGTGTCACCGCGGGGGGCGTCGGCCCCGGTGGTGTCGTCCTCGGTGGCGGTGCCGCTGGTGACCCCGCCGCTGGTGACCCCGCCGCTGGTGACTCCGCCGCTGGTGACCCCGCCGGAGACGCCCTTGTCGCTGTCGCCGGTGGACGCGGTGGTCTGCTGGGACGAGGTGGTGCCGCCCGCGGTGTCGGTGCCGCCGGGGGCGTAGTCGGCGAAGAACTCGTGCCAGGCCGGATCGACCGCGTCCGGGTCGTCCTGGAACCGCTGGTACATCTCCTCGACGAGCCACTCGTTGGGGCCGAACCCGCTCGCCGGATGGGAAGTACTGCTCGATGACACGCTACGTCAACCGCCTTGATCAGCTGCTCGAAAGTTGTCGCGACCGGCATCCAGGTTAGTCCTCCCGGGACGAGCACACCCATGGAGGACGTGCCTACCTCGTCACCGGATCGATACGGCGTCGATTCAGAACCGACGTCGCCGTGCGAGGGGGTCGCGAGAACTCCGTCCGGAGCCCCGCCGCCCCGCTGCGCGCGGGTGCGCTCGGAAGCCCGGGTGCGCTCGGAATGCCCGGGTGCGCTCAGAAGCCCGGGAGCGAGCCGAGCCCGTCGACCACCGAGGTGGACACCGCGGTCTCGGCGATCACGGTGCCGACCGGGGGGCCGACGCGGGTCGGGCGCCGCACCGTGTCCCGCTCGCCGGCGTACTGGCCGTCCACCGGGGAGATCAGCAGCTCGCTGCGGACCGAACCCTCGTCGTGCACCAGCGTCTGGTGCACCTCGCCGTCGAGGTTCGCGGCCTCGCCGACCGACACCGCGGGCAGCGCCCGCAGCGCGGCGTAGATCGTGGAGCGCAGCTCGGCCGGGACGGCGCAGGTGCGCAGCGCGTCGACCGCGCTCTGGAACGGGCCGGTGTAGCCGCGTCCGGGCGGGCTGTCGTCGATCAGGCGACGCAGGAGCCGGTCCGGGTCGCGCGGCAGGGCGGCCAGGAACGCGGGCGTGGGTGCGACCCAGCTGCCCGGCCGGACGGCCGGCACGTGCCCGTGCAGCTCGGCGTAGAAGTCGCCCCAGGGAGCGCGGAAGCGGCCGGTGGGCCACTGGTCGGCCAGGGTGAACCCGGCGTCGACGGCGGCGGAGCCGTCGCCGCTGAGCCAGAGCATCCGGCCGGTCAGCTCGCGGTCGAGCAGCCAGTCCTGGGCCGGGTCGGCCGGGGTCCACTGCTGGTGCAGGTGCTCGGAGTAGTGCACTGCCACGTCGTCACCGGCGAAGTACGTTCCCATCCACCAGGCGTGGGTCGCGGTGTGCCGGTACTGACCGGGTGCGATCGGTTCGTCGGAGGTCCGGATGGCCAGTTCGAGCAACGCGCGCTCCTCCTCTACCCGGTTCCCTGCCGTAGGTCGGTGGAGGCGACCGTGGGCGTGGAACGCGTGGACGACGTCACACATTGTGGAACGAGCCGGATACGCGTGGTGACCCGGCCCCGCCAATTGCGCCGTTCGGCGCAAGAGCCGCAGGCCCGAAGGGCCCAGCCCGACGCGGCAACACCGTGGGCCCTTCAGACCCGCGTCCTGGCCGGTTCCAGCGCGAACCCCCGGTAGCCGTCCTCGGCGACGGCGGTGCAGGTCCGCGTGTAGCGGGCGAAGCCACCGGCGTAGGGCATGAACACCCGCGGCTTGCCCGGCACGTTCGCCCCCAGGTACCAGGAGCTGGCCGCACGGGGCAGCAGCGTCGCCTCCGCGGCCTCCTGCACGTGCTCGCCCCACTCGCGCTCCGCATCGGGCTCGGCCTCGATCCGGTCCACCCCGCGCTCGCGCAGGTGTCCCAGGCAGTCGGCGATCCAGTCGACGTGCTGCTCGATGGAGGTCGGCATGTTGGTCAGCACCGACGGGCTGCCCGGGCCGGTGATCGTGAACAGGTTCGGGAAGCCGGACACGCCGAGCCCCAGGTAGCCGCGCGGACCGGCCGCCCAGGCCTCGCGCAGGGCGGTGCCGCCGGCGCCGGTGATCTCGAACGAGAGCAGCGGGCCGGTCATCGCGTCGAACCCGGTGGCGAACACCAGGTGGTCGAGCTCGTGCACGCCCTCCGACGTCCGGACGCCGGCCGGCACGATCTCCTCGATCGGTGTCGCCTTCACGTCGACCAGGCGCACGTGCGGCTGGTTGTAGGTCTCGAAGTAGTGCGTGTCGATCGGCGGGCGCTTGGTGGCGAACCCGTGGTCGTGGGGCACCAGCTTCTCGGCGGTCTCCGGGTCGTCGACGACCTCGCGGATCCGGTCCCGGAGGAACTCCGAGGCGGTCTCGTTCGCGTCGGCGTCGGCGAGCAGGTCACGGAACGACGCCCGGAACCGCAGCCCGCCGCGTTCCCACGCCTGCCGGTAGATCGCCTCGCGACGCTCCGGGGCGGCGTCCAGGGCGGACTCGTCGCTGACGACGAACGGGTGCCCGTTCGTCGACCCCGCCTGCACCGCGCGGATCTCGTCGTAGGAGGCCTTGTAGGTGGCGGACTCCTCGGCGCTCAGCGGACCGTTGCGGGCCGGGATGGAGTAGTTCGCGGTCCGCTGGAACACCGTCAGGTGCGCCGCGTCCGCGGCGAGCACCGGGACCGCCTGGATGCCGGTCGACCCGGTGCCGACGATGCCCACCCGCGCCCCGCGCACGTCGACGCCCTCGTGCGGCCACTGCCCGGTGTGGTGCCACTGCCCGGCGAAGGTGTCCAGTCCGGGGATGTCGGGCACGTTCGCGGCGGACAGGCAGCCCACCGCGGTGATCAGGTACCGGCAGCGCAGTACGTCACCGGCGGCCGTGGTGACCGACCAGGACCGGGTGTCCTCGTCGTAGCGCGCGGACTCGACGGACGTGTCGAACCGGATGTCGCGGCGCAGGTCGAAGCGGTCGGTGACGTGGTCGAGGTAGCGCTTGATCTCCGGCTGGCGGGGGTAGCGCTCGGTCCACTCCCACTCCTGCTCGAGCTCCTGGGAGAACGCGTAGCAGTAGTAGTAGCTCTCGGAGTCGCAGCGCGCGCCGGGGTAGCGGTTCCAGTACCAGGTCCCGCCGACGCCGCCGGCGCGTTCGAGCACCAGCGCGGACATCCCGAGACCGCGCAGCCGGTGCAGCATGTAGAGCCCGGCGAACCCGGCGCCGACGACGACGGCGTCCAGGTCGGGGGTGGTGTCGTCCTCGGCCACGGGCCCACTCCTTCGTCGAAGCACGTCGAGGGCGGGCGTCCGTGCGCCCCGCGGAACGGTCGTCCGTTCCTCCCCGCAGGTCAATCCATCACAGGAGCCGCCGGCGGGCAACAGGGCTACCCGGACACGGAGTGTCCGGGTAGCAGGCTCAGGAGATCCATTCCTTGAGCTGCGAGAGCAGCTTCGGCGGGTCCTGGGTCATCGGGTTGACGTGCAGGTAGGTGACGCCCGCCTCGGCCAGGGCGGCGATCCGCTCGCGTACGTGCCCCTCCGGGCCGATCAGGGTGACCCGGTCGATGAAGTCGTCGGGCAGCGCGGCCATCGCCTCCTCCTTCTTCCCGTCCAGGTAGAGGTCCTGCACGAGCTTCGCCTCGGCCTCGTAGCCCTGCTTGGCGAACACCGTGTTGTAGAAGTTCTTCCCGCGCGCCCCCATGCCGCCGATGTAGAGGGCGTACATCCCGCGGGCGGCCTGGCGCGCCGGCTCGAACATCTCCTCCTCGATCGCGCAGACGCCGCCGCCGGCGATCTGCAGCGTGCCGAGGCCCGGGTCCCGCTTGGCGAACCCGGCGTCGAGCGCGTCGCCGAACACGTCGCGGATCTTCTCCGGCAGCACGACGTGCGGCAGCCAGCCCTGGGCCAGCTCCGCGGTCATGGTCAGGTTCTTCTCGCCCAGCGCGGCCACCCAGATCGGGATCGAGTCCCGCTTCGGGTGGTTGATCAGCTTGAGCGGCTTGCCCAGACCGGTGCCCTCGCCCTCCGGGAGCGGGATCTTGTAGATGCCGTCGCTGTGCACCTTCTCCCGGCGCCAGGTCTGGCGGCAGATCTCGATGATCTCCCGGGTCCGGCCGATCGGCTTGTCGTAGGCGACGCCGTGGAAGCCCTCGATCACCTGCGGGCCGGACGCGCCGAGCCCCAGGTTGAACCGGCCTCCGGACAGGGCGTCGAGCCCGGCCGCGGTCATCGCGGTCAGGGTCGGGGTCCGGCTGTAGATCGGCAGGATCGCGGCGCCGATCTCCATCCGCTCGGTGCGCGCGGCCAGGTACCCCAGCAACGACACCGCGTCGAAGCTGTAGGCCTCGGCCGCCCACACGGCGTCGAGACCGGCCTTCTCGAGGCCGGTGACCGCGTCGGCGTTGCGGATGGGGTCGTCGCCGTAGGGCAGGATCGTGGAGAGCTTCACGGCATGTGGGTATCCGAGGGTTACTCGCGAGTCAAGTCGTGCAGCTCACACCCCTGGCGCGGTCCCGACGCCGGATAGGGGGGATTACCGCACTGTCTCCCGCGCCCGATTCGGGTGTCCTTGCATCATGACCCTCGAGGCCGCACCTCCCCGCACGCAGACCGCTGCCCCGCCGGCACCCGGCAAGGCACCGACGACTCTCGGCCCCACCCCCGCCGTCGAGACGTTCCTGGTCGGCATCTTCGTCGCCGTCCCGATGCTGGCGCTGATCGCCGCCGTCCCGCTCGCGTGGGGCTGGGGGCTGAGCTGGCTCGACATCGGTCTGGCCGCGTTCTTCTACGTGGTGTCCGGGCTCGGGATCACGGTCGGTTTCCACCGCTACTTCACGCACGGCTCGTTCAAGGCCAAGCGCCCGCTGCGGATCGCGCTCGCCGTCGCCGGCAGCTTCGCGCTGCAGGGCGGCGTCATCGACTGGACGGCCGACCACCGCCGCCACCACGCGTTCTCCGACAAGGAGGGCGACCCGCACAGCCCGTGGCTGCACGGTGAGAGCGTGCTCGGTCTGGCCAAGGGCTTCTGGCACGCGCACACCGGCTGGCTGTTCACCAAGGAGGTGACCAACCAGCGTCGCTACACCCCGGACCTGCTCGACGACCGGGACATCGCGCTCGTCCAGAAGCTGTTCCCGGCGATCGTCGCGGTGAGCCTGCTGCTGCCGGCCGCCATCGGCGGACTGGTGACGATGTCCTGGTGGGGCTTCTTCACCGCGTTCTTCTGGGCCGGCCTGGTCCGCGTCTCGCTGCTGCACCACGTGACCTGGTCGATCAACTCGATCTGCCACATCTGGGGCGAGCGCCCCTTCGCCGCCCGCGACAAGTCGGCCAACGTCTGGTGGCTCGCGGTGCTGTCGTTCGGGGAGTCGTGGCACAACCTGCACCACGCCGACCCGACCTGCGCCCGGCACGGCGTGAAGAAGGGCCAGGTCGACATCTCGGCCGGCGTCATCCGCGGCTTCGAGAAGCTGGGCTGGGCGAGCAACGTCCGCTGGCCCACCACCCGCCGGCTGGAGAAGCTGAGCAAGCCGACCGAGGCCGCCGCGGCCTGACCGGCACCTCGCAGGGACATACGGCCCGCGCACCCCGACCGGGGTGGGCGGGCCGTCCCGCGTCGCGGGGCCGGTGGTCGGGCCCGGGGCCCAGGGCTCAGGACGCGGCGACGGGCTGGCGCAGGATCGTCCGCCGCTTCGACGGCTCGACCCGGCGGGCGTCGCTGAGGTAGACCTCGTGGTGCCTGCCGACCATGGTCATGCCCGCGGCCGGGATGAACTCGTCGTGCATCCGGCGGAGCAGCCCGGCCTCGTCGTCGTAGGAGCCGACGTGCAGCGCCTGGACGCACCGGCCCTCCGAGAGCGTCTGCAGCCGCAGGTCGCCGAGCCGGGCCGGGCGGTCCTTCGCCGCGACCCGCTCCAGAGCCGCGGCGAACATGTCGTCGGTGACCCAGTCCGGCGTCATGATCATCAAGGTCCAGGACCACCGCGTCTTGTCCCGGGCGGTGGTGAAGGAGCCCATGTCCTCGGCCCACCACAGGCCCTCCAGCGGCATCACCACGTAGTCCCGGCCGAGGTCGGACCGGCTGGCGAACTTCAGCGAGTACGCGACCGGGTAGAGCGCCGAGACCGCCTCGGCGAAGGCCGCGGTGTTCGGGTCCCCGTGGCCGTCGACCATCAGGTAGCGCAGGTCCGGCACCTCGACGAGCGCGGGTGCGTCCCGCTTCGCCCGGTAGCAGCCGAGCGTCCGCTTGAAGTCGATCTTGTCGGTCACCGTCGCTCCCGGCTCGGACTGCGCTGGCGCCGGACGGGCCCCGACGCCCGGACCGGCCGGAGGATCGTCGCGACGCACGGGGCGGTCGTCAACACCGACCGCAGGTGGTGCGGTCGCGTCCGCCGCTACAGTCGGTCGGTGTGGCGGTGATCTACTGTTATGCGCCGCTCGGGGCGGGGCACGTCAACCCGACCCTGGGGGTCGTCGCCGAGCTCGTGCGCCGGGGTCACGACCTCACCTACTGGGCGCCACGCGCGTTCGCCGAGCGGATCGCCGAGACCGGCGCCCGCTACGCGCCCGTCACGTCCACGTGGGAGGCGATGGGCCGCGACACCCTGCCGCAGATGCATGGCCGGGAGCTCGTCCGGGCGATGGGGCTGCTGCTCGACGAGACCGAGGCGCTCGTGCCGGTCCTGGCGCGGGCTGCGGGCCGCGATCGTCCCGATCTGGTGCTCCACGACGGGGCGCTCGCCTGGTGGGGCCGCATTCTCGCGCACCGCTGGGATGTGCCTTCGGTGGAGACGTGGCCGAATCTGGTGAGCAACCGGCACTGGTCGATGAACGCCTACTCCAAGGTCAATCCGCTGGATCCACGGTTCCTGCGGATGATCCTGCGCATCGGCCGGTACCTGCGACGGCAGGGCATCCGCGACGTCCGCGGATTCACTCAGGGCGAGAGGGCGGCCCAGCGGCTGGTGACGCTCCCACGGGCCTTCCAGTACGCCGGTGACACGTTCACCGACCGCTACGCATTCGTCGGGCCCTGCTTCACCGAGCGTGGTTTCCAGGGCGAGTGGCGGCCGCCCGTGTCCGGTGCGCCGGTCGTACTGGTGTCGCTCGGCACCGCCTACAACGACCGCCCGGAGTTCTACCGCGAGGTGGCCACGTCGGCCGACGGGAGGCCGTGGCACGTGGTCATGGTGGTCGGCGACCAGGTGGACCCCGCGTCGCTCGGACCGTTGGCGGCCAACGTCGAGGTGCACACCGAGGTCCCGCAGCTGACCGTGCTCCGTCATGCCCGCGCGTTCGTCACCCACGCCGGGATGGGCAGCACGATGGAGGGGCTGGCGGCCGGGGTTCCCCTCGTGGCCATCCCGCAGATGGCCGAGCAGCGGGCCAACGCCGACCGGATCGCCGGGCTCGGCCTCGGTCAGGTGCTCGATCCCGCCCGCTCCGCCCCGGACGCGTTGTGGGAGGCCGTGGAGGACGTCGCCGGCGATCCGGACGTGCGCGAGCGGCTCGGCTGGATGCGCAGCGAGATCGCCGCCTCCGGCGGGGCCGCCGTGGCGGCGGACGCGGTCGAACGGGCCCTGCCCTGAACGCTCCGCTCGTTCCCACCGGTCACAGCCGCCGGCCGGGCCGGCCGGGTCACACCGTCCGGCGCTCGCGGCCGTCCCAGTAGGGCTTGCGGAGGTCCTTCTTCAGGATCTTGCCGGTGGGGTTGCGCGGCAGCTCGTCGAGCACGTCGACCGACTTGGGGCACTTGAACGAGGCCAGCTGCTCGCGGCAGTAGGCGAGCAGCGCGTCCGGGTCGACGTGCTGCCCGGGCGCGGCCACCACGACGGCCTTGGGTACCTCTCCCCACCGCTCGTCCGGCACGCCGATCACCGCCACGTCGCCGACCGAGGGGTGCTCGGCCAGCACGCGCTCCACCTCGGCCGGGTACACGTTCTCCCCGCCGCTGACGATCATGTCCTTGATCCGGTCGGTGACGAAGAGGTAGCCGTCGGCGTCGATGTGCCCGCCGTCGCCGGAGCGCAGCCAGCCGTCCCCGGTCAGCGCGGACGCGGTCGCGTCCGGCTTGTCCCAGTACCCGCTCATCAGCTGCTCGGTGCGGACCCAGATCTCGCCGGGCCCGCCGGTCGGCACGGGTGCGCCGGTCTCCGGGTCCCGGACCTCGATCTCCACGCCGATGATCGGCTTCCCGGCGGAGACCAGCCGGTGCGCCACGGACGGGTCGGCGTGGTCGGCCGGGCCGAGCGAGCTGACCACGCCGCAGGCCTCGGTCATGCCGTAGACCTGGTGCAGCTTCGGCCCGAACAGCGCCAGGCTGGCGCGCATCACCGGCAGCGGGCACGGCGAGGCGCCGTAGGACACCGCGCGCAACGACGAGTAGTCCCGCGCGGCGGCGTCGGGCACCTGGGTCATCGCGCCCATCAGCGCCGGCACCAGGAACGTGTGGGTGATCCGCTCGTCGGCGAACATGTCCAGCAGCGCCGCCGGGTCCGGCGTCCGGGCCATCACGATCCGCGCACCCTGGCCGAGCGCGAGCAGCGCGTAGCTCATCCCGCCCACGTGGAACAGCGGCATCGCGACCTGCACGACGTCGGTGGGGGCGAGCTCGAAGTCGTGCGCGACGTGCTCGGCGTGGCTGAGCATGCCGCGGTGGGTGAGCATCGCGCCCTTGGGGAAGCCGGTGGTGCCCGAGGTGTAGAGCTGCACGAAGCAGTCGTCGGGGGCGGCGTCGTACGGGGCGGCGTCGGGCTCGTGGGCGCCCAGCCAGGCCTCGTACTCGTCGGTGCCGATGCTCGTTCTCGCTCCGCTGCTCTCGGTGCCGATGCTCGCTCCGCTGCTCTCGGTACCGACGTGCAGCACCCGGCGCACGGTCGGCAACAGGTCCTTGACCTGTTCGACGGCCGGGGTGAACTCCGGCCCGACGGCCAGCAGCACAGCCCGCGCGTCGTTGATCACGTAGACGATCTCCGGCGGGGCCAGCCGGAAGTTGACCACCGCGTTCGCCGCGCCGATCCGGGCGCACGCCAGCGTCAACTCCAGGCACGACGGGTGGTTGAGGTCGAGCACCGCGATCCGGTCGCCGGGGCCCACCCCCTCGGCGCGCAGGGCCGCGGCGACCCGGCGGACCCGCTCGTCGAGCTGTGCCCAGGTGCGCCGGGTCGGGCCGAACCGGACGGCCTCGTCGTCGGGCCGTTCGGTGGCCCAGCGCTGCAGCAGGGTGGACACGGTGCGGCGGGTGTCGGTCACGGTGCTCCTCGGTGCGGGGGTCGGACGCAGCCATGCTGGCCTCCGTCGGCGTGCTACACCAGTCTCGTGCCGCGCGGTCTGTCCGTTTCGTCCACCCCGGGACGCGCGGGTGCGCGCCGCGGGGGCGACCCCTCGCACCGCACGTGCGGCGCGGCAGGGAGGATGGCCGCGCACGCGCCGACGATCGGGGGACCGACCGTGCAGAGCACGCACACACCGGACGGCAACGTCGGCCGGATCACCGTCGAGGGGCTCGGTAAGCAGTTCGGGCCCGTCGACGCCGTCCGCGACCTGTCGTTCACCGTCGAGCCGGGATCGGTGACCGGCTTCCTCGGGCCGAACGGCTCCGGGAAGACGACGACGCTGCGGATGATCCTCGGCCTGGTCGGGCCGAGCACCGGCACCGCGCTCGTCGAGGGCATCCCGTTCGCCGCGCACTGCTCGCCGGGACGGGTGATCGGCGCCGTGCTGGAGGTGCAGGGCGGGCACCCGAAGCGCACCGCGCGGGCGCATCTGCGGGCCGCCGCCGCGGCGATCGAGGTGCCGGACTCCCGGGTCGAGGAGGTACTGGCCCTGGTCGGGCTCACCGACGCCGCGGACCGCGCGGTCGGCGGCTACTCGCTCGGCATGAACCAGCGCCTGGCACTGGCCGCGGCGCTGCTCGGCGACCCCCGGATCCTGGTGCTCGACGAGCCCGGCAACGGCCTCGACCCGGACGGCATCGCGTGGCTGCGTGCGTTCCTGCAGTCGTTCGCCGCGTCCGGGCGCAGCGTCCTGGTCTCCTCGCACCAGCTCGCCGAGATCGAGCTGACCGCGCAGCGCCTGGTCGTGATCGACCACGGCCGGTGCCGCTTCGACGGCCCGATCGACGCGCTGCGGGAGAGCCAGAGTGGACGGGTGCTGGTCCGCCCGGCCGACCCGGCGAAGCTGGCCGAGGCCCTGGTCGCGGAGGGGCTGACCGAGGTGGACGCGGTCGACGACGGCTGGCTGGCCGTCGCCGGGGCGGACGCGGTGCGGGTCGGGGACGTGGCGCTGGCCGCCGGGATCGCGGTCTACGGGATGACCGAGGAACGGGTCGGCCTGGAGCAGATGTTCCTGCGGCTGCTGGCGGGGGAGAACGTATGACTCGCGACGACACACTCGTTCCGGTGGAGGGGTCATGAGCACCGCGGAGGTCCCGGGGCCGGGCCTGCTCGCGCGGATCGGGCCGGGGCACCGCTGGCGTGCGGTGCTGCGCTCCGAGGTCCGCAAGACGACGTCGGTGCGGATGTACTGGCTGCTGCTGATCCCGATCGTGGTGCTGGCACTGGCGATGAGCCTGTTCGGCTCGCTGATCACGCTGCTGGTGCCGGGCGCGACCGAGACCTCCCCGGTGCTCCTGCTCGCCGGGCTGGCCTCGACGCTGAGCGCGGTGTCGATCGTCGGCGGCGCGTTCGGCGCGCTGGCCTCCAGTGGCGAGTACCGGCACCGGACCGTCACCCAGGCCTTCCTGACCGGGTCCCGCGGGCAGGTGCTCGGATCCAAGGTCGTGGTCGCCGCCGGTGTCGCGGCGGCGTACGGGCTGCTCACGGCACTGCTCGGGCCGCTGCTCGGCGGTGCCGTGCTCGGCGGGCAGACGCTGCCCGGCGCGGGCGAGCTGCTCTCGCTGGGCCTGGTCGGGATGCTGGTCTGCGCGCTGTGGGGCGTGCTCGGGGTCGCGGTCGGCACGCTGGTGCCGAACCAGGCGGGCGCGGTCGCGCTGGTCGTCGGGTACTCGCTGGTCGGGGAGAACGTGCTCGCCGGGGTGATGCGGGTGGGTGACGACAACGGCTCGGTGTTCGCGCGGCTGACGTCGTTCCTGCCCGGCAACGCCGGCGACATCGCGCTCTACGAGAGCCCGGTGAACGCTGCCGGTCAGGGCGCCGACGGCACGCAGATCCTGGAGTTCCTGGCCGGGGTCAGCTCCCCGCCGCCGGGCTGGGTGGCGCTGCTGGTGCTGCTGGCCTGGACCGCCGCAGCGGTGGCGCTGGCGGCGGTCGTCGGCGGGCGCCGCGACATCACGTGAGGGCGTCTCGCGGGTCACGCCCTATCGGCGGGCGGACTGTCGGGGGCCGGGCATAGCCTGATCCGGTGCCGTCCTCCCCCTCGTCCGCGCCCGCCGAGGGCTGGATCCGCCGCCTCACCCGGGCATGCTTCAAGCACAAGGCGGTGACGATCGGCGCGATCGTCGCGTCGATGCTCGGGGTCGGTCTGGAGGCGGTCGGCCCGCTGCTGACCAAGCTCGCGGTGGACGGCGCCGTCGTCGGCGAGACGGCCGTGCTGCTGCCGGTCGTACTCGCCATCCTCGGCCTGGCCCTGGTGCGGTTCGGGTCGGCGTTCCTGCGCCGCTACCTCGGCGGCCGGATGGCGCTGGACGTCCAGCACGACCTGCGCCGCCAGGTGTTCGCGGCGGTGCAGCGGATGGACGGTGTGCGCCAGGACCGGCTGCGCACCGGGCAGGTCGCGTCCCGGGCGATCTCGGACCTGCAGCTGGTGCAGGGGCTGCTCTCGATCGTCCCGCTCAGCGCCGGCACGGTCGTGCTGGTGGTCACCTCGGTGGCGGCGATGCTCTGGCTCTCGCCGCTGCTCACCGTCGTCGCCCTGGTGATGCTGCCGGTGGCCGCGTTCATCACCAACCGCACCCGCAGGACCCTGTTCCCGGCGACCTGGTCGGCCCAGCAGCGCGCGGCCGAGATCGCCCAGCAGGTCGAGGAGACGGTCACCGGGGTCCGGGTGGTGAAGGGGTTCGGCCAGGAGGCCCGCGAGGTGTCCGGGCTGGAGGGCCGGGCCCGCACGCTCTACGGCGAGCGCCTGCGCGCGGCCCGGCTGACCGCCCGGCTGAACCCGGTGCTGCTGGCGCTGCCCGGGCTCGGGCAGGTCGCGGTGATCGGCCTCGGCGGCTACCTGGCCATGACCGGCTCGATCACGCTGGGCACGTTCCTGGCCTTCACCACCTACGTCGGGCAGCTGATCGGCCCGGCGCGGCTGATCGGCGCGCTGATCGTCGCCGCGCAGCTGACCCGCGCCGGCGCCGAACGCGTCTACGACCTGGTGGACTCCGAGCCCGACGTGACCGACCCGGCGGAGCCGCGCGCCCTGCCGGAGGGTTCGTTGTCGGTCGAGCTCGACGACGTCCGGTTCGGCTACACCGACACCGAGGCCCGCAGCGAGCCGGTACTCGACGGGCTGTCGCTGCGCGTCGAGCCGGGGGAGACGGTCGCCCTGGTCGGCCCCCCGGGCTCGGGCAAGTCGACGGTCGCGCTGCTGCTCCCGCGGTTCTACGACCCGCAGGCCGGGGCGCTGCGGATCGGCGGGACGGACCTGCGCGAGCTGCGCCTGCGCGACCTGCGCGCCGAGCTCGGGGTCGTCTTCGAGGAGGCGTTCCTGTTCTCCGACACGATCCGGGCCAACATCGCCTACGGGCGCCCGGACGCGAGCGAGGACGAGATCCGCGCCGCCGCGGCCGCCGCCCAGGTCGCCGGGTTCGTCGAGGAGCTGCCCGGCGGCTACGACACCGAGGTCGGCGAGCGCGGACTGACCCTGTCCGGCGGGCAGCGACAGCGGATCGCGCTGGCCCGGGCGATGCTCACCCGCCCGCGGGTGCTGGTGCTCGACGACGCGACGTCGGCGGTCGACACCGCGACCGAGGCGGCGATCCACGACACCCTGCGCGAGCTCACCAGCGACCGCACGACCCTGCTCGTCGCGCACCGCCGCTCCACCCTGGCGCTGGCCGACCGGATCGCGGTGCTCGACCACGGCCGGGTCGTGGACATCGGCACCGAGGACGAG
>NZ_JADQDD010000369.1 GCF_019263595.1 Pseudonocardia sp. KRD291 | reverse complement strand
CACTCGCTCGGGCCGACCGCGTCCGGCTCCCCGTCCGGGGCCCCGGGATCGGGGAGAGGATCGGGCACGGCGGCGGTCAGCCCAGCTGCAGGTCGGCCAGCCCGAGCAGCGCCCGGTAGGGCGCGCCCTCGGCCTCGACCGCCTCGCGCGCCCCGGTGTCCCGGTCGACGACCGTGCAGACCCCGACGACGGTGGCCCCGGCCTCGCGCACCTGGCGCACCGCGGTGAGCACCGAGCCACCGGTGGTCGAGGTGTCCTCGACGACCAGCACCGGGCGTCCGGCGATGTCCGGGCCCTCGATCAGGCGCTGCATGCCGTGCTTCTTCGTCTCCTTGCGGACGACGAACGCGTCCACCGGAGGCGCGTCGGTCTCCAGCGAGGCGGCGTGCAGGACGGCGGTCGCGACCGGGTCCGCGCCGAGCGTCAGCCCGCCGACGGCGTCGTAGTCCCAGTCCTCGGTCAGTGCGCGGAGCAGGCGCCCGATCAGCGGCGACGCCTCGTGCTGCAACGTGACCCGGCGCAGGTCGACGTAGTAGTCGGCCTCCGCCCCGGAGGACAGCGTGACCCGCTCGTGCACGACCCCGAGCTCCCGGACCAGCGCCGCCAGCCGCGCCCGGTCTCCATGCGCACTCATGTGCGGTCCCGGTCGAACGTGGCCGTCAGCCGCCGGACGACACCGCGGGGCAGCACCCCGACCAGCCCGACGATCGCCTTGTACTGCCGCGAAGGCACGGACACCACCCGTCCCCTGGCCAGATCGGCCAGGCACTCGTCGACGACCTGCGCGGGATCGAGCCACAGCGGGCCGCGCCGCCCGCCGACCTCGATCCCGGCACGTTCGTGGAACTCGGTCCGGACGAAGCCCGGGCACAGCACCATCGCCCGCACCCCCGTCCCGTTCAGCGACGCGGAGATCCCCTCGGTGAACGAGATGACCCACGCCTTGTCCGCGCTGTAGGTGGACCCGCGCCCGGCGAGGAACCCGGCCACGCTGGCCACGTTCACCACGGCGCCGTTCCCGCGGTCCACCATCCCGGGCAGCGCGGCCCGGGTGAGAGCCAGCACACTCGCGACGTTCACCTCGAGCTGGCGCGCCAGCGCCTCCGGGTCGGCCTGCAGGAAGTCGCTCCCGGTGGCCAGACCGGCGTTGTTCACCAGCAGCTCGACGGGGGCGAGGTCGGGGTCGGCCAGGCGCCGGGTCACCCGGGCGCGGGCGTCCGGGTCGGCCAGGTCCGCCGGCAGCACCTCGACCGAGACCCCCTGGTCACGGTGCCGGACGGCGGCGGCCTCGAGCCGCTCGGCGTCCCGCGCGACGAGCACGAGATCCCGCCCGTCGGCGGCCAGCCGGTCGGCGAACGCCGCCCCGATCCCCGCGGAGGCGCCAGTGATCATGACGGAGGGCACGGGGGGAGCCTAGTGCGTGACCGCAGTCCCGCCACCGGGCGTCGCCGGCCCGTCCGCGCTGCGGCATCGGGATTAACCGGACCTACTTCACATGTCACAGCGGTGACGCGACGTTTACCGTCGGGGCATGACGTCCGAGGCGCCGCCGTCCGCGGTCGCACACCCGACGTCGGCCCGTCCGGCGTCCGACCACCACCGGGTAGTGATCATCGGAGCCGGTTTCAGCGGCCTGACCGCCGGCCTGGCCCTGCTGCGCCGGGAGGTGCACGACTTCGTCATCCTGGAACGGACCGACGACGTCGGCGGCGTCTGGCGGGACAACACCTACCCCGGCGTCGGCGTCGACACCCCCTCGCCGCTCTACCAGCTGCGCCGGCTCACCAACCCGGACTGGTCGGACCTCTACGCGCCCGGGCACGAGGTACTGGACTACTCGCGGACCCTGGCCCGCACCGACGGCCTGCTCTCCCACGTCCGGTTCCACAGCGACGTCGACCAGGCGCGCTGGGACCCCGACGCCCGGCGCTGGCGCATCCGCACCGGCGACGCCGAGGTGACCGCGGACGTCCTGGTCAGCGCGGCGGGTCTGGTCTCCGACCCGGCGATGCCGGACGTCCCCGGGCTGGCCGGGTTCCCCGGCCCGGCATTCCACTCGTCGCGCTGGGACCACGACGTCGACCTCGACGGCAAGCGCGTCGCCGTGATCGGGACCGGCGCCTCGGCGATCCAGATCGTGCCGGCCATCCAGCCGCGGGTCCGCGAGCTGCACGTCCTGCAGCGCACCCCGGCCTGGGTGATGCCCAAGCCCGAGCGCCCCGGGGCCGAACGGCTGCGCCGGGCACTGGACGCGAGCCCGCGACTGCGCAGGCTGCAGTTCGACATCCTCTACGCCGGCGCCGAGGTGCTCGCCTCGGCCCGCCGGTCGAAGCTGCTGCGCGAGGGGCTGATGCGGGTCGGACGCAGGCACCTGGCCGAGCAGGTCCCGGACGAGGACCTGCGCGCGCGCCTGACGCCGGACTTCGAGTACCTGTGCAAGCGGCCGCTGATCTCCAACTCCTACCTGCCGGCGATGGGCGAGCCGAACACCACGCTGCACACCGGCGGGCTCTCCGAGGTCCGCGGCTCCACCGTGGTCGCCGGCGACGGCACCGAGGCCGAGGTGGACGTGATCGTGCTCAACACCGGCTTCCAGATCGGCATCACCTCGCCGATCGCCCGCCGGATCACCGACGCCGCCGGCGCGTCGCTGAGCGACCACTGGGGCGACCGTCCCCGGGCCTACCTGGGCATGAGCTACCCGGGCTTCCCGAACTTCTTCCTCACCCAGGGCCCGAACGCGACCAGCGGCGCCAGCTCGACGCTGCTGTTCGCCGAGGCCCAGGGCCGCTACATCGCCGACGCCGTGGTCATGATGGCCCGGGAGGGGATCGAGGTCACCGACGTCCGGCCCGAGGTCGAGCGTCGCTGGACCCGCCGGATCCGCCGTCGTTCCGCGCGGACGGTCTACGAGCGCGGCGGCTGCGCGAGCTACTACCAGAACGACGACGGCGTGAACGTCGTCATGTGGCCGGCGAACTCGGCCGAGTACCAGCTGCGTACCCGGCGGTTCCGGCTCGCGCCGTTCCGCGCCCTGCACGGGAGGAACGGGGCGGGGCGGCCGTTGGGACCGGCCCTGCCCGCGCCGCGCGGGGGCGAGCTCGCGGTGGGCTGAGCCCGCCACCGCGGCGGTGTGCGCCGCTCGCGAGGTACCGGCCCCGGCGTGGGGTCGGATCCAAGCCGGGGCCGGAAGTCGGTCGGTGCCGCCGTCAGGCGGACGGGACGGCCACCTCGCCGGCCGGGCGCTGCGCCGTCCCGGCCGGGCGCTGCGCCGGGGCCTGCTCGGCCGCCGCGAACGCGCGCGAGCGGGCGGCCGCGACCGCGCGGGCCCGGCGCTCCCGGCTGGAGCGCCGGGTGGTGACGAAGTGGTCCGACCCGGACGTGCGCGCGCAGTGCGCCGGCTCGACCCGCTGGGCCGGGCGGGCCGGCAGGTCCGGGAGCCCAGGCCGGCGCCCGCCCGCGCTGCCGCCCGCGCTCCCGGCGGGCGGAGTGGCCGGGGCCGGCGCCGAGGCCGGGGCCGGGGCCGGGTCGGGCGCCGGGGCGGCCGTCTCCCGGCGGTCCGGCCGCGAGGCACGGGCCAGGCGCGCCGCCAGGCGCAGCGCGCGGCGCGGCATCTCGATCGTCTCGATCAGGGGCCGGTAGACCGGTCCCGGCACGCTCAGGACACGGCCACGCTCCAGGTCGGCGAGGCAGGTGTCGACGACGTGCTCCGGCTCGGCCCACAGCAGCCGTCCGGCCAGCCCCTCCGGCGGCGCGGAGGTGTGCCATCCGGTGCGCACGTAGCCCGGGCAGGCCGCGATCGCGGCGACCCCGGTGCCGCGCAGGACCGGTGCCAGCGAGTCGGTGAACGCGGCGACCCACGCCTTCGTCGGGCCGTAGGACGAGCCCGGCGCGGGCAGATGGCCGGCCACGCTGCCCACGTTGACGACCGTGCCCCGGCCGCGCTGCAGCATCCCGGGCAGCACCGCGTGGGTGAGACCGATCGTCGCGGTGATGTTCAGGTCGATCTCGGCCTGCAGGTGCCGGCGCTCGGCGTGCGGGAACTGCGCGCTCCGCCCGCACCCGGCGTTGTTCACCAGGACGTCGACCGCCAGGCCCTCGGGCCCGCTGAGCAGTGCCTCCAGCCGGAACAGGCCGTGCCGGTCGGCGAGGTCGGTGACGAAGGTGTCCACCCGGACGCCGTGGCGGGCCGCGAGAACGCGCGCCATCGCGTTCAGCCGCAGCTCCCCGCGGGCGACGAGGATCAGGTCGTGTCCGCGGGACGCGAGACGATCGGCGAACGCGGCACCGATGCCGGCACTTCCGCCGGTGATGAGAGCGAGAGACACCCGAACAGGGTATCCAGCACTACTCCACCTAGCTCAATCGGGTGGTCACTTTGCGCATCAGCTGATCAACGCAGGGCGACACCGCCCAGGTCAGGCCCCGGCCGTGGGTCGCGCGGCCGTGAGACCCTCCTCCAGAGCGGTGGCGACCTCGGCGAGGTCGGCCAGAAGGTCCTGCATCCGGTCCGGGGAGATGCCCACCGGCGCGGCGGCGAGCACCCAGGCGTCCTCGGCCCAGAGCAGCTCGACGTCCTCACCGATCGCGTCGCTGGCGTCGGCCAGGCGCGGGGTGAGCAGCGGGCGGACCGCCTCGGCGTCGCTGACGAACGCGTACCGCTCGCCGACCGGCTCCAGCAGGTCGAGCCCGGCGTCGTCGGGCAGCGGGGCCGAGGGCAGCCGCAGCTCCACCGCGGCCGGCAGCGCGGTCTGCACCTGCACCGCGCACAGCACCGAGCTGACCCGGCCGGCCTGCTCGTGGTCGAACGCGTAGGACTGTCGCGGACCGTCCGGGGTCGGTACGTCACCGCTGACCAGGTTGCGCGCCACGCCGGGCCCGCCCTGGTGGATGGTTCCGTAGCGCCAGCGGCTGGGCAGCACCGGATCGCTGTCGAGGAACTCCCACTCCCGCGTGGCGGCCCACCGCTTGCGGTCGCGGCTCGCACCACCACGGAACCGTTCGAACAGCAGCAGGCCGATGCCCACGACGATCGCGATGATGGCGACGATGAACCAGACCGACATGCGGCGGAGCCTAGCCCCGAACCCCGTCCGAGCGTGGTAGCGCCACGAGTGTGCACCGCCCTCGTCCGGGGGTTTGTCGGTCGCGGCGGCCGCGACGACGGGGCTCACCGGTGGGCGGAGACCTCCTCGTCCCGCTGCGCGATCTCTCCGCGTGCCTCGCCCGCCTGCTTGCCGGACTCGACGGCGACCTTGACCCGGATGTCGCCCCGGAGTTCTTCGACGCCGTCACCGGCGCCCTTCCAGCCGGGCGCGACCGCCTCGAGCCCGGCCGTCCCGGACAC
>NZ_JADQDD010000368.1 GCF_019263595.1 Pseudonocardia sp. KRD291 | reverse complement strand
GGACACGCCCGCCACGACGAGGACCAGCACCGTCGCGACCAGCGCGGCGACCATCGGCGAGTCGAACAACCCTCCGGTGGCCACCCCGAGCACGCCGTAGAGCAGCGCCCAGAACACCGCACCGACCGCGGTGGCCGGGACCAGCCGTCGCCAGGTCAGGTCCATCGCCGCGGCCGCGAGGAGTACCGGGATCCGTCCGGCCGGCACGATCCGCCCGACCATCACGACCAGCCAGCCGCGCCGGGCGAACGTCGCGCGCATCCGCTCCAGCTTCTCCGGCGTCTGGCCGCGGGTCAGCCAGCCGACCACCGTCTCGCTGCCGGCCCGGGCGACCGCGAACGTCACCAGGTCCCCGGCCAGCGCGGCCACCGCGGAGATCAGCAGCACCAGCGGCAACGACAGCGCCGACGACGTCATCGCGACCGCGGCCGCCGCGCCGACCACGGCGCCGGTGGGCACGATCGGCACGATCGACCCGAGCAGCACCCCGCCGGCGAGGACCAGGTAGCCGGTCTGCCCGGCGCCGGGCGTCAGCTCGGCGTCCAGCCAGCCCACCAGCGACGTCACCGCGCACGCTCCGGTTCGACCGGCTCCCCCGGCGGCACGACCAGGACGTCGGTCGGGTGCCCGGCGGCCGCGACCGCGGCGGCGAACTCGTACGGGGGCGCGACGAGCAGGCGCCGCATCCGCGCCCCGGCCGGGCCGGGCATGCCCGCCAGGCCGGTGAGCGCGAGCGTCCCCCAGTGCACCGGCACGGCGACCCGCGGGCGCAGCCGGGCGACCGCGTCCGCGGCGCGGGCCGGGTCCAGGTGCCCGGGCCCCAGGTTCGGGCCCCAGCCCCACACCGGCAGCGCGGCCAGGTCGATCGGGCCCGCCGCGGCGACGTCGTCCATGCCGTCGAACAGGCCGGTGTCGCCGGAGACGTAGACGCGCATCCCGTCGGCCTCGAGCAGGTGGCCCATCGCCGACGACTGCGGGCCGTGGGTCAGGCGCGGGCCCCACCGGTGCCCGCTGTGGTCGGCCGGGACGCCGGTGATGCGCAGGCCGTCGACGTCGCGCCGCTCGCCGATCCCGAGCTCCTCGACCCGCGCCACGCCCTTGCCCCGCAGCCAGGTCCCGGCCCCGCGCGGCACGACGACCCGGACGTCACGGGGCAACATCCGCAGCGAGGGCAGGTGCAGGTGGTCGGCGTGCAGGTGCGAGATCAGGACGAGGTCGACGTCGCGGACGTCGGAGGCGTCCGGCCCGGGCACGACCCGGCGCAGCGGGCCGATCCGCGGCGTCAGCACGGGGTCGGTCAGCAGCACCCGCCCGCCCATCTGCAGCCGCACGGTGCTGTGACCGAGAAAGCGCATCTGCGGCAGGTCCACGGGAGGAGTATCACCCGAGGGCCCGCTCCGCCGCCGGGCCGGGACGCGCCGGGCGGCCGCGCTCGCTCAGCTCAGGCCGAGCACCCGGTCCACCGCGATCTCCAGCACGACCCGGTGCGGGTTCTCCCGCGGGACCCGGTAGCGGCGGGCGTAGCGCTCCTCGGCGTCCCGGACGATCTCGGGCTCGGCGCGGACCACGGCCCGGCCCTCGAGGGTCGACCAGCGCCGGCCCTCGACCTGCGACACCGCGACGCGCAGCCCCTCGTCGCCGGCCGCGGCCACGTTGCGCGCCTTCTGCGAGAGGTCGCGGCAGATCACCCGGGCGATCTCCTGCTCGACGTCGACGGTCGCCCCGACCGGCACGACGTGCGGGGTGCCGTCCCGGCGCAACGTCACCAGCGTGCACAGGTGCCGCTCGGTCCAGAACTCACGCCACTGCTCCGACACACCGTCGGACAACCGTCTCTCCGTCATGCCCGCATCCTCTCCGGCCCGCCGCCGTCCCGCCGCCGGGCACGCCGTCACCACGGACACGCTGCGCGACTCCACCCGCCCGGGCGATGCCCCGACGGGTGACATCCGCGCCGATCATGACCCCCTCGTTCTAACTTTCCGCAGTCACTCCGGCCTCGTCGGTCACATTCGTCACTCCAGGGAGCACTCTCATGGCCTCTCGCACGCTCTCCCGTCTCGCCGGGACCTCCGCCGCCGTCCTCGTCACCGCCGCCCTCGCGGTCGTCCCCCTGGCCGGGGTCGCGAGCGCGGCACCGGCGGTGGACGACCAGAACTGCAAGGACTTCTCCAGCCAGCAGGAGGCACAGCAGCACTACGGCGACGACACCAGCGACCCCGACGGGCTCGACGACGACAACGACGGCGAGGCCTGTGAGAGGCACGACTACACCGGCTCGGGCGGCCCGACCACGGGGGGCGACCAGGGCACCGGCGACCAGGGCAGCGACGACCAGAGCGGCGATGACCAGAGCGCCGGTGACCGGGCCGTCGGAGTCGACCAGGGCGGCGGCGGCGACCAGGGCAGCGGCGGCGACCAGGGCAGCGGCGGCGACCAGGGCACGTCCGGTGAGAGCTCCTCGTCGGGCGCCACCGGGCAGGTGGGCACCACCCCGGTCGGCAGCGTCGACGCCGGAGACGGCAGCGCGGTCGCCGGTGCGGTCGCCGCCGGGCCGTCCGGGCAGGGTGACGACCCGGCGCTCTTCCTCCTCGGCGGCTTCGGCGCTCTCGCCGCAACCGGCGCGGCGACCGCGGTCTGGAACACCCGTCGCTCCGGATCCTCCCGCCGGTGATCACCGGAACCGGGCCGGGACGGCCACCGACGGCCGGATCCGACCGGTCCCGGCGATCATGGCGTGGGCGGCGTGCTCCGGGCGTCCTGCGGCGGGCGGTCTGCGCGGTGCTCGCGGTCGGGGTGCTGCTGCTCGTCCCGGCCACGATCCCTCCGGACGCGGTCGGTGGCACCGTCGCGCCGGTGCCGGCCGGGACCGTCCGACCGGTCGCCGCACCGCTGCCGGCGGCGGAGCCGGTCCGGGTCCGGTCGGCGGCGATCGGGCTGGACAGCGCGATGATCCCGCTCGGGCTCGACGCCGCGGGCGCTCTCGACGTCCCGCCGGACGGCGCGGCGACCGGCTGGTACACCGGCGGCCCCGCACCGGGCCAGCTCGGCCCGGCGGTGCTGGCGGCGCACGTCGACTGGGACCACCGGCTCGGGCCGTTCGCGCACCTGCGCGCACTGGCTCCCGGCGACCTCGTCGAGGTGGACAGGGCGGACGGACGGCGGGCCACCTTCGAGGTGCAGGCCGTGCGCCGCTACCCGAAGGACCGGTTCCCGACCGACACGGTCTACGGCGACCTGCCGCGCGCCGGCCTGCGGCTGATCACCTGCGGCGGGTCCTTCGACCGCGGCGCACACGACTACGACGACAACATCGTCGCGTTCGCGGCACTCGTCACGACCTGAGCGCCCCTGCCCGTGACCGAACGCGCCGGACGAGCGTGGCGCTCGTAGCGCCCGACGCGCCGAGCGCCACGGTCGTCGCGCGCGGAAGCTCAGTCCCCGCGGGTGTCGCGGCGGATCGGGTGCCCGGGCGGGATCTGGACGAACACGATGCGGGTCCCGTCCGGGTCGGCCACCCACATCTCGTGCAGGCCCCAGGGCTCCTCGCGCGGCCCGCGCAGCACCGCCACACCCGCGTCGACGAGCTCGCGGTGCGCCGCGCCGAGGTCGCGCACCTGCAGCCACAGCCGCAGACCACCGGCGTCCGGGGCGCCGTGCCCGTCCGGCGCCCCGGACGGGGCGGCCGAGACCTCGAGGAACCCGTTGCCCAGGAAGAAGACCGTCCCGCCCGGGAACTCCCGGGCGATCGCCAGGCCCAGGGTGTCCCGGTAGAACGCGAGGCTGACGTCCGGATCGGCCGGTCGCAGGATGGCGCGGCTGCTGAGGATCTCCACGTGACGTCACCGTAGTGGCCCGCACCGCGACCCGGACGATCGCCGCAGGACGTGAGATTGGTAGCAAAGCGAACTTTACGGTTGCCGCCGCTCTCCCGGCGTGGTCACCTGATCGTGTTACCCGTGTTCTTTCTCCCGGACGGAGGTCGGCGTTGGCCGACGCGACGACCCGGACCAGGCCGCTCGTCGCGATCACCGTGCTGGCCTCGTGCGGCCTGCTGGTGTCACTGGTCCAGACGATGGTGGTGCCGCTGCTGCCGCAGTTCCCGCGGCTGATGTCGGTGAGCCCGTCGACGGCCTCGTGGCTGATCACCGCGAACCTGATCGCCGGCGCGGTGTCCGCCCCGGTACTCGGACGCCTCGGCGACATGTACGGCAAGCGGCGGATGCTGCTGGTCGCGCTGGGCCTGGTCGGCGCGGGCTCGCTGCTGGGCGCGATCGCGCCGAACATCGTGGTGCTGCTGGCCGGTCGCGTCCTGCAGGGCGCCGCGTTCGGCGTGATCGCACTCGGGATGAGCCTGATGCGCGACGTGCTGCCGGCGGACCGGGTCGGCAGCGGCGTCGGCCTGATGAGCTCCTCGCTCGGCTTCGGCGGCGCGATCGGCCTGCCGATCACCGGTGTCGTGGCCCAGTTCGCGAGCTGGCGCTGGCTCTTCGCCGGCGCGGCCGTGTTCGCGGTCCTGCAGATCCTGCTCGTGCGCCGGCTCGTCCCGGAGTCGTCGCTGCGCGGCGGCGGACGGTTCGACGTGCTCGGCGCCGTCGGGATCAGCACGGTCCTGGTCTGCGTACTGCTGGGCATCTCCAAGGGCAACGAGTGGGGCTGGGCGTCGCCGCTGGTCCTCGGCCTGTTCGCGGTGGCCGCGGTGGTCGGTCTCGCCTGGGGGCGCTACGAGCTGCGCAGCCGTCACCCCCTGGTCGACCTGCGGATCTCCGCCCGCCCGGCCGTGCTGTGGACCAACTTCGCCTCGGTCCTGATCGGGTTCGCCATGTTCACCGGCTTCGTGCTCGCCACCCAGGTGCTGCAGGCGCCGGTGGCCACCGGCTACGGGTTCGGCCTCTCCCTGATCGTGGCCGGACTGGTGCTGCTGCCGATGGGCGGCTCGATGGTGGTGTTCTCCCAGGTCTCGGCGAGGCTGTCGCGTCTGCGCGGGCCGCGGACGACGCTGGTGCTCGGCACGGTCCTGCTGGGTGTCGGCAACCTCGGCTTCGCCGTGCTGCCGTCGAACCTCGGCCTGCTGATCGCGGCCAGCACCACCACCGCCGTCGGCGCGGCGCTGGCGTACTCGGCCATCCCGCTGCTGATCATGCGCGCGGTGCCGGAGAGCGAGACCGCGGCGGCCAACAGCCTCAACACGCTGATGCGCCAGCTGGGCACGTCGTCCTGCACGGCCGTGGCGACGGCGGTGACCACGGCCAGCGTCATGACCCTGGACGACGGCGCCGTGCTGCCCTCGGGCTTCGCCTACTCGACGGCGTTCGTCGCCGCCGGCTGCGCGGGACTTCTCGCCTGCCTGATCG
>NZ_JADQDD010000367.1 GCF_019263595.1 Pseudonocardia sp. KRD291 | reverse complement strand
GCTAGGGCGCCGCGCAGCACCGGGCGGCGGCGGACGAACCGCAGGCCGTCGGCCGCCGCGCGGAACCCGGCCGCGACGGGCGTGCCGCTCCCCGCCGGTTCGCCTCTCGCCGGTCCCTCCGCCGGTCCGCCTGCCGCTCCACCCGGCGCCGACGGCCGGCTCCGCGGTAGCCGGGCGACGCCGAGCAGTGAGATCGCGATCAGCACCGCGTCCGTGCCGTAGGCGACACCGGTGCCCCACCGTGCGATCACCAGCCCGGCCAGCGCGGGGCCGACCAGCGTCGCGGCCTGCGCGCTCAGGTGGCTCAACGCGACCCCGGCCGGAACCTGCCCCGCCGGAAGCAACGTGGCGAGGAACGTGCGCCGGGCCGACCAGCCCAGGGAGCCGCACGCCGTCTGCGCGCCGACCAGCCCCAGCACCAGGACCGCCGACCCGACGCCCGTCGCGGACTGCGTGGCCAGCAGCACGGCCGCGAGGACGGCCCCGGTGCTCGTCACGAGCACCAGCCGGCGCCGGTCGACGGTGTCCGCGAGCGTGCCGCCGACCAGCCCGAACACCGCCGTTGCGACGCCGGTGACCAGCCCGATCGCACCGACGCTCAGCGGGTCGCGGGTGAGCTCCCAGACGTCGACGAGCACCGCGACGACGGCGACCCGGCCGCCGAGCATCTGCGCCGTCGTCCCGATCCACAGCAGACGGAAGTCGCGGTGTCGCAGAGGTCGCCGGTCCAGGAGCCGGTCCAGGAGGTTCATTGCCCGGGGCGGTCGGGGCCGGAGAGGTCGGGTCGGGGGCTGTCGGGCCCGGGGTGGTCGAGCTCGTCGGTGATGCGGTCGAGGAAGGCGCGGCGACGCAGGGCGGTCTCCATGTCGTCGATCCAGCGCTGCAGGGGTTGGGACAGCTCCGCCTGTAGCCCGGCGAACGCCCGCTCCGTCGCCCGCCACTCGGCCTCCAGGAAGGGGACCAGGTCGCGGCCCTGCCCGGTCAGCGAGACCAGTCGGGTCCGTGCGTCCGGGCCGGGCGCGGTCTCGACGAGCCCCTCGCCGCGCAGTGCGGTCACGGTCTGGCTCATCGCCGAGTGCGTCACGTCGATCTCCGCGGCGAGTGCCTTCACCGACATCGGGCCGCGGTGGTGCAGGCGGATCAGCGCCATCGTGAACCGCGGCCGCACACCCGTGACGCCCTCGCGGGCGTAGAGGCGGGCGATCTCGTCGTTGAGCCCGTCGAGGAGCTGCTTCAACGGCTTCAGCGCGCTCTCGAGCGTCGGGTCCTCGCCGGTGGAACCCGGTTCCGAAGATGTCACAGCGCTAATGTAACAGCGCTGATGCAATGTGTCGCCCGGCTGCCTGCGCGCCCGGACGGGCCGGTGGAACACTGGTCGGCGTGTCGCTGGTGCTGGGGATCGAGACGTCCTGCGACGAGACCGGGGCCGGTCTCGTCGCCGACGGGGTGCTGCTCGGGGACGGGCTCGCCTCCAGCGCGGACGAGCACGCGCGCTTCGGCGGGGTCGTGCCGGAGGTGGCCGCGCGGGCGCACGTCAGCGCCGTCGTGCCGATGGTGCGGATGGCCGTCGAGCGGGCCGGGGTGGCGCTGTCGGACGTCGACGCCGTCGCGGTGACGGCGGGGCCGGGCCTCTCGCCCGCGCTGCACGTCGGCGTGGCCGCGGCCAAGGCGTACGCGACCGCACTCGGGGTGCCGCTGCACGGCGTGCACCACCTGGCCGGGCACGCCGCCGTCGACGTCCTCGAGCACGGGCCGCTGCCCCCGCGCTGCGTGGCGCTGATCGTCTCCGGCGGGCACACGTCGCTGCTCTCGATCGGCGACCTGGCCCTCGACCCGGTCGTGCACCTCGGCGACACCGTCGACGACGCCGCCGGCGAGGCCTTCGACAAGGTCGCCCGCCTGCTCGGCCTGCCCTACCCGGGCGGCCCCGCCATCTCGAAGGCCGCGCTCGAGGGTGATCCGCACGCGGTGGCGTTCCCGCGCCCGATGACCGGCCCGCGCGACGCCCCGTTCGGTTTCTCCTTCTCCGGTCTCAAGACCGCCGTGGCCCGGCACGTCGAGGCCGCGCAGGACGGCGGCCGTGCGGTCGCCGTGCCGGACGTCGCGGCGTCGTTCCAGCAGGCGGTGGTCGACGTGCTGGTGCGCAAGGCCGTGCGCGCGTGCCGCGAGCAGGGGGCCGACACCCTGCTGATGGTCGGCGGGGTCGCGGCGAACCGGGCCCTGCGCGACGGGATGGAGGCGGCTTGCACGGCCGCCGGCATCACGCTGCGGGTCCCCGTCCCTCGGCTGTGCACCGACAACGGCGCCATGATCGCCGCGCTGGGTGACCTGCTGGTGCGGGCGGACGTCGCACCCGCCGGGCTGGCGTCGACCGCGGTCCCGTCGGTCGAGCTGACCGGTGCGCTCGTCCCCGTCCCGCTGCCGGCGGAGATCACCTCGTAAGCTCCGCGGGTGCCCGCCGACCGACGACTGCTCCTCGTCCACGCCCACCCGGACGACGAGACGCTCACGACCGGCGGCACGATCGCGCGTTACGCGGCCGATCCGCGGACCGACGTCACGGTCGTGACCGCGACGCTCGGCGAGGAGGGCGAGGTGATCCCGCCGGAGCTGGCCGGGCTCGCCCCGGACCGCGCCGACCAGCTCGGCGGCTACCGCATCGGCGAGCTGGCGGACGCGCTCACCGCACTCGGGTCGCCGCGGCACCGGTTCCTCGGCGGCACCGGCCGGTGGCGCGACAGCGGGATGGTGCTGGCCGGGCACGGCACCCGCGCCGCGCTCCCGCCGCAGCTGCACCCGCGCGCGTTCGCGGCGCCGGAGCCGTTCGGGACCCAGCTCGCCCAGCTGCTCGAGATCGTCGACGAGGTGCGCCCGCAGGTGCTGGTCGGCTACGCCGACGACGGCGGGTACGGGCACCCGGACCACGTGCGCGTGCACGAGATCTGCGCGGCCGCCGCCGCGGCCCGGCCGGACGTCGTCGCGAAGCTGTACTACGCCGTGCAGTCCCGCTCCGAGCTCGACGCCGGGATCGCCCGGCTCACCGGCCGGTCCGGGCTCCCGTTCACCGAGCCCGGCCCGGACGAGCTGCCCAGCGTCGCCGACACCGAGGTCACCACCCGGATCGACGTCTCGCCGGCGCGGGCCGCGCGGGTCGCCGCGATGCGGGCGCACGCCACCCAGATCTCGGTCTGGGACGACCCGGCCGACCCCGGGTTCGTCGTCTACGCGATGAGCAACGAGGTGGCCCAGCCGATGCTCGGGGTCGAGGAGTTCGTGCTCGCCGGGGCGGGCCCCGGTTACCTGACCGAGCGGCACGGCCGGGCCGAGACCGACCTGTTCGAAGGGATCGACCCGTGACCCGCACACCGATGCTGCTGGCGCTGCTGGTGATCTCGATCCTGCTGGCGGTGCTGGAGCTGATGTTCCAGTCGCTCTACATCGGCCCGGTGCCGGTACCGGCGGGGACGCTGATGATCCTGCTGACGATGCCGTGGCTGGTCCGCGCCACGGTCGCCGAACTGCCGAGTGCCGGCGGTGCTGCCGCGCCGATCCTGGTCTGGTTCCTGACCACGGCCGTCGTGGGTGCCTTCGGCCCCGGCGGGGACATGCTGCTGCCGCTGAGCTGGCAGACGCTGCTGCTGCTGTTCACCGGCGTCGCCGTCGGCATGGTCTGCTTCCGGCGGGCGGTCGACCGCCTGGCCGGGGAGGCTGCGGGGGCACGCCCCGGCGCCGGGACCGGTCCGGCGACGACCACCAGGAAGGCGCGACCGTGAGCGAGAACGGCCCGACCGGTAGCGGTTCGACCAGCAGGGGCCCGATCAGCGACGACGCGATCGTCACCATCCTGCGCCCGTTCGTCCGGGCCACCCGGCCGGTGCTCGACGGGCTGCGCGAGACCGACCCGTTCGGGCTGCGGTCCCGCGTCGGCCCGGACGCCGTGGCCGGCACCGAGGTCGAGCCGGAGGAGCGCACGCTCTCCGACAAGATCCTCGACGCGCTCGCGTCGGTGCAGGTGCCGGGTACGTCGGCCTGGGCGGCGATGGACGTCGAGCAGCGCGAGCACTGGTGGGTCTACCGGGTCGGTCGCTTCACCACGCTGATCGCCGCCATCCCGGGTCTCGGGGGCGCGCTGGCCCGCACGCTGCCGGTGTCGGCGGCGGTGGGCGCGGCCGGGCAGGGGCTGCTGCTGGTGGCCGTGGCCGGCGAGCACGGCGTCCGCGAGGAGCGCCAGCTCGTCTCGCTGCTCGCCTCGGTGTTGTTCCGGCGCGACATCGCCCCGGTCGAGAACCTGAGCGCGGAGGACGACGCCGCCGCCGACGCGAAGGCGGCCGAGCTGACCGGCGACCTGCACGGCGGAGGGCGCGGCGCCGGGACGACGCTGCGCCGGGTCGGATCCGCGGTATGGCGTCTCGGCCGGGCACTGTGGTCGGTCGAGGACGAGCTGGACAAGCGCCCGCACGGCCGCTTCTACCACGAGTGGCTCGGCCTGCTGCCCGTCGTCGGGGTGCTGGGCAAGTACCTGGGGGAGTGGTCCGGTCTCAAGCGCTCGGCCCGGGCCGGGCGCCTGTGGCTGACCCGCCGGGGGCTCGCCCAGTCCTGACCGGGCGCCTGACCGGTGGCGTGCGGTTTCAGGCCGATGCGTCCGGCCCGGGCACCAGATAGTGGTAGCGGTGGTGCTCGGTGCAGCCCAGCCGGGCGTAGAGGGCGCGGGCCGCCTCGTTGTGCAGCGCGACCTGCAGCACGGCGAACCGGGCCTCCCGCCGCAGGCCCCACGCGGCGGCGTCCGCGGTCAGCCGGGCCGCGACGCCGGTGCGCCGCGCCGCGGGGTCGGTGTGCAGCCGGGACAGGTAGAGGTGGTCGGCCACGACGGTCGCCCGGACCGCGCCGAGCGCCGGCCCGCCCCCGGCCTCGTTCTCCGGACCGCCGCGGCGGGCCAGGCCGAAGCCGGACTCCGGCCCGTCCGGTCCGGGGACGAGCACCGCATCCCGCGTCGCGGCGACCGGGTCGTCCGGGGTCTCCCCGAACAGGTCCCACCACGCGGCCGGCGGCACGGCGGTGAACGTGGTGCCGACGCCAGTTCCGAAGCCACCGCCGGGGGCGCCTGCCCGCGCGAGCCCGTCCAGGTCCGCGACCAGCGTCGCCACCTCCGAACCCTCCGCACGTCCGGCCTCGAGCACCCAGCCGGCCTCCCGTACCCGGTTCGACCACGGCGAGCCCTCCGGGGCAGCCACGACCGGCGCGATCCCGTGCTCGGCGGCGAACGCCCGCACCTCGGCCAGGGCGTCCGGCACGGACATGCCCGGGTCGGCCGCGGCCAGCGCGGAGTTCGCCCGGTGGGTGAACCCGCCCGCCGCGCG
>NZ_JADQDD010000366.1 GCF_019263595.1 Pseudonocardia sp. KRD291 | reverse complement strand
CAACAACGTGATCCCGATATGACCCCAGATGTCCGGGCCCGTCATCAGCTCCCCGAGCGCGCCCAGCACCGCCAGCGGCGCGGGCAGGATGTACTCCGAGACCCCGACGACCGACACCGTGAACTGCCAGACGGCGACCAGCAGCACCAGCATGACCGGGCCGCTGATCCACGGCAGCCGCTTCATCCACAGGCGCTCGCCCTCGCCGGCCTGGGGGGAACCGGCGCCCGGTGCGGCGCCGGCCGGGGAGCGCTTCTCCTCGGTGATGCTCACGTCAGCTCTCCTCGTCAAGCTCGCGGCGCAGGCCGCGCACGATGTCCTGAAACCCCGCGCCGGTCTCGGTCTCCATCGACCGCGGACGCGCCAACCCCACCTCGGTCACCGACCGGATCCGGCCCGGACGCGGCGTCAGCAGCACCACCCGGTCGGCGAGGAACACCGCCTCCGGGATCGAGTGCGTCACGAACACGACCGTCGCCCCCGACGCGGCGTGGATCTCCTGCAGCTCCAGGTTCATCCGGTCCCGCGTCAGGGCGTCCAACGCACCGAACGGCTCGTCCATCAGCAGGACCGACGGGTCACAGGCAAGCGCTCGCGCGATCGCCGCCCGCTGCCGCATCCCACCCGAGAGCTCCCGCGGATAGCTGTCCTCGAACCCCGACAACCCGACCATCCCGCACAGCTCCCGCGCCCGAGCCCGCCGCGACGACGTCGACTCCCCGCGCAGCTTCAACGGCAACGCCACATTGTCGGTGATCGAGAACCACGGAAACAGATTCGCCTCCTGAAACACCAACCCGAACGAGGCGAACGCGGCGTCGTCCCGACGGCCGTCCACCCACACCGGGCGGCCACCGGCCTCCACCGTGCCCGCGGTCGGGGGGAGCAGCCCGGAGAGCACGCGGAGCAGGGTGGTCTTGCCGCACCCGGACCGGCCCACCAGCGAGACGAACTCACCGCGTCCGATGTCGAGGTCGATGCCGCGCAACGCCTCCACCCGGCCGCGCCGGGTCGGGTAGATCTTGTCCATCCCGCTCACGCGCAGGCCCACGGCCCCGCCGTGGTCCGGTGCGGCCTCGCTGCGGGCCACCGTCTGCTGGGTCATCGCCGTACTCCTCGTTCGGGTCGGTGCGGCCGGCCGCGCCGGTGGTGCGCGCTCACGGGTTCGCCGCGGGCGCGAGGGAGGTGTCGATCCACGCGTTCGGGTCCAGCCCGGGTGGGGCCTGCCCGATCCGGGAGACCTCGGCGTAGGTGGCCGCCCACCGCTGCGGGGAGATCCCGACGGGACTGTCCCCGGCCTGGTAGGAGGCCACGTAGGCGTCCAGCGCGGCCGTGGCGATCTTCGGGTTCTTCAGGGCCGGCACCTGGTACTTGGAGTTGATCAGCTGCATGGTCTCGGCGTAGCCGTTCGCCTGGTCGGCGGCGATGAACTGCGTCGCGTCCTGGATGGCGGCCAGGTAGCGGCGCAGCTGGTCCTGCTTCTCCGGGTCCTGCGCCTGTTCCTTGGAGGTGGCATAGACCTGGGATCCGGCGCGGATGTCGGTGTTCGGGTCGTAGACCAGTGCCTCCGGCCGGGTCTGTTGCAGCAGCACGGCGGTGTCGAGGGAGACGATGTAGGAGTCCACCCGGCCGCCGGTCAGCAGGTCGAACACACCCGGGCTCAGGCCGACGACCTGGCGGCGCACCTCGTCGGGCTTGATCCCGGCGGACCCGGCGACCAGGTCGAGGGTGATCGAGCTCGTGCCGCCCTCGGACGGCGTCCCGACCAGCTTGCCCCGGAAGTCCGCCGCCCGGGTGATCGGCCTGGCCTCGGTGGAGACCATCCGGATGGTGCCCGAGTGGATCACCTCGCCGACCGCGACCAGGGGCGCGTCCCGGGTCCCGGCCGCGATCATCGTCTCGATGTCGCCGATCCGCGTGATCAGCGCCGACCCGGCCAGCACCGTCTGGATCGACGGCGCCGACCCCTGGGTCGCCTGGAACGTCACGTCCAGCCCGCGCGCGGTGAAGAAGCCCTTCGTGTCGGCGATCATCTCCGGGGAGAACGAGAGGCTCTCCAGGGGCAGGACGTTGAGGAACGTGACCTCGTCGAGTCCCTCCGCGGCCTGTTCGCCACCGCCACAGGCGGCCAGCAGCGTGCCACCGACCAGCAGAGCAGCGCACATCCGGACCAGGCGGCCCGCCCGGGGCACGCCCCGGAGGTGGGTGGTGGACACCATGGATCTCCTCGCATCGTTGCGGGTGGTGCGGCGCGGATCGCTCGGGTGAGTGAGTGCGACGTGGGACACACGCTAGGAACGCGGCGCGCGCAGCGGAAATAGACGATCCGCCTGAATGCCATCACCGATGTGGATACCCGCAGGTCATGGGCGGGTTGCGGGCGTCACGCCCGGACCGGCGACGACGACCGGAGGAACCCGCGCAGCTCCGCACCGACGAGATCGGGCCGTTCCTCGGCCAGGTGGTGCCCGGTCGGCAGCGACCTACCGTGCGCCGCGGGCGCCCAGCGTCGCCACACCTCGAGGACATCCGGAGCCGACCCGAGCGGGCCCCGCTCACCCCAGAGCACCAGCGTCGGGCACCGGATCGTCCGCAGCCCACGGTCGGCCTCGTCGTCGGCGAGGTCGACGTCGAACCCGGCGCGGTAGTCCTGGCACATGCCGTGCACCACCTCGGGCCGCGTCCAGGCCGCCCGGTAGGCGTCCAGCGCGTCCGGGTCGCAGACGCCGGCCAGCCCCCGCCCCAGCACGGCCTCGGGTTCGGCGGCGACGAGCCGCTCGGGTACGTCGTGCGGCTGGGAGAGCAGGAACCAGTGCCAGGCGCCGCGGGCGAACCGGTGGTCGGCGCGGGCCAGCACGTCGGCGGTGGGCAGCACGTCGAGCACGGCGAGTGCGGTGACCCGGTCCGGGTGGTCGAGGGCCATCCGGTAGGCGCAGCGCGCGCCCCGGTCGTGGCCGGCCACCGCGAACGACCCGTGCCCGAGCGCGGTCATCACCTCGATCATGTCCCGGGCCATCGACCGCTTGCCCGACGCCGCCACCGCGGCCCCGGGCGGCAGCAGGCTGTCGCCGTAGCCGGGCAGGTCGGCCAGTACCAGCGTGTGCTCCGCGGCGAGGCCGGGCGACACCCGGTCCCACATCCGCGAGGTCTGCGGCCAGCCGTGCAGCAGCAGCAGCGCGGGGCCGGTCCCGGCCGTCCGTACCCGGATCCGGGCGCCGGAGGAGACGGCGACGTCGTGGGTATGTTCGGCGGGCTCGGCCGGGCTCACGACAACCGGTACCAGTCGGTGGCCGTGGAGCCCCGGACGGCGTCGCGCTCGGCCGGGGTGAGGACCGCCTGCAGCCGTTCGGCACCGGGGCCGTGCTCGTGCGGGTGGTCGCTGGCGTACATCAGCAGCTCCGGACCGAGCATGTCCACCACCTCCCGGGCCTGTTCCGGGGCGGGCGGCAGGTGGATCGGCGCGGTGGTGAACCGGACGTGCGCGCGCACGATCTCCGAGGGCGGCCGGTCCACCCACGGGACCTCGCGCCAGACGCCCTTCCAGTCCTTGTCGAACCGCCACAGCAGGGTCGGCAGCCACGTCGAGCCGCATTCGGCAACGGTGACCCGCAGTTCGGGGAGCTCGGCGAACACCCCCTCGGTGACCAGGCTGGTCAGCTGCGCCTGGGCCACGACCTGGGAGTTCGCCAGGTAGTCCTCCAGGTAGCTGTGGGTCATGCCGCTGGCGTTGGGTGCCTGGCCGCCGCGCCCCCATGCGTGCAGGGTGACCACGAGCCCGTGCGCGGCGGCGGCGCGGAGCAGCCGGCGGTGGGTGACGTTGCCCCACGGTGAGTCCGTGCGCACCGGCAGCAGCACCGCGATGACCGCAGGGTCCGGGCCGAGCCGCTCGATCTCACGCACCGCCGCGTCGGTGTCCAGGGTCGGCACGACCATCGCGACCCGCAGCCGCGGGTCACCGGCCTGCCACTGCGCGAGCAGCCAGTCGTTGACCGCCCGGCACAGCGCGGCCTCGTAGTACGGGTTGCGGTTGGTGTGGAACGCCGTCGTGCAGGTGAGGACCGCGGCGTCCACACCGGACGGTGTGAGCACCCGCTCGTCGAGCTCGGGGTGCCGGTGCGCGGGCGTACCCCCGAGCCCGATCGCGGGCGGGTACGCCCCGCCCTGGCTCGGCGACAGGCTCACCCCGCCCTCGGAGACATAGCTGCGCCAGTAGGTGTCCAGGTACGGGAGCAGGTCCACGAGCGAGGCCGGGGCGCAGTGCACGTCGGTGTCGACGCCGCGCACGGTGACCGGGGCGCTCACGACGCGTCCCGCTCGGGCAGGCCGTAGAGCCGGCAGGCGTTGGACCCCATGATCCGGGTGCGCAGATCGGCCGGGAACATCCGGGGCGCGGCCCGCGGCGAGTCGAAGTCCCAGTGCGGGTAGTCGGAGGCGAACATGATCCGCTGACCCAGCCCGAGGTGCCGGATGGTCGCGGCCATCTGCTCCGGGTCCCGCGGCTCCTCGATCGGCTGCGTGGTGAACCACAGGTGCTCGCGCAGGTACTCCGACGGCGGCTTCACCATGTGCGGAACGTCCTCGCGCAGAGCCGCCCAGGCGTCGTCGAGCGCCCACATCAGCGGGGCCGCCCAGGCCACCCCGCCCTCCACGCAGAGCAGGTCGAGCCCGGGGAACTCGGCGAACACGCCCTCGCACAGCATGCTGGTCACCAGGGCGCCCATCATGTTGCCGTTCCACACGTGCTCCTCGAGGTAGAACGAGGGCCAGCCCGCTCCGCGGTGCTGTTCCAGGCCACCGGTGTGCGCGGCCACCGGCAGGCCGGCCTCCGCGGCCGCGGCGTAGATCGGCCAGTACCGCCTGCGCCCGAACCCGGCCTCGCCGCCGGTGGCGAGCAGGACCTGGACGAACCGGGGGTCACCGGCCCGGCGGCGGATCTCCGCCGCCGCCAGCTCGGGCGATTCCAGCGGCACCGCGATCGAGGCCCGCAGCCGCGGTTCGGCGTCGAGCCACGTCTCGGACATCCAGTCGTTGAGCGCCCGGCACAGCGCGGCGGCGTACTCCGGGGTCTCGGCGCCGTAGGTCTGGGCCTGCAGCGGGATCAGCACGCCGTGGTCGATGTCGAACTCGTCGAGCAGCTGGTCGCGGACCATCTGCAGGTTGCTCCCCGGCGCGGCGCCCTCGGGCCAGGAGTCCATCCGGAACCCGGAGTTGCGCACCCGGGGGTACACCTCGGGCGGGCTGGGCACCCGGATGCCGAGCAGCTCCCACCGGCGCCTGCTGCGCGCGTCGAGCCGGGAGAGCAGCTCGGCGGGCGGGCACGAGGGATGGATGTCGGTGTCGACGATGGTGTAGCCGGCACGGCG